>OZ260079.1:3664342-3969704 GCA_965284365.1 Phragmitibacter sp.
CATGTTCTTGTTTTTTGCCAATGCGCTCATCGCGGAAGGCGCCTGGGAGGACTTCATTGAATTCTGGGAAGATCAGTGCCGGGTGCTGCAGCAGGACGAAAGCAAACGCCAGAAACAGCAGAACATGGCGAATCCTCTGGGAATCATGTTTTCCGGCAGGCAGACGGCCTTCGAACTGAAGCCGCTTGCTTTCCCTCCGCTAGATAGCCGCGTGCCAGGTGTGCTAGTGGTCATGATGCGTCATGTGGATCCCTTCAATCAGCAGCGGAATGACGGAAGCCGTGTGGACTACACTCCGCTGAAGCCACTGCTGGGTAAGGTTCAGGACGCCAATCTTCGCTTGTTGTTTACCTCCGTGAGCGGTGACGAGAAGGTCTTTGAAGAAGATATGGCGAAGCGTCTCAGTGCGCCGGATCCCTCTGTGGATGACTTGGTCTGGCAGGCCGCTTATTTGGAGAAGAAGGAAGATCACGCCCGTGCCGCTGTCGCGCTGGCAGCGCTGCTGGAAAAGCCCTTGGAAGCGAAGCTGCGGCGTGAGGCCGATGTTGCCCTGGTTTTTGAAGCCAGCAGCACGGACTTCGCAAAACTTGACGCGAAAGTTCAGGAGACCGCCAAGCTGGCCGCCCGCCGCCTGAAAGTGACTCAGATGAATGCCGCCGATAAGGAAGTCCTCATGGCCGCCTATGAGAAGCTGGGCATGAAAGACGAGGCAGAGCAGTGGAAGAAGCTCGCCGCAGCTACGGCACTGACTTCCGTATCCGGACGTAGTTCGTCCCGAAGTGCCAGCTATTCCTCCACGCAGACTAAGTCACGTCTGGAGAAGGCTGTGGCGAGTGGTGATCGTGACCGCGCGGTGCGCGCCATGATTATGGAGATGAAACAACTCAACGCCTCCTATGGTCAGGGGAATGAAAGTTATGTGCGGCAGGAAGTGAAGCGGCACATGAAACTGCTGACTTTCTCCGACGCGGAAAAGTTGGTAAAAGCCGCCCTGAAACCGGCGGACGGCGCGGGCGAGCAGCGGCTTATCGAGTATGCGGGCTTTCTGGACATGCTGGAGGCCGGGGAGGAGTCGGTGGCCGTGCTGCGTCAGGTGTGTGAAAAAAATCCCAAGCACAAAGACGCGCGTGCCCGCCTCCTGCTGGCCACGGCTCGCATCAATCCAAAAGAGGCTGCTGAGGTTCTCAATAGCATCTCCTGGGAAGAATTGGCTCAGGGCACCGGTATGCAATTGCTGAGTGCTTTGCGTGGTTCTCGTGACATCTCATTCGAATCACGGATGGGATTGTTTGAAGCAATCTCGGCTTTTCTGGACGCCCTTGCAGTCGAAGGGAAAAGGCCACCCCGCGGTGCGCTGGCCTGGGCGCAAAGCCTGCCGGAGGCGGTGGCTTCTTATGACAATACCGCCCGGTTGCCGAACCTCTACGCGAAAGGGCCTCCCCGCAGCAATTACTACGACAACAAGGACGCGAAGGTGGTGAATCGGCGGCTGGATGTCTTTGAAAAGGTATGCCGTTCCATGATGAAACATCCCAGTCTCGCCTTTGATGGCTTCAGCGGATGGGCGGGGATCGTGCTCTCAAAGAACAAGGGGTTGGAAGAACTAACCCCTCTGGCGACCAGGCTGCTGGAGGAAAACGCCACGGATCTGAAGTCGAGCCGCACTTCCCAGTGGAATGCCATGAACAGCTATTACAGCGCCAACGAGTCCCAAATCTGGCGGCCTTCTCCCGCGCAGTACCTCATCTGGCAGGAATGGAAAGCTGATGGTGGAAAGAAGCTGGAAGCAGAATTGCTGCCCCGCCTGGAGAAGTCATTAACCGCCGCGGCCTACCAGAGTTCAAAAGCTTACGTCCGCCTTTGGCTTTGCCCGGATGCGGAATATGGCAGTGCCGTGGACGCCTATTCCAAGAGTGCCATTGGACTTGGAGGAAACAATGCCGTCGAGGCGTTTGTGGATGCGATCGATTGTTGGAATTCTCGTGGGCTGTCGACTGCTGTGATGGACAAGGCCATGAGCGGTGCAGCCAAGCAATATGCCCAGTCCACGCTCTGGTGGCTCAGTGAGTACATCTCGCAACGGTTCACGCGCAATCCCGCAGGTCAGGAGGCTTTCCTGAAACAAGTCTTCCTGAGTATCCTCGGTTCGGAACGTGACTGGGCGAAAAAGTCGGCTTCCTTTGTGTCCTTCCGTTGGGGGAACGGCGGTTCGTATGACCCCACCATCTATGCGGTGGGATCGCTCGTGATTGAACTCATGGAGGACAGGGCTGGCTTCTCGTCCGGCATGATGGCCTCGGACATGTTGGGACTCTCGCAAATAAGTCAGTGGCGCGAAAACCAACTAAGACAGGCATTTACTCTTTCCGTTACAAATGACTATGCATGGACGGCCTTAAAAGACTCCGCGTTTCTCAAGGAGGCGGACAAGTTTGACGGCATCAAGTTGTCCTCCCGGAATGGCAGTGGAACGGTCCTCAGCAAATTTGTCTCGATGGTGAGAGATTCCGAGCCCAAACGGGAAGCCCTTTCGAAACAACTGGCGGCGTTTGAGCCGAAGACGTTTGGCTCGGAGTTCTGCCTGGCACTGCTGGCGAAGGACGCGGAGCCTGCCTTGGTGAATTTGCTCAAGTCCCGTGCGGGCGATCTCGCCAAAGTCCCGGAAGCAAGCCGCGAAGGTCTGGCTGAATTGCTGAAGTCCACCATACCTTCACTGAACAAGGAAAGCACGGCGAATGCGGAAGTAGGCGCCATCGTGAAGGACATCATGGCCAGCGCGTGGAAGGCGGAGCAGTCCCGCGTGGATCAGTGGATGAAGGCCAGCCGCATCGCAGATCTTGGGCAAACGGACGAGAGTGATCTGGAAAGCGAAGTGCAGACGCGTTTCACGGATCTGACCGCGAAAGGCGAATTGACGGCGGCAAAGGCGTTTTATCTGAAAGCGTGCAGCCTGATCAGTGAGGAAGACAGGAAGGGCACTTGGGACACAGGCAGCGGCGGCAATGGCTGGACTGTCACCTCCGCCATGATCAGACAGGGGGTGCGATCCACTCCAAACTGGGGTGGCATGGTGGCGTCTTTGCAGCTCTTTCAGGAAGACCAGACGGGCAGTCTCACCATGTGTGGCTGGTCAAATTCCATCGGATGGGGAGCGGCCATCAGGAAGGAATGGGTCAGCGCCGGTGGGGAGATGAATATGGAGAAGGGGCTGAACCACATCACCAAACGGCTCAGTCAGGATTTGGGTGTCGCGACGACTACACTCCTGGGAATCGGATTCTATGACTTCTTCGAGCAGATGACGCAGCCGCAACGCCTGGCTTCGCTAAAATGGGAGCCGAGTCCGGACGCCAGTGAACTGGAAAGGAAGATTGCCACTGAAATCAAGATGGGCGCCCTCTTTTTCCTGGCCACGGAAGAGAACTCCCGCCAGAACGAAGCTTGCCAACAAGCCGTGACAGCCGCCGGTGGGTTCCCAACGCTTTGGAAACACTACCGTGCAGTGATGGAGGACGCCGCTTCCGCGCCCCGCGTCCGGCTTGCTCTTGGGCATCATCTCAGCTACCGCGCGCCCCTGGCCATCGATGGTGAAGTGTCTCGCATCGCGGCAGGTCTGGCTCTTGAAGCCCAAAAGCAAAGCCACTGCATGCATGGTTACCAATATAGTTGGATCATGAATGGCTTCTGTCGTCTGCCAGCGGATGAGGCCTGGAAAGCCGCCGCGCAGGCTCACTGGGATGCATGGCAGCAGCGCACCGCTTTAGGGAAACAAAGCAAAAATAGCGCGATCAACTACATCCCTTGCGACGAAGCCATCCTGGCCGTGGTGCGCATGGCAGGCCGCGCGGATCAGAAACCGTGGATCACGGCGACGCTCGCCGCCTTCCGCGATACCATGACGAATAAACCGTCCATGCTGCCGGTGCTCCTGGAAGAGAACCGCATGGACGACGCAGTCGCGTGGTTCCGCGACTCCTGGCGCAGCCATCAGCATATCTTCACCAAAAATCTGCTTTGGACGGCGAAGGTGGTGGAGAATCGCCCGGCTTTCCTGCAGGCGCTGAACGATCCGGCACTGGCGCTGCTCGCGGACATTGAGCTGGCAACTTTGCCATTCCCGCCCAAGTCGGAGCGGGCGGCGATCCCAGAGTTGTCGGACAAGAACAAGATGCTCATCGCCGCCGCCAAACAATTGCCGGCGGTCAACATCCAGGATGCGGCGATTCTGTCCGCCTGCCTGCGCGGTCTTGGTGAACTGAATGAAACCTATGAACCGCTGGCTTCCTATTTCGACAAGGAAGCCGCCACGGTGGATGTGGGCGCTGTGGTGCGTTCCAATGACATGCGGCAGCAGACGCTCATGCTGCGTCCATTGCGGGCCAGTGTGGGGCGTCAGGCCTGGCAGGGTAACCTGCAACCTGCGCTTGAGGCTTATGACAAGGCGATCAAGACCAACACCGACGATAATTATTACGCTCGCAGTGCGGTGAAGGAAGTGGGGATCATGCCTATTCGCGCCGTGGTTTGGAAGTGGGGACGGCAGAAGGAGGATGGTAAGGTCGATCCGCGCTGCATCCTGCCGTATCTGAATCATGTCCTGGAAGCGACGCCCAACAATTTGATGGATGGGCAGATCCGCGAAGCTTTGGGTCTGAAGTTGATCCTGCATCACGGCCTTCAGGAACCAGATGCCGTCGCCAACTGGAGGAAAGGACTGGCCTCAGACCGGGCGGAACAATTGAAAAGACATTTTGGTTATGACGCAGAAATCTGGGACCTGCTGAAGCTCTACATCTGGCACCGGCAGCCGAAGCTCTCTGCCTCTGAGCGAGCTACCTGGGTCAATGCATTGCTCAAAGATGAATGGCTCGTCGCCCGTTATGAGAATCAGGCCAAAACCAATCCTGGGCCCAACCTCATCCAGGATCTGGTCTCGAAGTCCAGCTTCTTCGATGTCGCTGAGATGGCGGAAGTCGCCAAGTCCATCGCCGAAGCCCTTCCCCGCAGAGGCGCCACCGCCAATGAAGCCGGGACGCTCCTGCAACAACGTGGCCAGGCCGAGGCAGCTGCAGCCATGTTTGGTCTTGCGGCCACGCAGACGCCCCAGAGCGTTAATCAGACCTCGGTGTACCTGATTCGTCAGGCCGAAGTGCTCAAAGGATTGGGCAGGAACGACGAAGCCATCAAGGCCCTACAAACGCTGGAGGTAGCGCGTCTGAGCGAAGCCAACAAGAAGAAGCTCGCAGAGACGCTGGCAGCGCTCAGCGGCGATAAGGCGAAGCAGGGGAGCTGATGCAGAGAGGAATGGCCTGTGGTGGGGCCGTTCCTCTCCAGCTCGGCGAAGTGTAACTAGCTCAACGCCTTTTCCAGGATCCGGTTCATGCGGGTGAGCATGCTGTGGGTGTCATCCAGCAGGCCTGCTGCCAGCAACGCATTGTCCAGCAACTGCTCGGCGATGACGCCGGCGAGCTCCGGATCAGCCGACTTCACGGTGGCGAGCTTCCGAACAATCGTATGGTTCGGATTGATCTCCATGATGACGCTGGGAGCGCCCATGCCTTGGTCCTTCTTCAGGGCGCGCATCATCTGACGCATCTGCGGGCTCATTTCGCCATCGGGCACGAGTGCCATGGACGGGCTGCTGACGAGGCGCTTGCCGACTTTCACGGACTCGACCCGCTCGCCCAGGGATTCCTTGAGCCAGGTGCAAAGTGCTTCGGACTCTTCCGCCGTAAGCTTCTCGCCTTCGGCATCGCTATCGCCCAGATCCACATCACTTGAGTTCACGGCCTGGATGGACTTGCCATCAAACTTACCGAGAGAATTCACCACATAATCATCGATGGACTCATAGAGATAGAGCACTTCAAAACCCTTGCTCTTGAAGGCCTCAATGTAAGGGCCACCTTCAATGGCGGAGCGGCTCGGTGCGATCTGATAATAGATGGCGGTCTGACCTTCCTTCATGCGCTGCACATAGCCAGGCAAGCTGATGACATCATCCGGGCCAGTGAGGGAAGACTCAAAGCGGAGCAGCTTTGCGATGTTCTCCTTGTTCTCGAAATCCGTGGCCACGCCTTCCTTGAAGAAGCGACTGAAGGTCTTGTAGAACTCGGCATACTTCGCGGCGTCGCCATCGGCCTCGCGTTCGAAGAATTTGACCACACGGTTCTGCACTACCTGGGCCAGCTTGCGGAAGAGCGCGCTGTCCTGCATGGATTCACGGGAGATATTCAGCGGCAGATCTTCGCTGTCCACCACACCACGGACGAATCGCATCCACTCGGGAAGGAATTTCTTTGGCTTGGCGTCGATGAGCACGCGGCGGCAATACAGAGACACGCCGGGTTCCATCTGGCCCATGCCGTATTGCTCCGGGTTCTGGGTCGGTGCGAAGAGCAGCGCGTTGATGTTCAGCGGGGCGTCCGCATTGAAGTGGAAAGTATACGATGGCTCGTCAAAGGAGTGCGTCGCGAACTTGTAGAATTCCTTGTACTGCTCTTCCTTCACCTCGCTCTTGTTCTTCAACCAAAGCGCTTCCACGTGATTGATGCGCTCACCATTCAGGTGGATGGGGAAGCCAACGAAGTTCGAATACTTGGCGAGGATCTGCTTGATGCGCGCAGGCTTGCAGAACTCCTCAGCGTCATCCTTGAGTTGCAGCACGAGCTTGCAACCCCGGCGTTGTCCCGGTGCGTCTTCAATCGTGTAGCCCGTGGCGCCGTCGCTGGTCCAGACGAGGTGCTCCCCGCCGGTCTGCCAGGAGTGCGTGTAAACTTTCACTTCGCTCGCCACCATGAAGGCCGCGTAGAAACCCACACCGAACTGACCGATGACGTTCTCCGCGCCGTCCTTGCCGGATTCCTTGAGCGCCTTCACGAAGGCCTTTGAGCCGGAGTGAGCAATGGTGCCGAGGTTCTCAATGAGTTCCTCCCGCGTCATGCCGATCCCGTAGTCGGAGATAGTGAGCGTTTTGGCGGTTTCGTCCGTGCTGAGATTGATCTCCAGCGGCAGGCTTTCGTCGAAGATGTCTTTCTCCGTCAGTTGCAGCAGGCGCATCTTCTCCAGCGCATCGGAAGCATTGCTGACCAGCTCCCGGACGAAGATCTCGCGATCCGTGTAGAGCGAGTGAATGACAATATCGAGGAGCTGTTTGACTTCAGCCTGGAACTGATGGGTAGGAGGTGGGGTGCTCATGGGGTGTGATTATTGCGTATAGTGTGGAGAAAAGGGGAGGAGAGGATAGTCAGGAAGCGGAGCCGTTCAACCGCTGAAAAATGAAATCGGGCGCAAGCGAAAAGTGGGACAGTGGCGCGTACCAGGCCAGAAAGGCGCCGGAAAATGCATACTGGTGCCTTCAGTATAACTACGTAGTTATACTTGAGCCGCGCAGAATGGGGATTTTAGGGGGAGGAGGCGGAGGAAAGTGGGTTGAAATGTGGGCATCCTGGCAACCTGGATGAAAATGACCCGCAGACAAAGTGCTGCGAGGGCTAGTGGGAGCCAACTGGGATTTGGCGGCATTGCTGCACTGTTGCGGAGAAGACTACGGCCATGTCCGCACCGAAACGGAGCGCGGTGTCCCGGTTCATGTTGCAAGTCAGCCAGTTCAGCTCCGGTAGATTTCAGAGATCATCCGGCGTGCTTCAGCCCGCACCTTCGATGACATCCAAAGGGTGGACTGACTTTCGAGAGCGTCCAACGCTGCGACCGTTTGTGCTTCGCTGGCTGAATGAGTGGCTGCGGCGAACAGAATCACCCCGATGGAGCCGCGTGCAGCCATGCCGAGGAGTTCGGCCATCCTTCGAGCTGCGCTCGTCGTCCGTAAGGAAGATGTCGGCACCGATTTCGAGCGCAATCTTTCGAGTTCTCCCGCACGCCGCGCACGGGAAAACTACGGATCTGATTCCCTACAGCTTCTTCACCCTCACATTCCGGAATGCCACCGGATCATTGTGTCCGGCAAAGCCAAAGAATCCCTTGGTGAGGTCTTTACCAGGATGTGGTTTCTTTGCCATGACATTGGCCATGTCCACGGTACTAAGATCGGCATCCAAAATAATGGTGCCGTTAAGTTCCACCGTGATCTTGCTGCCTTTCACAGTGACGCGTTCAATGTTCCATTCGCCAATAGGATACTGATAGCCGCGCTGGGCGCCGACCATGCCGTAAGCAGAGCCATGCACCTGACGGGGATCGATAGGGGCTTTCACCTTGTCATAGTTCTCGTCCAAGACCTGTAGCTCGCACATGCTGTCGTAAGCGGCTTCGCCTTTGCCGGGATAGCGAATGGCAAGGCCGTTGTTGCCAGCCGGAGGAAGTTTGAATTCCACCTGGGCTTCGAAATCACCGACTTCCTCGTTCCAGTAGAGCGTGCCGCCTTTGCCTTGCTTGCATTGAATCGCACCATCCACGACTTCGTAGTTCTCGAGTGGGCCAGCCCAGTTGGTAAGGTCTTTGCCATTGAAGATTTCGGGCATGGTGCTGTCCGCGAGCCAGGTATTCGCTTCTTCATTGCCGATCTCGCGAATCATGACATTGCGCCAGCGGATCTCTCCGCCATGAGTCTGGAGTTGGATGGGGCCGCGCACCGGAACGGGGCGACGTTGCTCGGCGGGGAGCTTCTTGTCGTAGTAGTTTTCCAGGATGGCCTTATCGACCACGAGTTGATCATTGAGCCAGACGCTGACGCGGCTGCCGACCATGATGATGCGGAAGGCATTCCATTCTCCCAGGGGTTTGTCTGCCTTTACGAGCGGGTCTCTGCCAGGTGCGCCTGCGGTGTTGTTCCAGAGGCCGCCGGAGCCTTTCGGTTTGCCGAGCTCCACAGCCTTCGCGTCGTTTTCATTGAAGTCCCAAATCTGCACCTGTGGCACGCCGCGGAGATAGATGCCGGAGTCCGCTTTCGGCACCGTTTTGTATTCGAGTTTCAGTTCGAAATTCCCGTAGTCTTTTTCGGTGGTGGCATAGTCGCCGAAGCCGTCATTCACCAGTTCGCCATTTTCCACATACCAGTGTGGCTTGCCGGTCTTGTCGCTGACCTGCGTCATGGTGGCGGTCCATTTTTCGATTTGCGCTTTGCGCTCGGCCTCGGGCATCTCCAGGAGCTTGCGATGATCAAAGGTCGAGCCGCCGCGCCAACCTGTCAGGTCAGCGCCGTTGAAGAGCGAGATCCATTCGACGGATGAAGCGGAGGCAGGCTTTTCGGCCTGCGCAAAGAAAGGAAGACAGAGCGAGAGGAGTGAGGCGGTGAAGAGACGTTTCATGATGAAGCAGATGCAGTTGCGAAGGCGTGTGCGTATGCAGGGAGTGCGAGCGAAAAGAACGCATCATCCACGCGAACTCTTCCAACTGCTTGCTTTGACTTTCAGAAGCTTGGAGAGACTTGCTTCCCTTAGGAATGGGGCACCGCATGTGCAGCCTCGATAAACTTCCGCACCTTTTCCATCTCTTTCATCCCTGGCATTGAACTCTCCACGCCGCTGGCTACATCCACCGCATAGGGTTGCACACCTTGCACGGCTTCCGCCACATTTTCAGGCGTCAGCCCGCCAGCCAGATATAGCCGGCGCTCCGGGAAGCGCTGTTTGAAGGTGAGCGCGAGATCCCAAGGGAAGGTTGCGCCAATGCCGCCTCGCTGACCGGGGTGATAAGCATCCAGAAGCACATCGGAAACGGCATAGTCTGCAATGGCATCCAGAGTCGCCTCATCGCGCACTTGAAACGCTTTGATGACAGGAAGACCCAGAGCCATCACGGCCTCGCAATCAGCGGGGGATTCATCCCCGTGGAGTTGGATCGCGTAGAGGCTGGCCGCGGCGACGGCTTCACGGATGTATTCCAGATCGGCATTCACAAACACGCCGATAAGCGGCACATCTCCCGCTTCGACAGCCATGAGAGCAGCCTCCTCCAGCGGCAGATGGCGTTTGGATTGCGGCCAGAAATTCAGCCCGATGAAGTCTGCACCCAGAGCGGCGATTTCTGGTACCTGCTCGGGCCGGGTCACACCGCAAATCTTCACCTTCGTCCGTGCGGACGAGGGCAGGCAGGGATTGGCAGATGTCTCAGAACCGGGCATGGGGTTTGGCTCAAGCAGCACTCAAGATTATTTACGTGTGAGCACGCCTCCCGCCATGGTCATGAGGGTATCCAGATTCAGCGGCAGGGGCACCGACCCACGAATGCGCGCGTCTCGGTGGATCTGGTGAAAGGCTGTGGCCTCGCTCGACTGCACCAGGAAGATGACCGGTGGGGGGATGATCTCCGTGGAGTGGAGCTTCGGGTAGACCCGGCCCAAGAGCCGATCTAGAAGCGCGCCGCTGAAGTCTGGCAGGCTGAAGGCGAAGATGAAGAGCTTGTACGGCTGCTGGATGGCCCGCTCGTAGGCATGCTCAGCCGTGGCCGCGTCATCCACCTCGCAGTTCATGAAAGCCGTGAGGATTTCCCGGATGAGGCGCCGGTTGGTCAGACTTTGGTCGGCCACGAGCACACGGGAGACAGGCGCGGCGGAGGCCGGTTGGGGAGGGGAGGCGGGCTTCGATTGAGGGGTCTCCATGGGACAGCCGGTAAGTTTCACGCGTACGCCGTGAAAATCCAGCGCGGTTTCTCTCAAACAGACAATGCACTTTCTTCTTGCTTTCCCTCCCCACACTTTGGAAACTTGAGATTACACCATGGCGCGTAGCAGCACCCTCGACCTCAGCAATCAAAAGCCCTCCACTGAGGATAAGAAACAGCGCACGCTGTGCGAGAAGACGCGCAAAAGTCTCATCGAGAAACTCGACAACTGGGAAGACCACAAAGTCTGGGATGAGTTCTACCAGACCTACTGGCGCCTCATTTTTAGCGTGGCGACCAAAGCTGGCCTCACCCGCGAAGAGGCCTTTGACGTCGTGCAGGAAACGATTATCGCCATCGCGCGACAAGTAAAGAAGGGCCAATACGATCCCCGTGCCGGATCTTTCAAAGCCTGGCTGCTGCAGATGACACGCTGGCGCATCCTCGACGTCTTCCGTGCGCGGAAACGTCAGCCATCCCTAGGTGACCAAGGCGACGAAAACTCTGACAATGCGAATCTGGCCATGGAGCGCCTCACACATGAAAAGGATAATATCCTCGAAAAAGTGTGGGACAAAGAGTGGCGGGACAACATCACCTCTGCCGCACTGGAGCGCGTGAAATCCCGAGTCTCTCCCCGGCAGTATCAGATTTTTGACTGTTACGTCATGAAGGGCTGGGGTGTGAAGAAGACGGCCGATGTCCTGGGCATTAATGCGGCGCAGGTATATCTGGCGAAACACCGCGTGGGCGCACTCGTGAAGAAGGAAGTGCAGGGTCTGGAAAGCACGATGCTCTAGAGCGGCCTATGGCTGAGGGCATGACTAAAGAGGACTGACGAGGGGAGTTCAAGAGCGCTGGCGGTTCCAGAAATTCTGAACGAGCGGAAATTTTCACAGCGTTAACCTTTCCCTCAATGCCGGAACCAGGATCTACCGAGTCTTCATCGAAGAAAGAGTCGCCTCCGATCTCCGAAGATACGACCATGGGATTCTTCGAGACGGTTACGACGCCGGGGGAGGGCCTGCCGCCGCCGCCCATCTCCCCAGAAGCTGTTCAGCAGCAACAGGCTCCGCCGCCAATCACGGCCTACCCGGTCGCCGAGTCAGGGCCTTTTGCTATTAACAACCCCGAGGTGCCGGATCCGCTGCCACCCGCCCCGGCTCCTCGTAAAGATCCGCCCTCGGTGCGGGATGACATTCCCATCCCGGATCTGAAGCTCCTGCGCCGCATTGGCTCTGGTTCGTATGGTGAGGTCTGGATTGCCAAGACCATCACGGGAGCTCTTCGCGCAGTGAAAGTCGTCTGGCGTGAGGACTTCGAGTTTGAGAAGACCTTCCAGCGTGAGTTTGAGGGCATCAAGCAGTTCGAACCCATCTCCCGCGGTCATCGCGGCCTGATGAATATCCTGCACGTGGGATCGAACCAGAAGAGCAGCTTCTATTATTGCGTCATGGAATTGGCCGACGACTCGGTCAATGGCCAGAACATTGAAGTGAACAGCTATGTGCCGCGCACGCTGACCACCGATTTCAAACGACTGGGCCGTCTGAGCCTCAGCGTGTGCAAGGAAACCGGCATCTATCTAGCGGACGCGCTGGGCTACATGCACAGCTACGGCCTGACTCACCGCGACATTAAGCCGTCCAACATCATTTTCGTGGATGGCATGTGCAAGCTGGCGGACATCGGTCTCGTGGCGGCGCATGGCGAACGCACGTTCGTCGGCACGGAAGGATTCGTGCCCCCCGAGGGGCCCGGCACATTCGCTGCGGACATCTACAGTCTCGGAAAGGTTCTTTATGAGATCAGTTCCGGGAAGGATCGCATGGAATTTCCGGAAGTGCCGGATGATCTGGATCACTCTGAACTAAAACTCTGGCGGGAGTGGAATCGCGTCATCTGTCAGGCCTGCGCGCCGAATGTGAAGGATCGTTTCGCCAGCGCTGCGGATTTTGCGGATGCGCTGCGGAAGGTCGGGCAGCCTCGTCCGATACCCCTCGGCACGCGATTGTTCCGTTCTGCCTGGACGCTCGTCGTGGGTTCCATCCTCGTCGGAAGTTCCCTGGTCATGGCGAAATATTCACGGGAGTGGGTCTATACCGCCCCGGCTCCTGTGCCGCGTAAACTCACCGCCGACGAAATCGCCCGGGCGAAACTGCCTGCCAGCGGCCAGATGTGGCTGAACAGCTTTGATAGTAAATTCGTGTGGAAAGACAATCGCCACATCAGTGACCGTCCGGTGAGCCTGGCTCATTTCAGCCACTTTCTGGATGACACCACGCAGCCTTTTGAGGGGGAAGTGGTGCCGATGCCGGGCAAGAATTCCAAAGATTATGCCGTGGTCATCCCCAAGGCAGATGCGGAAGCTTATTGCGCGTGGCTGACGGATCAGGATCGGTTGACAGGGGCTCTCAACGGAGATTTCGAATATCGCTGGCGTCCGGATCAGAGCCTCAAGAGAAATCCGGGTGAACGGAAGGACTGGACTGCCTTCAACCTCGAGGTGACAAAGCTGAGCTTTGGCCAAGTGCTCATCCAGAGTAATCCTGCGCGGGCAGAAGTCCTGCAGAACGGCGAGTCCCTCGGGCATACGCCTCTGACGTTGTCCCGCGCCAAACTCGGGGACGTGGAGTTTGTTGTGAGCTTGCCGGGCTACAAGCGTGAAGTGCTGAAAGGCAATGTGCAGCAGGGCAAAAAGCTGGTCTTCAATCCCAAGCTTCGCCCCACGGATGCGGTGGCTTTTGGCAGAAGGTGGAAGAACTCGCTGGGCATGGATTTTGAGCCGGTGGGACCCGTCTTGATCGCCACCAACGAGATCCGGCGCACGGATTATAATGTCTATCAAAAGGCCGTAGGAGATAAGTCGACGCAGGCTCAGCCTGAGGTGCCGGTTCCGTCTCAGCCGCCGGCCAATATT
This sequence comes from Phragmitibacter sp., assembly GCA_965284365.1. Taxonomy (GTDB): domain Bacteria; phylum Verrucomicrobiota; class Verrucomicrobiia; order Verrucomicrobiales; family Verrucomicrobiaceae; genus Phragmitibacter. The sequence goes on from OZ260079.1 coordinate 3,677,823, forward strand.
AACAACAATCCGACGGCAGTTCCAGCAACGCCTCAGCCACCGCCGCCCACAAAGCAGCCGCCTCAGGCTGATAAGAATTGGGTGCAGGAGATCCTCGTCACTTATCCGGTTACCAATGTCAGTCGGCAGGATGCAATCGCCTTCTGCCAGTGGTTAACCCAGACGGAACGATCTCGCGGGTTGCTGGAAGAAGATCAAAGTTATCGCCTCCCTACGGATGAAGAGTGGAGCAAGACAGCGAACCTGCCGCGTGAGCGTGGGGAATCGCCCGCGGATCGGAATCAGCGTATCGAGGGTATCTATCCGTGGGGTTACCTGTGGCCGCCATCGCCACCAACGGTAAACCTTTGGGACGAAGATGCCGCTGCATCTGCCAACAAGAAAGATGGCATCAAAGGCTACAAGGATGGCTTCCCCAAACTGGCGCCCGTCGGTACTTTCTCGCCCAACCTTAGCGCCCTGCGTGACTTGGGTGGCAATGTCTGGGAGTGGGTCCAGGAAGACTTTGGTGGCACCGATGACAAGACAAAGGCCCAAGGCGTCGTGCGTGGTGGCAGTTGGCGCACCGCTTCACGTGAAGAGCTGCTTTCCTCTCACCGTCGGCCCGTGCCTCCTGCCACCCGCGCAGATGACATCGGGTTCCGTGTGGTGCTGAGCACGGACGGTGTCACGGCACGCGAAAATGACGAGCCGTAGAGTTCGCGACACTTCCTTGTCAGGTACGTGGGAGGATTACTTTCCTCTTCTGATCGCCACCGAATAACCGTGCGCATCCAGGCCTTCGATCTCACTGAAGGCGCGCACGGCGGGTTCGCTGGCGGCACAGGCCTCGGCGCTTAGGCGGACAATGCTGGTGCGCTTCTGAAACATGTCTGCCGTGATTCCGGGAAAGGACTTGCCGGAGCCGCCTGTGGGCAGCGTGTGACTCGGGCCAGCCAGGAAATCGCCCACGGCCACGGGGGAGTAATTGCCCAGGAAGATAGCCCCGGCATTGCGGATGAGAGGGAGGATGTCCTGCTCGCGACTCGTAATGAGGCTAAGGTGTTCCGGCGCATACTGATTCACGATCTCCGCTCCTTCTTCCAGAGTGGAGGTTTCGATAAGCACGCATTCCTTGTCCAAGACGGATTGGACCATGGCCTGTCGGTTCAAAGATTCACCTTGTTGGGAAATCTGTTGCAGCACTGCGTCCAGCAGGGGAGCATGATCTGTGATAAAGGCCACGCCGCTGTCCTTGCCGTGCTCCGCTTGAGCCAGCAGATCGGCCGCGATGAACGCGGGATTCGCGGAAGCGTCCGCCAGCACCATGACCTCGCTGGGGCCTGGAAGAAGATCCACAGACACCACACCAAAAACCTGGCGCTTGGCTTCAACTACGTAGCTATTGCCGGGGCCGAAAATCTTCACCACTGGAGCAATCGTTTCCGTGCCATAAGCCATTGCTGCAATGGCCTGTGAACCGCCTACACGATAGATCTCCGTAGCGCCGGCCAGCTTGAGCGCAGCGAGCAAGTTTGCATTCACTGTGCCGTCCTTGCCACAAGGAGTGCAGACCACGATCTCCGGCACACCTGCAGCTGCGGCTATCGCCACCGTCATGATGGAGGTGCTCACTAGCGGGGCTGTCCCGCCAGGAATGTAGAGGCCCACCCTTTCGAACGCGTGGAACGACTCGCCCACTTCCGCGCCCTGTTCATTGACCATGGACCAGTCTTTGCGCAGGCTGTGCCTGGCAAACGCGGTGACGTTGCGAATGGAAGCCTCCAAGGCTTCACGCACTTCCGGCTTCAGCGCATCGCAGGCGTTTTGAATCTCATCCGGTGTTATCGCGAGTTGATTGGAGGTAAGCATCGCTCCATCAAACTTCTCCGTGAAGTTCAGCAGCGCCGCATCACCAAGCGTGCGCACGTCTGCGATCACCGAAGCCACCACCTCACGCACGTGCGCGGAAGCCTCCGCACGGCGGTTCAAAGGCCGGATTTCGTCGGCAAAATTGGCGTCAGTGTGGCGGATGATGCGCATGAACAGAGTGGGTTAGGAAAAGGGGTCGTCAATATTCACCAACCCGTAGCCGAATCAATGATTTGTGGAAAGGCGCCGGAATAACCAGCTCCACAAAGAAAAAGCCGCAGAACGCAAATCAGCGTCCTACGGCTTTACAGAATTAACAAATGATCAATCAGTCACCACCTCACGCCGCCTGGGCGCCGTCTGGCTCGATCATGCCGTACTCTCCGTCCTTACGGCGGAAGAGAATGGCGATCTTATTGCTGCGGGCATTCTGGAAGATGACGAAAGGCCTTTCGCTGAGTTCCAGATCCATAATGGCTTCATCTGGAAAGAGAGGCTTCATGCGATAGTTTTCCTTGTGAATGATCACCGGCTCGATGTGCTGGTCTTCTTCGACCTTGTGGACATCCACCTCATTGAAGACGTGCTCTTCGAGATGCTTGATGGAGCCTTTGCGCGGGCGGTGACTCTTCAGCAAACGAGTCTTGTACTTGCGCATGCGCTGCAAGAGTTTGGCCACACTTTCGTCGATGGAAGCATAAATGTCGTCGCTCATCGCGTCCACTTCGATCGTAATGTGGTTCGCGCAATGCAGGACGATCTCAGCTTTCTGTCGCTCCTTCTTCTCTACATCGAGAATAACCTTCGCGTCGATGATCCGCGGGTAGTCTAGGTGGAGGTTCTCCACTTTCCGCTGGGCATAATCGCGCATGGCTTCCGTGACAGACACATGGCGTCCGGTAACGGTGATCGGCAGATTTACATTGTGCACTTGCATGGTTTATCTCCTTTGTTTGGTTTCCAAATGGTTGGAGCGCCGTGGGAAATGTAGTTGACTACATACTGAAATTTTCTCCCAGGTAGCGCTCTCTTGCGAGCGGGTGATTCACGATGTACTCGCGCGTGCCGTGAAGCAGTACGCGGCCTTCATGAATCAAATAAGCGCGGTCCACGATTCCTAGTGTCTCGCGCACGTTGTGGTCAGTAATAAGGATGGCCAACCCCACGCTTTTCAGCATGAGGATGATCTTTTGAATGTCTTCCACGGCAAGGGGGTCCACGCCGGAGAAAGGTTCGTCTAGCATGATGAGCTTTGGCTCAGTCACCAGAGAGCGGGCAATGGTCAGGCGGCGTTTTTCACCACCAGACAGCGTGAGGGCAAGATTGTCCGCCACGTGATCAATGCCGAATTTCTCCATCAATTGCTGGCACTGAGCCTTGCGCTCAGTGTGCGAGAAATTCTGCGTCTCCATAACAGCCAGAATATTATCACGAACGGTCAGTTTACGGAAGATCGATTCTTCCTGAGGCAAATATCCCATCCCCAGCCGTGCCCGCTGATACATCGGCTCATGGGTCGTGTTTTTGCCGTCAAAAAACACCTCTCCACCATTGGGTTTGACCAACCCCACAATCATATAAAAGGAAGTCGTTTTTCCCGCACCATTCGGCCCTAGCAAACCGACGATTTCTCCGCGGCGGACTTCGATATCCACACCGTTTACCACGGCACGGCCATCATAAACTTTTTTTAGTCCCTTCGTGAAAAGGAGCACTTCGCCAGCCTGCGAGTCGTCACCGTTACCTTGTGGACGGCCAAAAAGGCCGGTAGGTGGTTCATCCGGCGGATCGATAGGGGGATCCAGATCCAGTGGGCCCGGACGGCCCCCGTTGTTCCCAGTTTCGCGTGAGCCGCGGCTTCGTGAGTTGGTCGATTTTTTCACAGACAGCTAAATTCAGTTCACAGCCTTGGCTTTTGGCGGGCCGATAGGTTCGGCAGGGCCGGAGGTGGGATTGGCGGCTGGCGGAGGCACAGCGGAATTCTTCGGCACCTGGTTGATGGGCGCCTTTTTGTCGCCCTCCTGCACGATGTCCACACGGTTTGGCCCCTGCGTCTTCAGGGCGCCGTTTTGCTTGATGGTCATCACGGTGCTGGGATCGGTGGCCACAACCACATTGCGGCCACGTTGCACCTGGGGCCAGTCTCGCAAAATGACATCGCCGTTTTCACCGACATAGGTCGCATGGCGGCTGATGCCGATCTGCAGTTCCCCAGTCTCGCTCAGTTTTTGAATGATGACCTTGCGGCCTTTCGCGATCGCCTGCTTCACGCTCTTGTCCGGCTCCGGTTCCTCAGGGGCGTCCGGCAGGCGCATGGGCCGTTTCGCCAGCTTGGCTTCCAGTTCAGCTTTCTCGTCATCCTTCAGCATGAAAACTTCCAGCGTATCCGAGTTCAGGTGGAACTGCGGGTGGCTGCATTCCACGTCATCAGTGAAGACACCCATCGCCTGACGCGAGTCAAAGAAGGCCGATCCCTTGCTAGTGATGACCGTGCGAGAGGGAGGATCCTTCTCCGTACGCTCGAGCGGGGTAGGGCGCAGAGGCATGGGCTTGGCATCGGTAAGCTGCACTTCTGTCACTTTATTCACAGGCACCAATTGTGCCTCACCGGGAGCTTTCTGCGCTCTGGCAGAGCCGCTCTGCGCCAGCATGGCTTTCCCTTGCGGACTGAGATTGGAAAGCGTTTCCGTCAGATTCTTGTCGCGGGCCTCCTGTTTGGCGCGTTCCACCAAATCAGGCTTGGCCTTTGCGGCGCGCTTGGATTCCTCCAGCAACTTCTCTGCGCGGCCATCATCTGAAGCCATTTCCTTCACGCGGCGCGACAGGTTTTCTTTGCCACCATTCTCCGAGTCCTTCAGCAGGCTGGAAGCTTGGTTGAGCAATTTCTTGGCATCCTCGCCTTTCGGAAGGGACGTCTGAGCCCAGGCGCCTTGCGCCATGAGCACGCTGGCAGCCGCGAGGCAGGCGGCGGCGGTACGATTACTTCTTGTCATGAGATTTTTTAGGCTGAGCGACCGGCGGGGTGGCAGTGGTCTTTGCTTTCGGCTGCGATTTTGACTCCGGCACGGTCTGCGGCTGATTCTGGGATTCACCCTTTTTTGCGTCCTTGGCATTGGCATCCTTGGCTTTCTTGCCGGAGCCGTCGCCCTTTTTGCCAGGGGCTTTCTTTTCGGGCTCCTCGGCGCGGCCAAACATGCTGCTGGTGTCGAAAATGATCATTTCCACATTTCCCGTGAGCTTTCCCTGGGAGGTGGTGGTGTCAAAAATCATCTGGTCGCCTTCCAACTGGAAATCCTGGCGGCTCACCCGGCTGCGCTGCTCACTGGTCAGGATCTGCGTGGGCATGTGATAGTTTCCGGTGACCAACTGCACCCGCAAATCCTGCTCCCGCTGTGCTGCGAAAAGGCGGATATCCAGCTTCTCCAGCGCCATGTTTTCATCATCCATGCGGATCATGCAGGCAGCCTCCAGCATGGAGTTGGGGCGGCCATCTTTGAAGGAGGGCAGCTTCACATTCAAATTACGTTCACCCAGCGGCAGCATCTTACCAAAGGACCCCAGCCCCTGTGTGGTCTGAGCTGCGGCAGCGCTGGTAGCAGCGCTCGTGCTGGGAGCAGCGGGCTTCTCACCGGATTTTCCTTTGCCGCCGTCCGCGGAAGGCTTCGTGCCGTCAGTCTTCGCTTTTTTCTTTTCAGCCACTGCTGGCTTCTCGCTATCCTGTGCGAGTGACGACCTCACCAGGCCACCCAGAGTGAGGCAGGAAAAAAGTAGAAAACCAGTGGCTCGGATGGCGACCATGCAGGGGTGCTATATGCTTTGCAGTTCGGGGCGGGTTGTGACGGCGATGCCTGACTATTTTACTACTGACTACTGTTTAGCAATTTCGTGGATGCGAAGCAACTGCTCAAGCAGGACGGGAAGTTCCGCCAGCGGAATTTGATTCGGACCATCCGAAAATGCCTCCGCCGGATTGATGTGCGTTTCGATGAAAACACCATCGCAGCCCGCCGCCACCGCTGAGCGCGCCAGCACTGGCGCCAGTTTGCCATCGCCGCCTGTCGCCGTGCCCAGGCCACCGGGCCGCTGCACCGCATGCGTGGCATCCATGATGACGCGATAGCCCAGCTCCCGCATCCAGTAGAGGGAGCGCATGTCAGCCACTAGATTTTGGTAACCAAAAGTCGTGCCACGTTCCGTGAAAACAAAACGCTCGCAGCCCACCGCCAGCAGCTTGTCCGCGATGTTCTTCACATCCCACGGCGCCAGGAACTGACCTTTCTTCACATTCACCAGCCGGCCCGTCTTCCCAGCCGTTTCGATGAGATCCGTCTGCCGACAGAGGAACGCCGGAATCTGCAAAACATCGATCCACTCCGCAGCAATCTTCGCTTCCTCAGGACTATGCACATCCGTGGTGACCGGCACGCCTAGCGATTGACCGATTTCACCGAGGATCTTGCACCCCGCGGCCACGTCCATCCCGCGATAGCTCTTCCCGCTGCTGCGGTTCGCCTTGTCATAAGAGGCTTTGAACACCCACCGGACACCGAGCTTGTCCGCGATCTCCTTCAGACGCCGCGCCATGTCCCACACGAAAACTTCACTCTCGATAACACAGGGACCGAGGATAAAAACCGGTTGCTCGCCATCGAACTGCACACCATGACCGGCGCTGATGACGGGGAGATTTTGAAGATGGGCAGCAGGCAAAACGGACAGATCAAAGACGAAAGGTGAAACCCCACAGGGCGCATGAGTTGCGCGACTCCTCACGAAGCGCCGCACGAAGGTAAAGAGTAGACAGTCCCCACCAAAAGGCAAAGGGTAATAAGAGGCGGGAGAGGGGAGCAGGAATCGGATTTTGCATTATCGCAGTCCCGCCGCAAAATGGTGGCATGGCTTCAGACGCTCTGAACTACTACCGCTGGCGCGAAAGCGAGCCGATGTTCACCTTGCCGTATGGCTCGGCCTGCTTGATTCAAGTCAATGAAGAAGCGGGTGCAATAGCGTTGCTGGAGCATCTTGCGAAATCAAATCCATGCACCGTCTCCTTCGCCGACCCCAACAGCGAGCAATGGCATGATGCCTTTGATGCATTCTGCCTCGATGGTGACGACGATGACGTGATTCTAACTATTTGGAATGACGGCACACCCATTGAAGAAGTTGTCGAAGATTTCGTGACTTCGCAAATTCATATGTGTTCTGACACTGGGAAAGGGGCAGTTATCGAACTCGGCGCCGGGACGCTTATCGAAATAGTGCAACTTTACCAGGCAACAAGATCGCTCAGGCCTGACTAAACCCTTGATCGACGCCCCGGACCACCGGAGTGCGTGCGGGATGGGAGGCGGCGTCAGCCCCAAACTCGGAGCCGTGGTGCCGGGTGTCCCACACGGCTTCAATCTCGCAGCACTCCCGACCAATAATTATCCACTTCACATCGCCCGCTCTCGACCTCATGTCTGGAGTGCGTGCAGGTTCGCTTCGCGGCTACGCAGGCTGCCGCTCTGTGGTTGGAGGAGCTTGCTCCGACGTGGCCGGAGAGGCATGCCCCCAGACATCAAAGCCGCCTCCTGCGTTATCTCAAAGCACGCGGCGAACAGTTCGACTACTCCTTCTCCGGCACACCGCTTTCGGCTTCATCTTGCGGGGCAGGGGACGCACCCTTACCGCCACCCGCATTTTCCCTTGCCCGTTCCGCATCCTCCTCTGGATCATCCTGAGCGCCATCCACCCGCAGCGTTACCTTGATGCGGTATTTCTGCGCCGCCACGTTCATCAGTGACCGGATCGCGCTGATCGTAAATCCATTCTTCCCCACCACGCGGCGCACATCGTCCGGCGCCAGCAAAATCCGATAGCTCACAATTCCCGTCTGCCCTGTGCGTACCACAATGCTGGCCTGCTTTGGATGCTCGATCAGATTCGCGACGACATACATCAGGAATTCGCGAAGGGCTTCAGGGGCGTCCATGGTCGGTCGTTGGATTGCTGGCTTGCTAACTGATTAGCTTAGGTGGCTGCAGAGTGGTGTCTGTTAATTCCTAAAATTTATTCGTGCGAATGACCAAATCTGCTCGCCCAATTCCTGCATAATTCTCCGGCGGGCCGTCCATCCCGCCGGACAGGACACAAAAGAAGCTCCGCCTACCTCATCGGTGAAGCGGAGCCGGAATTTCATCAGGCACTCTGGAAGGAAGCAACCGTCTCAGATAGAATCAGATCGGGCGCTTTCCTGGGGCGAGGGATGGCTTAGGCGGAAGCCGCTGCCGCAGTCGCCTTCTTCAGCAGGCTGCGCACCGTCTCAGACGGCTGGGCGCCCTTGGCGATCCACGCGTTTGCCGCTTCCACATTCACCTTCACGTTGTCTTTTTCCTTGAGCGGGTCATACGTGCCCAGGATTTCGAGGAAACGTCCGTCGCGGCGGAACCGCTGATCAGCGGCCACAATGCGGTAAAAAGGGCGGTTCTTGGTGCCTTCGCGGCGGAGTCGGATAACAACCATGATGGGTAGTGCTTACTTGCTGAATTTAATTTGAGGGCGGACAGAATCCCAGCAGCAAAGGAAAAATCAAGCACGAATTTGCTTTTCCTCGCCCAATCCGTGGATATACATACCTCTGCTCACCCCGAGCACGTGCGCCCCGCCGGGCCGCACGCCGCTACAAAATCAGGAGAGGTGGTCGAGTGGTTGATGGCTCCAGTCTTGAAAACTGGCGTAGGGAAACCTACCGTGGGTTCGAATCCCACCCTCTCCGCGGGAGCCCCGCGACCAAGGAAGGAGTCAATATGGCGCAGCCTATCTTGGAAAGACTGACCGCAGGGAAGTCAATCCCACCCTCTCCGCCATGGCAGAGCCGTAAGGAAGGGATCAATAATGAGCGAAGCCTAAATGGATGGCCCATTGGCAATCCCACCCTCTCCGCCCTGAATAGCAAAGATTTATCTCGGAGACATTGAGCAAGGAACTGGGATTCGGCCAGATGCACGATTGCGATTCATCAGAAACGCAGCCAATCTCGGCGACTATGAAGCGCCATTCCCGGACTCTCTTCCCCTTTACTGGCGCCAGGCGCTGGGCCATTGTCAGTTGCTGCGCCGGACTCTTGAGTCTGTCATGCGGGATGTTGCAGGCGGAATCCAAGCCGTTGAGCGTGAAAGTCACTCCCGAGGGTGGCGGGGCACCCATCACGATCACACTCACCTCTGATCAGGAAAAGACCGATGAACCTTTCGGGGCCGCCACACTCAAGGTGGGTTCCACCCGGATCGAAATGCCCGAGGACTTCCAGGGATTCGAGGCAGAGTTAAAGGTTTACACCGTTTCCTCGGAACTGAAGCAGCCTCTGGTGGTGGCGAGTGCCACGGGCGGCAGCGACTTCTCCATACGCTATCTCTTTGTGCTCCAGCACGGCGCCTTGAAACAAGTGGGCCGCCTGGAAGGCAATGGTGAATTGAAGATCACCGGCAATGGCGCCGCTATCCACCAATCCTGGATGGGCTTCTTCACCAAGACCGAGCGTTATGTCTTCAACAAAGACTACACGCTGAAGCTCACTCCCCAGGAATTCTATGCAGTCGGAGCCAAAGGCAAAGTGGTGAAGTCCTTCCCCGTCTGCCAGACCCGCGACCCCGAAGCCATCTTCGCCCGCACCCGCCCCGGCAGCGAATTCGAAGTGCTCCTCTGGGTTCCAACGCCTGGCATTGATCCCAATGATGAAGAGAACTTCTCCATGCAAAAAGACTGGTTCCTCATCCGCACCGAAAGCGGCTTCACCGCCTGGACCCTTGGGAAGAACTTCCAGCCAGAGATTGTCGAGTTGCCCTGGGCAGGGTGATCTGGCGACAGTTCTATTTCGTTCACAAACACCCTGAACCAGCCGTTCGAATCTGCGCCTCAACATTCAATTATGCAGTTCAAATGTGATGGTGACGTCCCCCGTCCCGACTGCAGCGGAAAGTCCTTTTGGGTTATCGACGCGACCTAGTCTAGTGTAACCGTAAGACGTGGTGAAGGTTTTGAAGAACAGCACCACGCTATTCGAGTTCCAGAGCATCAGGTCTCCAGTTTGGATGATTCCCGGGTTTGTGTCATCGGACCGTAAGCGGCTCGGCAGATGGAAGAACTTCTCATTTCCATGCAAATCACTCATTCTAAGACTTAGAGGAAGCAAGGCCTTGAAATCGGATGCCGCAGGGTTGTTGGCGAGCGTGGCAGTGAAGCTCGTATTGCCGATGCCGAGTTTTATCCGCTCCTGCTTCATGTCATTGTTGCTCTTTATTGCATCGCTTGTTTCTTTGGCGGCCGGAGGACTTGCCTTGCTTGGTATTGGAATACCCATGAGTAAAAATACTCCTGCGAGGGTTGTAAGTAGTGATGAACTCATCTGATGTTCTTGAAGGTCGTTGCGGGAATCCCTCCAACTACTGTGTTCTCGGGCACGTCTTTAGTGACAATAGCACCTGCCGCCACGACAGCGTTTTCCCCAATGGTTACGCCTTGCACGATGGTGGCATTGGCACCTATCCATGCATTTTTTTTAATGTGAATAGGCGCAACGGTGAGTGAATGCCTGTCCGCTGGCGAAATCGGATGCCCTTCGGTAAGTAAGCTAACTTTAGGGGCAATGAAAACGCCGTCTTCAATGGTGATGCCTCCGAAATCCAGGAAAACGCAGTCGAAATTGATGAAGACGTTTTGTCCGATTCTCGTGTGTTTACCGTAGTTGATGTGAAGCGGCGGAAAGATCGCGGTGCTTTCGTGAATCTCGCTGCCTGTGATTTCGCTTAGCAAGGAGCGCATCTCCTCTGGATCTGCTGACTGGTTAAATCGCAGCAGCAACCTTCTCGTAGCAAACGAGGCGTCGCGAAGCTTGGAGTATTCAGGATCCTCAAAAGGAATGGTTTCGCCATTTCTGAGTCGCGCAAAAATTTCCGTAGTCTGTGTCATGCGGTCGAATGAAAGCTAAAGTTGTTCTATTTCTGATACTGCCGGTCACTTACCTTCTCCATCCATTCCACCACCTTGCCGTCGAGAGCTTCCTGAATGGCAATGTGGGTCATCGCGACGCTCGGACTAGCGCCGTGCCAGTGCTTTACTCCGGGAGGGAACCAAACCACATCGCCTGGCCGGATCTCCTCTATAGGACCGTCTCCACATTGGGCCCAACCGAGCCCGCTGCTGATGATCAACGTCTGGCCAAGGGGGTGGGTATGCCATGCGGTGCGGGCACCCGGCTCAAATGTAACACTCGCTGCGGCAGGTCGAGCGGGTGTCTCAGGTTGGAACAACATGTCGATGCGCACTACGCCCGTAAACCAGTCAGCAGAGCCCTTGGCAGATGGCTGTGAACCAATATGAGCGATTTTCATGGGTAATTCTTTTGGCTTCGTTAATTTACTTGAGCACGCAGAAAGATCGGGGCCAGTGCGGCTGCAGTCGTGTTAGTAAAAATTCGACGAAGCATTATTTCAGATTGATTGTAAAAAAGTCTGTGAGCTTATCAATGGGGATCACGTCTTTTTGGTCGTAAAGATCTATGTGGCTGGCGCCCTGAATGATCATGAGTTCCTTTGGCTCTGCCGCAGCTTGGTAGGCGGTTTCGCTGAAATAACGCGAGTGCGCCTTTTCTCCGTGAACGAAGAGAATCGGGCGTGGCGATATCTCTTTAATGTAAGTCAGGAGCGGCATGTTCATGAAGGATAGCGGCGTTGTCTGCGTCCATGCGTTGCCGGAGTTGACCGCGCGATTATGATAGCCGCGTGGCGTCATGTAGTACTCCGCGTAGTCCATCATGAATTGCGCTTCGCCACCCTTCAGTTTATTGTAAGGCGCTTGGTTGGCCGGTGTTCCTTTCTCCGCATCTTTCCATCGTTGCTGGCTGAGTTGCTCCAGTGTTTTTGTGCGTTCTTCCTTGGTTACGCTGTCGTTGTAACCTTTAGACATGACCCTCGTCATGTCATACATCGTGCTAGTCACCACAGCCTTTATGCGCTTATCCACGGCAGCAGCGTTCAGCGCCATACCACCCCAGCCGCAAATGCCAATGATGCCAATGCGCTCGCGATTCACTGAGGATTGCAGGCCGAGGAAATCTACGGCTGCGCTAAAATCCTCTGTATTGATATCTGGCGATGCCACATGACGTGGCTCGCCACCGCTCTCTCCGGTATAGGATGGATCGAAAGCCAGTGTTACGAATCCGCGCTCAGCCATCGTTTGCGCATACAAACCGGATGATTGTTCTTTTACAGCGCCGAAGGGCCCGCCAATAGCTATCCCCGGCAGGCGCTTGTCGCCGCGACCCTTTGGCTCATACAGATCTGCGGCCAATGTAATCCCATACCGGTTCTTGAAGGATACCTTGCGGTGATCGACCTTTGTGCTCTTGGGAAATGTTTTGTCCCATTCGCTCTTGGAGGGTGATATTGCCGAAACGGTAGCCGCCGACGCGATAATGAGAGCGGCAATAGCGAGGGTTGACCTTTTTCCAATCTTCGTGTGATGGTGCTTTTTCATGATGAGGCGACCTTACCTCCTCGACCACCACGCTGCTCGCGTAATTCCGCTTAGCCTGTCGCGATTCTGCTAAAATCATCCGTAGGGACGTTACCCATCGTTCGTTCGCGATATTCATGAGGAGTGAGACCCGTCTCTCTGCGGAAAGCATGTGCAAAATGGCTCGGACTTGTATAACCAACATCCATGCCGACTTCGATGATGGGCTTCGACGTTTCGCGCAATAATTCCTGGGCTTTGGATATCCGCAGACGAATGAAATACTGTGATGGTGAGAATCCTGTATTCCCTTTGAACAGGCGGGAAAAGTGCGACTCGCTCATCTTTATCGCTGCTGCCAATTTCCCGACATTGATTCCTTCATCCAGAGAATCGTTCATTACCTTCAACACTCGGTGCAGTTGGAAAGCGGGTAGGGCGATAGAACGATGCGGCCTCGGATTCTGATCATCGCGGTAAGTTCGGATGACGTGAGTCGCCAGACTTTGGGCAATCCCTTGGACGAATGACAGGCTCGCTGTTTTTTGCTCGGAAACTTCTCGCCGCAGCATCTCTAAAAATGAAAGGATGGTATCATCCCGAAAGGCGCTGGACTCTTTCAATAGAGGAATGGTGGCACTCGGTCCGTTAAGTTCCTTTGCTGCTCGCGCTAATAGGGGAAGACCGAGTGTCGCATGCATAACCGTGATAGCATGTTGATCGATGGACTGCCACTTCAGTTCATAAGGTTCTGACGAGGTTGTCAGGAATAAATCTCCCGGGTTCACTTCATGGGTATTCCATTCACCATCCAAGTCTCGATCCGAGCAGAGCACATGACCGGATATCTGCCAAAGCAATTGAGGTTCCGCGACAGCAGGAATGAGCAAGGGCTGCTCGACTGGATTCCTGTGGTGGATCTCCACAAGAATGTCCTGCCACGCAGGCCCCTCTCCGAGATAAATCATTTTCCCGGGAAAATATTTGCGGTGCTCCTCAGCGGAAGTGCGCGGCGGAACTTTCATTGCTTTACGGTAGCTGCCGCCATTCCCCAAGGCAACCTCCACGGTGGTGTGAGGCAGCCGAACTTGGCCTCAAACCGTCTTCTGCCATGGCGCCCGCACCTTCGGTTTTTCCGTCAGAAACTCCAGCCCCCCACGCAGACGGCTTTCTTTGGTGAAGAAGGGATGGAATCCACCGCCGTTGATGCCGTTGCCATCATAGCGGTCGCGCCGGGTTGAGATGGCTTTGCCTTCGCGAATGACCCAGCCCATCCAACCGCAGCCAGCGGCGGACAGCATCTCCGTGTAATACTTCGCGACCTCCGCACGCACGGCATCATCGAGCGCGCCGGGGATGGTTTCATTAACGAGGAAGGGCTTGCCCGTTTCCTGACGCAGCTTCGCGAAGCTGTTGATCTGCTCTTCAAGCTCGGGGCGTGTGTGGACATACGGATGACCGCAGAGCACATCCATCAGTGGCGCGAAGTTCGCGATGTTGGCGCCCGTCATGGTTCCGATAGTGATCGGTTGTGTCGCGCCACAGGCACGCACCGTGGCGGCGACTTCGCTCAGCCAGGCGTATTCGCGTTGATTGGCATCGCTCGTGCGGTCGCGGGCCTGCGGCTCGTTGCACAAATCCCAGATGAGGACGCGATCATCCTTGGCCAGCGGTGTGACGAGTTGCTTCACATAGTCGAGCGGTTGCGTCCAACCGGGGCGCAGATTTTCTGTGTAAGTGCCGCCGTAGTCGAACTTGGAGTCATGCCAGCGATTGAAGAGACAGGGCATGACTTTCATGCCGTTCTCCGTGATCGCTGCGACGGCGTCCATGAAGTTCTCCGTGACTTTATCCGGGTCGCGCATCCAGGCGCTGAACTCAATCCAGAGGCGGATGCAATTTGCGTGGATCTGCTTCGCGAGCGCGGCTTCCTCGCGCATCCGCGCTCCATCGTAAAACCACCACGCGTCTTCGATCCGCGCTCCCCATGAGGGCACCATACCGAGACCGCGCAACCAACCGTAATCGGGATAGACGTGAAGCGTAGGTTTGACTGAGGCAGCGGGTGCAGGCGCAGATGTAGCCGACTGCGCATTCACCATGCGGGTCATGCCGCCACCCGCCAGCGCGGTAGCGGCGAACGAGATCGTTTTGAGCGCCCCGCGTCGGGTGAGGGCAGGTGAATCAGGCAGTTCGTTCATGTTCTATCAACGGAGTCCGCTCATAGAATAATGCCTGAGCAAAGATGATTTACCTCCCTCGTCCTGCATCCCTTTCAATCACCCCCATCACCCAATCCAAATCCGGCCGCACCGCATTCGCATAGCGGAACCTCGCATCATAAAGAGAAGGGTGGGCCGCCGCGCCCGTGATATTCACCGCCAGCAATCGGCCTTGCTTATCCACCAGGGGCCCGCCGCTGTTGCCTTGCGTGAGAGGGGAGTCATGCAGCACCACATGATACCTCACGCCATGGGCCAGTCCTTGCAGCACCTTCCCGATATGGCCACCGACAGGCTCGACACTGAACGCGATGTTGTTCTTATTCTTCGGAGACTTCGCCATTTTATCCAAAGCCTTCTTCCGGATCGTGCCCGCACTGATCACCGCGTCACCATCAGCAGTCGTCGTTCCCCACTCAAAGACGTAGTCAAGGCGCGCCGGCACATGAAGAATGGCAAAGTCCGCAATGCTCGATGTCGCATCTCCCTTGAAGACCACACGCGCCTTCCGCATTTCCAAGCCGGTCTTGCTCATGAAGGCAACATTCAATTCATTCCCGTCGAGACAGTGGGCCGCCGTGACGAAGTAACCGCGTCGGTCCACCGCCGCCGCTGAGCCAAAGCCCACCTTCGTGCGTGCCCTAGCTCCGGGTATGGCGCGCGCGGCCTCCGGTTGTTTCACACCGGGGGGCTTTTCGACGGCGATGACAAACGCCGTCCGTTTCAGCACATGGTCTCGCATGCTATCCGATCCGACCGCACGCGCATCCACGTTCTTGAATGAAGCCACACGATCGCTATCCGTGAAGGTCTTCACCCCTTGGCAACTCACGCCAAACAAAGCGCAACCCATCGCGATCACCAATGCCCGCAGCAGAGCGCGAACCCCGCTGCCCCGCGCAGGCAAAGTCTTCACCATAGGATATCGCCCCAGACCAATCGGCTGCTGTCCTTGCATGCGCGCACTGAATCACAAGCCACGACCATGACCAGCGCAAATCCGCGCCCTGAAAAATCCCTCTTCCCGGCGGCGTTCAGTCACCCCGCTGACCTACTTTCCATTGTGAAACGCATCGCTCTCCATTCGCTCTCCTTCCTCGCACTGACCAGTATCCTCGCTCTGGCGCAGTCGCAGACCTCCGCTCCGTCCGGCCCGACCTCTCCGAATCCCGGTCTCAAATACTACTACCCCGTCCCCGCCGCGAACCCGCCTTTGACCATCAAGGTGGACGTCTGCATCTATGGTGGCACACCGGGCGGTGTCGCCGCTGCCGTCCAAACCAAACGCCTGGGCAAAACGGCTGCGCTGGCCGTCTTCCGCCGCCACGTTGGTGGCATGACCGCCGCCGGTCTCACCGCCATGGACCTGGGCGAGGGCCGCTCCATCGGTGGCATTGCCCATGAGTTCATCGTGGAGGCTGCCGAGGCCAAGGAAGGCGCGAAGACCTTGAAAGGCGGCAGCCCGGAACTCGGCTTCACGCCGTCCCAGGCAGAGATCATTTTCCGCCGCATGTTGGAAAAGGAACAGGTGCCGGTCTACTACGAACATCGCCTGAAGTCCGTCGAGAAAGACAAAGACAGCGCGCAAATCACCGCTCTCGTTTTCGAAAACGGAAACCGTATCGAAGCGAAGATGTTCATGGATGCCACCTATGAAGGCGATCTCTTCGCAAAGGCTGGCGTAAAGTACTTTATTGGTCGCGAGGGTAATGCCGCTTATGGCGAAACGCTCAATGGTTTCCACGTCGCGGAGACGCATCAGTTCCGCTTTCCCGTCGATCCTTATGTGAAGTCGGGCGATGCCACCAGCGGCCTGCTGCCTGGAATCACAGACGGACCGCTTCCCGCTGCAGGCACAGGCGACAAGCGTGTGCAGGGTTACAACTTCCGCATGTGGGCCGTCGCCGCGGAGAAAGGCATCACCTGGCCGAAACCCGCGAACTATAACCGCGCGGACTTCGCGCTGCTGGAGCGTTATCTCGCCACTGGTGGCGACCAAACCGAATGGAAGTTCACCTACAAAAGCGGTCCCGTGAAACTGAACATTGGCGACTGCAACAACGCCGGCCCCATCTCCACCGACTTCGTGTACGGCAGCGATGCCTGGCCCGACGCGGACTATGAAGCCCGGGAGAGAATCTTCCAGAAACACGTTACCTATCAGCAGGGCATGATGTGGTTCCTCGCGAACGACTCCGCCGTGCCGCGGCGCGTGCGCGACTACACGAAGAAGTTCGCCCTGCCGCCCTCCGAGTTCACCGAAACCGGCGGCTGGCCCCACGAACTTTACGTCCGCGAAGGCCGCCGCATGGTGTCCGATTACGTCATGACCGAGAAGAACTGCACCTCCGCTGAGGTAGTCGAAGACAGCGTCGGACTCGCCAGCTACCAGATGGACTCGCACCACACCTCCCGCGTCATCGTCGAGGGCAAGGTCATGGCTGAAGGCTGCATTGAGGGCAAGGTGAAGGCGCCCTACCGCATCAGCTACCGCAGTGTCGTCCCCACCGAGTCACAATGCACGAACTTGTTAGTGCCTGTCTGCCTCTCCTCCACTCATGTCGCCTACGGCTCCATCCGCATGGAACCCGTCTTTATGATCCTCGGCCAATCCTGCGCCACCGCCGCTGCCCAGGCCATCGACTCCGGTACGTCCGTCCAGAAAGTGGACTACACGAAACTCCGGGATCGCCTCATCGCCGACAAGCAAGTCCTGGAGTGGCCGCCATCGGCCGAAAAGAAGTGACAGACTTGTCTCTAACATGTCATCGCGGCTAACTCTCGCTATCACCGCTTCCCCAACGCGTCTCACCAGCCCCAAACTTCCTCCCTACCCCTACTCAGGCCTCGGGTCATTGAGCCATTCCAACCCCAATAAATTCTAGCATTTTCCCGCTTTCGAAGTCAGAATAACGCATGTCCGAAGCAGACGTCTATCGCAGCAATCCCATAGGGGCGGCTAGCGAGACGCTTCTTCCAGGCCCCGCCGTCATTCCCGAGCCCGCGCATGGACATGGCAGCGCATCGGAACTTTCCGCTCGCGAGTTGCACTTCCGCATTCTGGAGCACCTCGCGCCGCCCTCGATGGTCGTCAGTGCCGATCTCGATTTCATTCACGCCACCGAGAGCGCCGGTCGTTACCTCCAGTTTTCCGGCGGCGAACCGACCCGGCATTTGCTGAGCATGGTGCACCCGCTCATCCGGGCCGAACTGCGTTGGGCGCTCCTCCAGGCAGCGGAAAAAAATCAAACCATTGTGGTTCCCGAAGTGCCATTCAGTGAGGCGCACGATGGGCAAGGGGAGGGGACCACCGGAAGAAATACGGAAGCCGTTACCCTGCGCGTCTCCCCCGTCGGCGATATCGCCCCCGGCCATCTTCTCATCACCTTCGAGCGTTGCACTCCGAGCGCCCTCCCTCCAAATTATCCCCCGGGCCTTGCGTCACTACTGAACGCAAATCAGGAATTGAAGCGCCGTGTGGACGAACTGTCCCATACGAATGGCGACCTCCATCATCTGATGAATGCCACGGGCATCGCCACCATCTTCCTGGATGGCGATCTGCGCTTTGTGCGCTACACCCAGGCTGCTGTTGAAATCTTCAAGCTCACCTCCGCCGAGATCGGGCAACCCCTCAGCGCGCTTCAGCAGCATCTCGACTATCCCGCCCTTGAGGCAGATGCCAGGCACGCCATCGAGCAGCGTGTCCCCGTGGAGCGCGAGGTCGGAGCAGAGGGCCGTTGGTTCCTCGCCCGCTTATTGCCTTATCGCACCGTGGATGATCGCGTCGCCCATGTCGTCCTGACCCTGGTCGATGTCACTGCTCGCAAGGAAGCCGAACGCGCCCTGGAATTGGATCTTCAGGAGACCGAGCGTCTTCGTCTCGTCGGTGAGCACCTTGTACCAGACGGAGAAATGCAGACCCTCTTCGATGGCATCCTGCGCGCGAGCATGGCCATCGCCAAATCTGACGCCGGTACCGTGCAGCTTCTCGATACAGAGATGAGCGAGCTCGTCATCCTCGCCACCAGCGGCTTCTCCAAAGAGATTACCGCTATCTTTGCCCGCGTGGATGCCAGCTCCGGTAGCCCCTGCGGCCGCGCTCTCTCGGAAAGGCAGCGCATCTTCATGGACTTCGACGCCCCGGGCGACCCTGACTTGGACGGTTCCAATGCCCTCCATCTCGCCGAGGACATGCGTTCTGCTCAGTCCACCCCGCTCATCGCCCGCAGCGGCCGTTTGATCGGCATGCTCTCCACCCATTGGAAGGATCGTCACCGCCCTTCCGACCGCGAGTTGCGCTACCTCGACCTCCTCGCGCGGCAGGCTGCGGATGCCATCGAGCGAAAGCAGGCCAACGAAGCCTTGCACCGTCATATGAATGAGCTTTCCCGCTTCAATGCCGTCGCCGTCGGCCGCGAAAGCCGCATGATCGAACTCAAAAAAGAAGTGAATGCGCTCAAGGCCCGCCTCGGCGAGCCCGCCGCCTATGCACTGGATTTTGACAAAGAGAAAGAAGAGTAGACCGAAAAACGCGCCTCGCGCGATGCAGTCGTGGAAAAATAAATGGAATAATGGAAACAGCAGACCACTCCCCAGCCAGCCTTACGGCATTGCAGGCTGAGGTAGATCGTCTCAAGGCGGAGCTCAGCGAGCTAAAAGAGCGGAGCCTCGCCGGTCGTGAAGAACGCCGTGCCGCGTTGAATCTGATGGAGGACGCCGTCCACGCCCGGCGCGAGCTTGAGCGGGAGAACATCGAACGCCAGCGCGCCGAAGTCGCCCTGCGCTCCAGTGAGGAAAAGTACCGCTCTCTTTTTGAGTCCATCGATGAAGGCTTTTGCATCATCGATGTTCTTTTTGATCCCAATGGCCAACCCTACGACTATCGCTTCGTCGAGGTAAATCCCGCCTTTGAGCAGCAGACCGGCTTCTCGGGCATTCTGGGCCAGACCATGCGTCAGCTCGCCCCGTCACTTGAGACCCACTGGTATGAGATCTACGGCCGCGTTGCTACTACCGGGGAGTCGGTTCGCTTTGAAAACGAAGCCGCCGCTATCGGCCGCTATTATGACGTCTATGCCTTCCGCGTGGGTGCCCCCATACAGAAACGCGTGGCCGTCCTTTTCCGGGATATCGCCGAGCGGAAGCGCCAGGAGCTGAATACCGCTTTCCTTGACCTCGTAGGCCAGGATCTTTCCCGGATCATGATGCCGGATGAAATCATGCAGACCGCGGGCGCGCGTCTCGGAGCATATCTCCGCCTTTCCGGCTGTCTCTTTGTGGATGTGGCCCCGGATCAGGATGAGGTCACCATGCATTACGGCTGGACGGATAGTGGCGTTCCCAGCCTGAAGCAGTGTTTCTGTTTGCATGACTTTGTTACGGATGCCTTTCAGCAGGCCGCCCGGGAAGGGGAGGCCTTCGTGGTGAATGACACTGCGCAGGACGAGCGCACCAGCACGGAGAACTACGCCCGCTTGCAGATCGGCTCCCTCGTCACCATTCCATTTCATCAGAATGGCGTCTGGACTCAATACTTCTGCGTTACCGCTACTGAGCCGCGCGCTTGGGAACCCCATGAAATCGCCCTCTTGCGTGAGGCCTCAGAGCGCCTCTTCGCCCGTGTCGAGCGGGCCCGTGCCGAGCAGGCCCTCCGTGCGAATGAAGCCTGGCTCGCCCATCAGAAGGAAGCCTTCCAGGCTGCCATGAATGGCGCTCCATTGGAAGACTCCCTTTCCGTGCTGGTCAGGGCAGCCATTGAGCAGACCGGCACCGAGGCCCGCTGCGCTTTTTACCTCGCCAATGCGGATAAGACAGGCCTGCACCACATTACCGGCATGAGCGCCAGCTACGCCTTCTGTGTAGACGGGTTTAAGATCGGCGCAGACTCGCTATCCTGCGGGTTGGCTGCACACCTGGGACAGCCCGTCATCACGCCGGATGTGCAGAAGGATCCGCGTTGGCAACCATGGCTCTGGATGACGGAGGAGCATGACTACCGCGCCAGTTGGTCCTTCCCGCTCGAAACCACGGAAGGAAAAATTCTCGGCACCTTCGCCATGTATTTCCGGGAGCCGCGCGCCGCGACTTCCCGAGATATTGAGAGAGCCGCTGCCCTTACGCAAGCCGCCGCCATCATCATCTCCCGGCATCAGGAGGCGGAGGAACGTGCCCGCGCGGATGTCGCCCTGCGTCTTGCCAAAGAGGAAGCCGAAGCCGCCAACCGCGCCAAGGATGACTTTCTCGCCGCTCTCAGTCATGAGCTGCGGAATCCGCTCAATCCCGTCCTCCTCTGCGCCAGTGATCTGGCTGTCGACCCCACCCTGCCGGAGGAAGTGCGTCAAAGTCTCCGCATGATCCACCGGAATATCGAACTCGAGGCCCGCCTCATCGATGACCTCCTGGACCTCACCCGCATCACCCGCGGTTTGATGCGTCTGGAGTCCTCCGGCTGCGATGCCCACGCCCTCCTGCGCCATACGGAAGAGATCATCCGTGTCGATGCCGCCGCCGCTGGCGTGACCGTGGAGTTCGCTTTGGATGCCAGTGAGTTCCACGTCCTTGCCGATGCCGCTCGCCTCCAGCAGGTCTTTTGGAACCTCATCAAAAACGGCATCAAATTCAGCGCCAGTCAGGGCGTCACCCGCCTCAATGGTGGTGGCAGTGAGAACAGTCACACCCTCAGCCATAGCAACGGCAATGGTGATGACTCCCGCACCGTCCCCGGCAAGGTCCGCGTACACACCTTCAATCCCGTCCCCGGCCAGCTCACCGTCGAAGTCCATGACAATGGCATCGGCATTAGTGAAACAGCCTTGGCAAAGATCTTCCGTCCCTTTGATCGGGGTGATCACATTGGCGACCATCGCTTCGGCGGCCTCGGTCTCGGCCTCGCCATTTCAAAGGCTGTCGTGGATCTCCATGGCGGTCAACTCCGCGCCGCTACCGCCGGCCTCGGTGCCGGCAGCACCTTTACCGTGGAAATGGCCGCATTCGCCGCCCCACTGACGCAGGACGCACCTGCCGGAGGCAAGCCCACGCTCGATGCCACGCCCTTGCGCCTCCTCGTCGTGGAGGATCACGAGCCCACCATCCAGGTCATCACCCGCGTCCTCCAGCGCGATGGCCACCGCGTCCACATCGCCCGCTCCGCCACCGAGGCCCTCACCTTCGCCACCAATGGCGAATGGCACTGCGACCTCGTCATCAGCGACATCGGCCTCCCCGACCTCAGCGGCGTCGAACTCATGCGCCAGCTCCGCACCCTCCGCGGTTGGCGCGGCATTGCCCTCAGCGGCTACGGCATGGACGCCGACATCCGCGAATCCCTCGCCGCCGGCTTCCACGCCCACTTGGTAAAGCCCCTACAAATGGATGTGGTGCGGCGGGCGATCCGGGAAGCTGTGGTGGGGTAAGGGTAGCTTCAAAGTCGAACTAAAACGGCGTGGATTGAGCGAAAAGGAGTCGAAAGATTAGAAAAAAATTCGCCAGAGACTTGCCGCGAGAGCACACATCGCAAGAGCGGTGTAACCCCAATGTTCCTTTAGATATATAATAATATCCTTGGGTGACTGGCCGTATATGTCTCTCCACCGATAATCCGTGTCCAACGTTTTGGCATCGATACGCGACAGAATTGTCTCAAACGTATGCACCTTCCTTAGAGTTGATCGATGTAGGGCGACATATTCCCCTTTCGCGAAGGCTGTGGCTTCGCCTGCCCCGTCAATGTATCCGAGGTCAGTGATTTTGTTCCGTTTCATAAGGGTCTCTAACTTTGGATGTCCTATAAACTTGCCTCCGTATATATCGGAAAGAATCCGAGCAAGATCGATAAGGTTCGCTGGAGGGATCTCCGGGGGCGTGACGTCATGTAAGTGGCATCGGTGATATATGGCCGGAAATCCGTAATTGCTATCTCGCATGTTCCAATGCACCCACGAGAAGCTAAGGTGCTTGGTGACGAAGGCGCTGAATTCGGCGAGCATATGCCTTTCAAGCTGCTCATAATGTGTGCTGACGTCCAAATAGGGGATTTTTAGAAGTTCCGCTGAAAGGTGGATCGAGAAAGAATGTGTCAGTGCATTGTCCAAGTGTCGAACGGCGATGGATGTAACACGAGCACTAGACCCGTCTGGACGATTCGCGAAACCTTCACAAGCGTAGTGGATCAATAGTGCCCGTTTTGGCTCAGAACACAGCTCTCGGACAAGTTTTTTTGCGGTGTTGCGCTTTGTGGCAAGACAAGACATACTTTATCTTAGGGGGTGAGGATCACATGGAAATCTCATGGATGCTTGTCCTTTAAGCCAGCTGAAGTGTCTCGATCATGTTTAAAACTTGGAATGGCCTTATGACTTCGGAATTTCAAATAATCTTGTTAAGATGAGCATTTATCTGATGCCAACCTTGATATCGAAGCATCTCGACGCACAGGTCTTCAATCGCAGTTGCCCTGAATTCGTAAGCTTCTCTGTGACGTTCGCTATCTCCCATAATTTCTTGTTTGGTAATCGCATCTCCTAAACTGATTTTGTGAGCAACCATATGTCCGAGATATTCCTTAAGAATAGATTTGATCTTTGCGGAGTAATACGAACCCATGCTAAGTGCCGAGACGAAAGTGGTAAGGTCAGAACAAAGATAATTCCAAGAGTAAGTTCCTTCTTTCCTTTCGTAGTTATCAGCCCGTAAAAACTGAAGTCGCTTCCATAAGGGGTGAAAACGCGGATCGAGAATAAAGGGGTCTTTACACCTTCGGAAGAGCTTGATTTTTTTGGGATCTAACGCTGCTGTCGGCGCATGAATGTCCTGAAGATGACAGTTTGGACAGATCGGAAGCAGATTCAGCGGGTCATTGTTGCTCGGGTCTTCGTCTATATGATGAAGTTGGGGCTCGTGTCTTCCACAAATTGCGCAACGATGGCGATATTCTTTCAAAACGGGCTCTGATATCGCTTTCGGGATAGAGGAGCGTTTTTTGACCATCTTTGAACTTTTACCAGAGAGTAGTGAAACAGCCACAAGTTTCTCTTCATTAAAGTCTCAAATATAACATTACAAGCATTGCGAATATGGTGCGCGGCAGATGAGTGGATTCGTTCTTTTAGTCTGCTTTGGTGCTCGAGTTCTACATCTCTTTGCCAGCGAACTTCAAGTGTGCGACATTCGGTGGTGCACTCACCGACCATTCATTAGGGGAATCCCCTGACCCCTCGTCCCGGAACCGACCTGATAGCGCCAATTCCATGGGTGGCTAGGATAGCTCCCATGATGAACACAACTTTAGCCCCACTCAAAAACAGCAACGCCAAAGAAGCCTCAACCGCTTCCAGCAACATCCTCATCAGCAACTCCAATGAAACCGGAGTGCCCGATGAGATCCTCATGAGCGCCATCGCCAAAGATCGCTCCGAAGCCGCCCTCGAGCAGCTTTATGCTCGTCACAAAGCCGTGCTGCGCGGTGTGATCGCCCGTGTCATCTATAATGACGCCGATGTGGATGACACCCTCCAGGATGTTTTCATCCAGGTCTGGAACCGCGCCGAAACCTATGCCCCGGAGAAAGGTAAAGTCGCCGGCTGGCTAATCGTCCTGGCGCGCCGCAGGGCTCTCGACCGTCTCCGTCAGAGCTACGCCTACGGAAAAGCCTGCGACCGGTACGAAACGAACGCCAAGGCTGAAACCCCGGTTCATATGATCACCGATGACAACACCGAAGGCTCCGACCTCCAGGAACTCTTTGTCACCCTCATGCGCCGCCTCCCACCCGCACAGGAGCAGATGCTGAGAATGGCCTACTTCGAAGGCAAATCCCAACGCCAGATCGCTGCCACCCTAGCGCTCCCCTTGGGCACCGTGAAGACCCGCGTCGAACTCGGCATGAAAAAGCTTTCCAAAGCCGTCCTACCCCTCAAAGGCAAAATCATCTAAGGAAATGGATGGAGCGAGGCCAAAATCGCATCCCAGCGGATAGCTACTCAGCTACACCCACCGGTGCCCCCAATTGCGATTACTACATACACATCGCCTAAAAGCCCGATAGCCCGAATACAGAATACTGACCGCAGAAACCGGAGGCCCAACCATGATTCGACTCCATGCCACGCCATCCACCACGTGGATGGCCTATGACTCAAGTCATCAAACCTTCACCATCGAAGGCCCCGGCACCGGCGCTCATGCCTGCTCCAAACAGGAAGCCCTCTGTTGCCTCGAGCATCCCCAAATCTTCGACTGCTCGCTCGACGTTTACCGCCGACTTCTCTCCCTTAGCCCCTTCGGCAACGGCTGATCAATACACAACCGGCCAGACCCTAATTCAATACACAGCGGCAGTAACAACTGCCGCTTTTTTGTATCCCGACATAGCATTAAGCGTCGCATCACCACGACTTGGCATAATTGCGGACCCCCTGGGCTGCGTAGCGCGAAGCGAACGCCAACGTCCCCGTTGGCATCCCGATCGAACCACTCCCGGCCGAAAAACCCCTGCACATTTCCCACCCAAGGCCTCTGGTTTGGAGTGCGTGCGGCTCGCCGCCGCTTTGCGGTTGGAGAACTTGCTCCGACGCGGCCCGGAGCCCCCTTACGACTCCGCAATCCCTCTCTGCTCTGTAATGTAAACGCACTCAACTCAACCCAACTCCCTCCCATCCAACTCCAACTCCGCCCCAGCTAAATTGCACCCCCAATTCCCTGAGGCACCTTCCCTTCATCCCAACTTCTGATGAAACAAACCCCAAATCTCTCGACTCCAATCGCGTCCCTCCAGGCCACTCCCACAAACTTTTCCGCGATTCCGTACTACATAGTACGCAATATCGCCGATTCCGACACGCTCCATCGCCACTTGAAGCCTTTCTCGGCCAGTTCAAACACGCATTCGCACTTTCAACACCACCAAACAAGGGCATAGCATAAAATCATGTGAAGAATCCATTACAAAGCCTCACGAACTTTTTGCGCGTTCTTCAAATTCAAGACTTTGCGAGCCGCTTTGCACGGTTTAATTTCAATGCGTTATGAGCACGACCGAACTCCGCCGCCGTCCGCCCACTACCTACGAGATCGACGCCACCATCCGGTACAGTTCGATGGCCGTAGTGCTGGCTGGGGGGCACGGGAAGAATCTTTTCCCGCTCACTCTGGAAAGATCCATCGCGGCGGTGCCGGTGGCGGCGAAGTACCGGCTGATCGATATCGCCCTGAGCAACTGCCTGAACAGCGGCTTGCGGGACATTTTCATTCTTACGCAATACAACAGCGCGTCGCTGAATCGCCATGTCAGCGACAGCTACGCGATGGATGACTTCACGGTAGGGTCGATCGATGTGTTGGCTGCCCAGCAAACTTCGGACAATCCGGGCTGGTATCAGGGCACAGCCGACGCCGTGCGGCAAAACATGGCCACCTTTGACGAGCTGCAGCGGAAGTATTATTTCATCCTGAGCGGGGATCACCTCTACCGCATGAACTTCCGGGCGCTGCTGGCTCAGCACATGAGAAAACAATCGCGGGTGACCATTGCCACAACGCTGGTCACCAAAGAGGCCACTTCAGGAGTCGGGGTCGTAAAGACAGATGCCGAAGGCCGCGTGGTCCGCCTCGTGGAAAAGCCGGACAACAACATGTTAGCTGACCTGGGCTGTGATGCGGCTGGCAATGCTGAGAAACGCTATGAAGCGAACATGGGCATCTACCTCTTCGACGAGGAGGTTCTCCGTGAAGCGCTGAACGCCGGCGGCACCGATTTTGCGAAAAACATCCTGCCCACCTGCCTGAGCAAATATTCGGTCGATACCTTCCGCTTCGAAGGATATTGGCAGGATCTCGGAACGATCGCTTCCTTCTACAAGGCCAACCTGGATCTCTGCGAAACTGTGCCGGCGTATGACTACTTCGATGCGCAAGAGCCGCTCTTCACCCAGCGCAACTTCCTGCCCGCCACGAAGATCAATGATGCCTGCATTCAGCATGCGCTCATCGCGGACGGCTGCGTGCTGAGCAATGTGAAAATCCATCACTGCGTCCTGGGCCATCGCACCAAGGTGGAAACGGGCACCAGCATCGAGCGCTCCATCATCATGGGAGCCGAGGATTTTGACGGTGACATTCCCATGGGCGACCTGCCACCCATGGGCATCGGCCGGGATTGTAAGATCGTCGGCGCCATCATCGACAAGAATGTGCGCATTGGGAACAACGTCCAGATTCGCTCCAAAACAGGAATGCCTGATTTTGATGCCCCGGACGGCAGCTATTATGTGCGCGATGGCATTACCATCCTGCCCAAAGGCGTGCAGATTCCCGACGGAACGATAATCTAAAGCGAGTGGCGCATGGGCGCAGTCTACCAGGGGCGTTCCTCTGGTTTGGACCATTTACCAGCAACCTCGAGGAGATGGTCTCGTCTTGATGATTACATGAATTTCCTCCGCTTTTGCGCCCTGCTTTCCTGGCTCACGGCTACCTGTGCCTTCGCTGAGGTTCGTCTGCCCGCGGTGATCTCGGATCACATGGTACTACAGGCTGGAAAACCTGCCTCACTCTGGGGGTGGGCAGAGAAAGGGGAGGGGATTACGATCGAATTTTCGGGGCAGAAAAAAACCGCGAATGCAGACGAAAAAGGAAAGTGGAAGCTGCGGCTGGACACGTTGGAGGCCAACTCCGAATCACGCGACCTACGCATCAATGACAAAGTCATCCGCGATGTAATTGTCGGTGAAGTTTGGCTCGGCTCCGGCCAGTCCAACATGGAGATGCGACTGAAGGACGAAGAACACGGAAGTGTGGACAATGCCGATGCCGAGGTCGCGGCTGCAAAGTATCCCAGCATCCGCGTGTTTGTGCATGATGAGTCTTTCTCCATCTATAAACTGACTGTCCCATCCGACGAACCCGCCGAGGATCGTAGCGGGAAGTGGCAGGTTTGCTCTCCGGAGACTGCGGCCCATTTTTCAGCCATTGGGTATCTCTTTGCCCGCGATCTCCATAGCGAACTGAATCAGCCCATCGGCGTCATCACCTCATCCGTGGGCGGGACACCGATTGAAGCCTGGACCAGCCTGCCAGCCCAACAAGGAGTCACAGAGCTAAAGTCCTTGCTCGATGACTGGGGTAAGCGCCTCACAAACTTTGTGCCAGCGGAGGAAGAGAAAGCCTTCCTGGAAAAGAAAGCGGCGTGGCTAAAGGTGCGCGCTGCGGCAGTCAAAGCGAAGCAGCCAGTGCCCAAAGCACCGTTGCCTTTCAAAAACCTCCTCGTGATGAAGCCCGGGGGATTGTATGCCAGCATGATCGCGCCGCTCGCTCCCTACACAATACGCGGAGTGATTTGGTATCAGGGAGAGCGGAATGCCGCAGGTCCCTTTAGTCCCCTGTATGGAAGACAATTGGAGCTCTTGATCACAGACTGGCGCGCGCATTGGAATGACCCACAGATGCATTTCGCCTATGTGCAACTTCCTACCGCGAAGGGCATTCAGAAACTCCCCTCAGAACCAAAGGCCTGGGGGGTCGCCGTGCGCGACGGCCAGCGCCGCACCCTGATGAGGGTGCCGCATACCAGCATGGCCATCACGATGGATCTCGGCGGCGATAAGAATGGTCATCCCACCAACAAAGCCGACTACGCGAAACGGCTTTCGACGGTAGTGCTGCATGACGTGTATGAAAAGCCCATGGCCGAGAGCACCGGTCCGCTCTTCAAATCCGCCTCAGTCGAGCAGGGGAAGATGGTGCTGACCTTTGATCACGCGGAAGGCCTGAAGGCTAGTTTCGGCACAGAGGGATTAGAAGGCTTCGCCATCGCAGGACCGGACGGGAAATTCCAGTGGGCCAACGCGAAGATCGAGGACGGGAAAGTGGTGGTCTGGCACGAGAAGATCACCGAGCCGAAGACCGTGCACTACGCCTTCGCGGCGAATCCGAAGGGCAATCTGGTGAATGGCACGGGCTATCCGGCATCTCCCTTCAGTACTGAGGAGTGACGGGCAGGAGCGGATATTTTTGTTGCGTTGTGAGATGAGCTGCGGGTCTGCCGTATAGTTTGCTGGTGGTCGCTTAGATGGTAAAGAGGTGGCGCTCCCGCTTTCTTGATTTCAATGCTTCGCGCTATCTCTTCTCTTCTCCTCAAAATCCTGCTGCCAGCCTGCCTCGTACTGACGCTGTCGGGTGCCCTGCATGCCGAAATGCCGCAGGCAGTCATGCCAGAAAAGCATCTGGCGCTCTTTAAAGAAAACTGTGTTTCATGCCATAACTCAGAGAAGCAGAAGGGGCACTTCCGCGTGGATGATTTGCCCTTCTCGATCACAACGGTGGAGGCGGCGGAGAAGTGGCAAAAAGTGCTGAATGCGATGAACTCGGGCGACATGCCGCCGGAGGACGAGACGCAACCTGATAAGACGGCGAAGGCAGACTTCCTGGATGATCTGGCGCATGTCATGGTGGCGGCGAGACGCACGCTGGGAGATCAGAATGGTGTTATCACCATGCGGCGGTTGAACCGCCGGGAGTATCGAAACACGCTGCGGGAATTGCTCGGCGTGGAAGTGAATGTAAGCGAACTGCCCAGCGATGGCGGATCGGGTTTCGACACCGTGGGCGTGAACCTCTTCATGTCTGGCAATCAATTCGAGCAATACCAATCGCTCGGACGGGAAGCCCTCACGGAAGCTTTCGCCTGGCATGCTGCAGCGAAAGAAGAGCGAAAAATGCGCTATGAAGCGGAGACATTCACTCCGGTGATCGAGAAGTTCGTGGCGCATCAGATCGATGCGCGGGATCGGGCGCAGCGTTGGGTGAAGGCGGTGGACGAAGCGGCGGCAAAGCCAGAGAATGCGGAGATCGTGGCGCAGGTGCGGAAGACCGTGAAGAACGACACGCTTTTCCGTCGCGAGTGGGAAAAGATTCCCGGAGCGCCGTCGCCGCGTTCGTTTGGCTTTGATAAGAAAGGAGAGAATGATGCAGACCTGGCCAATGATTCACTGCGCGCAGGATGGCTGGAGTATCATCAATATTACCTACGTCAGCCCGCGGTTGATCGTGGAGCATACCTCGGCATTGAGACGCGACACCCATCGGAATTGAATCCCAAATCGGTTAACGTGCTGGTGCCCTTCAACTGGCCGGTGGGGAATTACATTGTGCGGGTTCGTGCGGGCTTGGCGAAGGACGCCCCGGCGGATCGCCGCTTCATCGACTTCGGGATCAATGCCCGCCAGGGGCCGGTGCTGGCGACGCGGGAGATCACAGGGACCATTGAGAATCCGCAGATCGTGGAGTTCCCGCTGACCATGACGCGGGGCAATGCCGATCATGATACTCGCACGATCTACTTCCGTGAAAAGGGCGCGTGGGATACAAATGAAGAAGGCGGACGCCGACGCAGTGCGGCTGTAGCGCGCAATGGCATTGGGCCGGAACTGGTAATCTGGGTCGACTGGGTGGAAGTGGAACGTGTGCCTGATAAAGACGAGCAGGTGCCACCCGCTATTGCAGCGTTGGAAGGCATTACCATGGATGACAAGCTTCCGCCGCCAACGACGCCGGTCTTGCGCGCGGCGCTGGAGAAGTTTGCCACGGAAGCATTTCGCGGCGTGAAACCAGTGGCGGCATTTCTCGACCGTCTGGTCGGCCTGTATGAGGGGCAGCGGAAGATGGGTGTGAAGCCCGTGGCGGCTCTGAAAGAGACACTCGCTGTGGTGATGGCCTCGCCGATGTTTCTCTATCTAGCCGAGCCTTCCACGGATGGAAAACAGCGTGCTTTGACCGCGCCGGAATTGGCCGGGCGGCTTTCCTATTTCCTCTGGAGTGCTCCGCCAGATTTGGCCTTGCGTGAGCTGGCGAAAAGCGGGGAGCTCTTGAAGCCTGAGGTGTTGGCCGCGCAGACGGAGCGCTTGCTCGATGATCCGCGTGCTGAGAGTTTCGTACGCGCCTTTGTGCAGCAGTGGCTCGGCATGGACCGCTTTGATTTCTTTGAGGTCAATCGCGCCGCGTATCCGCGTTTCGACAACGGCACGAAGCTGTCCGCGAAGGAGGAGGTCTTTGCGACGTTTGCCTATCAGCTCCAGCACAACGCCAGTCTGCGGGATCTGCTGAAGTCCGGCTATGTAGTGATCGACCGGGTGCTGGCGAATTTCTATGGACTCGACGGCGTGCAGGGGCAGGGCTTCGAGAAGGTAATGCTGCCAGCGGACTCGCCACGTGGCGGATTGCTCGGCATGGCGGCGATTCATTTCATGGGAAGCAACGGCGAGCGCACGAGTCCGGTGGAACGCGGTGCCTGGGTCTTGCGGAAGCTGTTGAATGATCCGCCACCACCGGCTCCCGCGAATGTCCCAGCGCTTACGCGGCTCGCGGGTAAAGTGCTCACCACGCGCGAGAGGCTGCTGGCCCATCAGGAAGATCCGCAATGCGCGAGCTGCCACAGGAAGATTGATCCCGTAGGCTATGCTTTGGAGAACTTCGATGCCGCAGGCCAATGGCGCACAGAGGACAGCTATCAGGCCACTGACAAGAATGGCAAGCCGGATCCGAAGACGAAGAAGACGTGGATCATCGAAG
The DNA here is from genome assembly GCA_965284365.1 of Phragmitibacter sp. Taxonomy (GTDB): domain Bacteria; phylum Verrucomicrobiota; class Verrucomicrobiia; order Verrucomicrobiales; family Verrucomicrobiaceae; genus Phragmitibacter. The sequence goes on from OZ260079.1 coordinate 3,708,959, forward strand.
CAGCGGCGACGATGCACAAAGGGCCGGAGTTCCACGACTTCCAGGAGTTCCGGGATATAGTCGCGGCGCGGTCAGATGACTTCGCGCGCGGTTTCAGTGAAGCGCTGTTTGAGTATGCGCTGGGCCGCCCCATTGGCTTCCGTGATGAACCGGTCATCGCGGGCATGGTGCGACAGGCGCAGCGGAAAGACTATGCGTTGCGCGAGTTCATCCAAGCCGTGGTGCGCAGCACTGAGTTTCACACAAAATAACGAATCGATCTTCCGATTGACCTAAGTTCCGACACAACACATCACGCTATGACTCCGCGACCGACCCGCCGACATTTCCTTCGCTCCAGCACCGCGCTGATTGGCCTGCCTGTGCTGGAGTCACTCGGCTTCCGACGCTTTGCTTCAGCGGCTGCGACCACAGCGATCGCTCCACCAAAACGGCTCGTGTTCCTCGGCTTCGGTTGGGGTATCACGAATGAGACTTGGTTTCCGGATATCACTAAACCGGGACCTGACTATGAGTTGCCACCGGGACTGAAACCATTGGCGCGGCACAAGGCGGACTTCTCCGTGGTACAGGGTCTCTGGAACAAGTACAACTCTGATGGTCACTGGGGCAGCACCATGTGGCTTACCGGTGCGAACCGCTATGCGCAGCCGGGGCAGACGTTTCACAACAGCATCTCGGCAGACCAAGTGGCCGCAGCGAAACTGGGATTGCATACGCGCTTTGCCTCCATGCAGCTCAATGCCAGCGAGGAAGGCGATCGCTCCGGACATGGCCCCGGCTTGTCCATGGCGTGGGATGTAAGTGGCAAACCGGTCGGCGGGCAGAAGGGACCGATCGAGGCTTATCATCGTTTGTTCTCACGCGATGACACGCCTATCGAACAGCAGAAAGCCATGCTCGCGCAGAAGCGCAGCGTGCTGGATACCGTGCTCGAAAATGCAAAGTCGCTGCAGCGCGGCCTTGGGAAGAATGACACCGCCAAGCTGGAAGAGTATTTCCAGGGAATCCGTGATATCGAGACGCGCCTGGCCAAGGACGAGCAATGGATCGGCGTGCCGCCCGCGCCTTCGCCGATTCCCGAGCCTCAGGCGAATCCTGGTCTCGCGGGCCGGGAAGAGATCAAGCTGATGTATGACATCATGGCGGCGGCGATGCAGACGGATAGCACACGCGTATTGAGCTATCGGCAACCGGTCAGCACGTTGTTGACGAGTCTGGATATCAAGGTGGCGCCACATGACATGAGTCATTATCACTCCACGCTGGGCGAGAAGCTGGATGCGTCCCAGCGCCGTGACTTGGCGCAGAGTGAGTTGCTCGCAGGCTTCATTGATAAGCTGAAAGCCATCAAGGAAGCGGATGGTTCAAGCCTGTTTGACAATGTGGCAGTGGCTTACGGCAGCAACATCCGCACTGAGCACAATCTCGATAACTGCCCCACGCTGCTAACTGGCGGGGGAGCGGGAATCAAGCTGGGCCAGAATATCGTGGTATCGAAGGATACACCGCTCTGCAATGCGTGGCTTACGCTACTGCACGGTGTGGGAGTGGATGTGGAGCGGCACGGAGACAGCTCCGGCGTGCTGAAGGAACTCATGGCGTAACTAGCGCGCAGCAACACTGCTCCGATAACGAGCCTTTTCTGTTCCCAGCCATGAATCTTTCCGCACACGATTTTTCCCGCCGTCATTTCCTTCGCGCCGCGCTTGCGGGTCCAGGTTTGCTTCCGGCAGTGGCATGGACTTCGGCCAGCGCCGCCGCGACTGGGGAGTCTTCGCCCAATTTCGATGAACCGGGCCGCCAAGTCTCCGTCACTCAGGATGTAGACGTGATCGTCTGCGGTGCAGGACCAGCGGGTGTGGCGGCCGCAGTGGCTGCGGCTCGGGCGGGTGCCCGCGTGCGTTTGTTTGAGACGAATGGTTGCCTCGGTGGCGTGTGGACGGCGGGGTTGCTTACCTGGATCTTTGATTTCGATAAACCCGGCTTCACGCGTGAAATCACGCGACTGCTCGACGAACGGGACGCACGGCGCGGTGGCGATGCCGGACGCTTCGTCTATGAGCCAGATGAAATGAAGCTCCTGCTGGAAGACCTTTGCACGGAAGCAGGCGTGAAGTTCCGCCTGCACACTCGACTGGTGGCAGCTTATCGCGAGGGCCGTCAACTTACGACGATCATCACCGAGTCACGCTCTGGTCGCGAAGCCTGGCGGGCACCAGTCTTCATTGATACCACAGGCGATGGCGTGCTTGGCTCGCTGGCCGGTTGTGGATGGGATCTCGGCGAGATGGGGCAGGACAAGTCACATCAATGCCTCTGTCAGCCGCTCACCATGAATGCCCTCGCCGTGGTGCGGGACGTAACGCAGATGCAGCCATATGTTTCGTTCTATGAGGGTGATCTAAACTGGCATGTGAAAGCCACGGAGAACTTCAAAGCGGAGATTCAACGTGCGGGCATCGATCCCTCTTATGGCATGCCCACCATTTTCCATGTGCGCGATAACATCGTGCTGCTCATGCTGAATCACGAATACGGAGTGCGCCCTGACGACGCCGATGCCATGACCGCTGCGACGGTGCGTGCCCGCAAGGAAGTCTTCAGCATCACGCGAGGGTTGCGGAAACTTGGTGGTGTATGGGATGGCCTGCAAGTCGTGGCCACGGCGGAACAGATCGGTGTGCGGGACGGTCGTCGCATTCACGGACGCTACACCGTGACGAAGGAAGATCTCAGCAGCAGCGCCCGTCATAAAGATGCCGTGGCGCGTGTGACCTTCGGCGTGGACATCCACGCCCGCTCCAAAAAGGACAATGACAAGCTCACCATCGAGCGAGGCGGTGTGAACAAATTTACGCCCTACGACATTCCGCTGCGCGCCCTCATCGCGAAAGACGTGGACGGTCTCATGATGGCGGGCCGCTGCATCAGTGGTGACTTTGTGGCCCACGCCAGTTACCGGGTTACCGGAAATGCCGTTGCCATGGGCGAAGCAGCCGGTGTTGCTGCGGCGATTGCCGCCACTTCAAAACGCCAGCCGCATGATGTCCCTTGGGAAGAGTGCAAGACGATGCTCGCGAAAGTGGCGCGTTGAGTCTTTAGAATCTATCACAGCGCCGCCAGACGCATTCGCGTCTCATCATCCACAGGACGACAGGAACGGTAGCCTTCGCCGTGCTCGGGGACCGAGGCCAGGAAAGCATCGCGGGTAGCAGGGTCCGGGAAGTCCAGGCCAATCAGGGCTCGCCCAATTCGCTCACCGGATTGCCGATAGTTGAAGTAACAGATATCTGCGTGCCCTTGGACACGATTGGCCAGAAAGGCATGCAGCGCGCCAGCGCGCTCATAGAAATCCAGCCTCAAGAAGGCGGGACACTTGAGTAAATCTCCGCGCAAAGGAATGGCGCGAAACGCAACATCCACCGCGCCTGTGACATCCTGCCAGTCGCAGCCCGAGGCATTGAGGCGTGCCGGCAGAGTCTCCAGTACATGGGGATCATCGGCGCTGACGCTGAAGATCGGCCACGCCTCATCTTCACGCATCTTGCCATATTGAAAGTCGGAGATGTTCAGTCCCTCAAAGCAGTTATCCAGGAGTTGCAGCATCGCCCCCGCTTGCTCGGAGATGCGAATGCGCAGTGTGCGCGTGGCACTGTTGGCCGCGCCCTCTGACTGAGCAATGAGACCTAGCTGGAGGAAGTCCACATTCGCACCCGTCACGATCACAAGCACTCGCTTGCCCGCCAGGGCAGCACGGTTTTTGATCACTGCAGCCAAGCCCATGGCACCCGATGGCTCGGAAATGCAGCGCAGTGTCTCCCACAGCACGCGAATCGCGGCGCTGACTTCTCCATTGGTCACCGTCTGCATGCGGTCGATGGTGTGCCGGCAAATCTGGAAGGGGAGATCGCCCGCTTTTCGAACAGCGGTGCCATCACAAAAGATATCCACTTGCTCCAGCGCGACAGGCTTGCCCTGAGTGATCGCGGCGCCCATGGAAGCTTGGCCGACACCTTCGACCCCGACCATCTCGATCTGTGGCCAATAGGTCTTCAGCCAGTTGGATACAGCGGAGGCCATGCCGCCGCCGCCTATTTGGAGGAAAGCCGCATCAAAGGGCCCATGGCCGGAGAGCACAACCTCGTCCGCCAGAGTTCCCTGTCCCGCCATCACGCGCAAGTCATCATAAGCGTGGACGAAAGTAGCTCCGCTGCGCTGCTCATCCTCACGCGCAGACGTGACTGCTTCGTCATAGCTGTCTCCCGCCAGGATGATGCTGACCCATTCTCCTCCGTGATGGCGAACCGCGTTTTGCTTCACTTTAGGCGTGGAGCGCGGCATGTAGATGCGGGCCTGCACGCCGAGCGCCTTCGCTCCGAGCGCCACTCCCTGAGCATGATTTCCGGCAGAAGCCGTGACAACACCCCGGGCTTTCTCTTCATCCGACAGCACGGCCAGACGATTGCAGGCCCCGCGCCATTTATAAGCTTTTACAGGAGAGAGATCCTCCCGCTTCACCCAGATCTCTGGCGCTGGTTCCGGCCCTGGCAGGATGAGCCTCTCCAGAGGAGTGGCCTGACCAAAACGATAAACACGCTCCCGGGCAAACAGAGTCTCCTGGCGCAATTGACGATCCAACGGGAGATCTGAAGATGACATTGGCGGACGGGATAATGCGGGGTTGAGAAACGCGATGCTTTTAGAAAGCAGATGCCCGGGACAATGCAAACACCGTGACTGCGCAATGTGAGGCCACTGTGATCTCTGGATCAGCATAAAGTTTCCGACAAATCGGCTGCCCTTTCACGTTTCAACGCGTGATGAGGTTTCTTCGTCTTTTTATTCGGCCTGTTCTTCTCCTACTGCTCTGGCTTACTTGCAACTCACTCCATGCGGCTGCTCAACCTGATGTGCTGGTGGTCATCGCCGACCAATGGAGCCCGCGCTACATCGGTTGGGACAATGCAGAAGTGCGCACGCCGGTCCTGGATGGCATCGCGCGGGAGGGCATGATCTTTGATGCCTGCTACACGACTTCGCCTGTGTGTATGCCGGCGCGGGTGTCCCTGCTGACCGGGCTCTATCCGCACAATGGCGGTCATGCCTTGTGGGGAAATGCGGCGGGTTATTATCCGTCGCCGGAGAATGCCCCCATGTTTCAGGACATCCAACGGGCGGGCCTCACCACGGCGCAAATTGGCAAGACCCATTGGACAGCAGGCCCGGCATGGAAGGAACATTTCAAGAACAGCGGCGCGTTTTTCAAAGCACTTGGGCTCGACCACGTGGAAGACATTCCCGGACCGCCCGACTCCACCAAGGGCCGCGATGCCTACTCGCAATACCTGCGTGAGATCGGCCAACTAGAGGCAGTTGGAAATGACATCCATGGGCGCTACATCAAAGGCGAGTTCGAGCCACGTGCCAGCGTGGTGAAATCGGCTGAGGACTACCACGACTTTTACACCACACGACTCGCCGTGGATCTCATCAAGGCTCAGGCAAAGGATAAACCTCTCTGCCTGGTGGTGAGTCTGCATTCGCCGCATCCGCCGCTGGATGCACCGGAGCCGTATGCTTCCATGTTTGATTCTGACAAACTCACGCTCCCAGCGAATGTGCCGGACAGGTATCTACGCGATGGACGTGCGCTGGATCAGGCGGAGACACGCCGCATGTTGGCGAACTACTTGGGAAAAATGGCGCTCGTGGATGACTGCGTGGCCCGGCTGGTGGAAGCACTGAAAGCCCGCGGCACCTGGGACAGCACACTCTTTTGCTTCACCGCCGATCACGGGGAAATGATGGGTGCCCATGGCTACCTGACAAAGGGACGCTTTTATGAAGAATCCGTTCGTGTGCCCATGGTCATGCGCTGGCCTGGGCAGATCAAGTCAGGCCGGAGCAAGGCGCCCGTGCAGATGATGGATGTCTATCCCACGATTGTGGAGGCAGTGGGCAGTGAACTCACACCGGGGCGCTTTGCCAAATCCCTTCTCCCGATCGCGACGGGCAAAGCGGAACGCGTGAGGCCTATCGCCGTCAGCGAGATCGGCGATAAGGCCCCGCTGCGCATGATGGCTTGCGATGGCCAATACAAATACTGGGCCGATGAAACGCGGGAGTACCTATTTGATCTGAATTCCGACCCATTGGAAGAGCGCGAACTTTCCCAGGACGCAGCGCACCAAGACACGCTCAATGCCATGCGGGAGAAATTGCTCACCCATCTGCGTTCTACGCAGGTGAATTTCGGAGCAGGCTACAAGCCGAAGGTGCAACGCATGCGGGAGGCGGAAGCCCGTAAATCACAAAAGTGATCACATCGGACTCCCTCCTCACGACTTTGTCGCATGCTCTGAGCGCGGATCAACGTAATTCGCGATAAGCCAGAACAGCAGTGCCCAGGCAGCGCCGAAGGCCCACCCTGCCATGACATCCGTGGGCCAGTGAACGCCTAGATACACGCGGCTCACTCCCACAAGAACTGTCACGATCACGGATAGCGAGATCAGGTATATGCGGAATTTGAGCGATGGTTGCGTGCGGGCCAGCAGAGTGCCGAGCGTGAGGTAGACAATAGCGGACATCATGGAGTGCCCGCTGGGGAAGCTGGCATTGCTCACGACCACACCATGTGGCACGAGATCGGGACGAGGACGGTCAAAGCCTTTCTTCAGACCGCTGGTTAGAAACATGCCACCCGTAATCGCCACCGCAATGATGGCGGCGATGCGGGGCTTCTTCAGAAAGAACGCAATGCCGATGGAGGCGAAAGTCAGTCCGCTCAGGATGGTAAAGCCACCGAGGGCCGTGAGATCGCGTCCCATCTCCTGAATCTTCAGGGAACCCAACGGCTTCGCTGGGTCCGTCGGATCCCGCATGGCGAGAAGCACTGCGCGATCAAACTCATGGTCTTCATGCTCATGAATGTCCTCAGAGATTTCCACGAACGCGATCAAGCTCAGGACGATGAGCACCAGGGCAATGGGAACGAGCGGTCTCTGCCGCCAATGACGCAAAGCTCCGGTGAACTTGGAAGACATATAACTGAGGGACATCCCGCTCAGCTTCGGGAGCGGGAGACGCGAGTCAAATGCAGGTGTCCGACACACGAGCAGACCAGGGCATCTGCTTACACATCCAGCTTGGCTTTGCCCAAGTGAGCCAGTTTCTCAGGATTCCACACGCCGTAAATGTTTTGCACGCGTCCCTCGGCGAGTTCAAAGGACATGGTCGCATAGATGTGACCTTGGGAGAGGAGGAGCAGCCCAGGCATGTGATTGATGACAGCAAACTGGGCCCGTGTATCCGCGGGCAGATTGCGCTGGATCCCGATGAGGAATCGACTCACCTTGTCCGCCGTGCGGATGGGCAAGCCCGCGGCCTTCACCTTACCACCTCCGTCATTATAGATCGTGACATCTTCCATGAGGAGGGCGAGAAGATCGCCCATCTCACCCGAAGTGGTAGCTGCAAAGAATTGTTCGGTGATGCGGCGCGCTTGTTCATTCGGCGCGGCGCCGTCCTGAGTCTGCGTGGTGATTTGTGTCTTGGCACGGCGCACGATCTGACGGCAGTTTGCTTCAGACTTGCCCACCGCCGCGGCCGTGTCGGCATAGTCATATTCAAAGACTTCTCGCAGAAGAAAAACAGCCCGCTCTGTGGGGTTCAGCGTTTCCAGCATGAGCATGAAGGCAGTTGTGAGAGAGTCCGCCAGTTCTGCATGATTCTCGGCTGAAGGCACACTTTCTTGATTTAGAACCAGTGGCTCGGGCAACCACACCCCGTAATAAGTCTCTCGTTCATGCCGGGCGAGACGAAGATGATCGATGCATAAACGCGTCATCGTGGAGACTAGCCAGGCCTGTGGGGACTTGATCTCCGTCAGTTCCTGCTTTTGCCAGCGCAGCCAGACTTCCTGCAGCATGTCCTCCGCCTCAGAGACGCGGCCCAGCATGCGATAAGCGATACCGAAAAGCTTCTGCCGATGGGTATTGAAAGTCTCAAGCATGAGGGAGGAAAGCTTGAGTTTAGTCTCACGGCTTTTGGTGTCCATGTCCATCCAGAGGCGTCGATAGCGGCGCTCCCTTTGGATGGATCACAAACGCAATCACGACGGCCTTCAAAGCAGTATCTACATTTCTGGCGACCATGTGATGGCTGCCGGGCGGCTCAAAGAAAGTATTGCCAGCTTTCAGGATCTTGAGTGGTTCGCCTTTCAGCTGGAACTCGAAGGTGCCGCTTTCCACATAACCCGTGACCATTCCGGGATGCACATGCGGCGGAGCCGATCCGCCCGGTTTCAATTCGATGCGCTTCACCAGAATCTCTTTATCTGGGAATTCCGGGTGCGGATATTTCGCGATTTCCGTGATGGTGACGGGAGCTTCCTCCGCGTGAACCGACACACCGCAAAGACCAGTCGCGAACCAGCAGAAGCCAATAATAGGGAGGAGTGAAAATGCTTTCATGATCGGATAATATTCAATCAAAATAGTGCTGTAGTCGGCTTGATTACTTGACTGCCGCACTTTGTTTGAGCCACTCGACGAAGTGCGATTTCCCCAGCATGGGATTGGCTCCCGGCGTCAGGCTATGGTCATCCACCGGCGTGCCGAAGTATCCGGCTTGGTCATCCACGATGAGCTCGCGGTTGTCACCATGCGCTTTCAGATATTGTCCCACGAGATCATCCATGCGAATGGGCTCAGGACCTGCCAGATCCCGGGTGGCATTGATCGGTGCAGCCACGGCCACCTCCGTCAGAGCCGCTGCCACGTCATCAGAAAAGATGGGCTGCATCATCGCGGAAGACACTCGCACGTTTGCGCCGCTCGTGGTGGCCTGAGCGATGGCGCCGACGAATTCAAAAAACTGCGTGGCCCGCACGATAGTGTAAGGGATGCCAGAGGCCTTGATGAGGTTCTCCTGAACCAGTTTTGCCCGGAAGTATCCGGCCGCCTGCATGCGATCCGTGCCGACGACTGACAAAGCAACATGGTGCCCCACGCCAGCCTTCTTTTCTGCAGCCATGAGTTTCTGACCGGAAGTCCGGAAGAAATTCATGACCGGCTCGTCTTCGAACGAGGGCGAGTTGGACACATCCACCACCACTTGAGCCCTATCCAAGGCATCATCCAGGCCTTCGCCCGTGAGGGCGTTGACACCTTTGGAAGGGGAGGCGGCCAGCACGTCATGGCCGAGCAGGCGAAGATTGGCTACGACCTTTGAGCCAATGAGGCCGCTGCCCCCGATGACGACAATTTTGAGGGCCGCGTTCTGGTTTTGATTCTTATCCTGATTCTGTTTCATCACCAGTCCAGACGGGAGATCCATCCTGTGTGTGACAGATCCCAAGAAATAGTATTTCTTTATCTCTGCGTCTTCCCGACGCCCTTTATTTATGGGCACAAAAAAGCCCACACGGCAGGAGAGCCATGTGGGCTTAAACTTGTATTTTTTTGGGTGAGCACGTCAGATTCGCCGGAGCGGTCTGTCGTGCAGACTTACTTAGTAGCGATTGCCACGGCCACCGCCGCCGCCGCCGCCACCACCGTAGCCGCCCTTGCCGCCGCCACCGCCGCCGTAACCACCACCACCGCCGCCGCCGCCGTAGCCGCCGCCACCACCACCGGATTTGCCGCGGAAACCGCCGCCGCCGCCGCCGCTGCGACCACCGCCGCCGCCGCCGCCACCGAAACCACGCTCTTCACGAGGACGGGCTTCGTTGACGGTCAGGGCACGGCCCATAAATTCTTTGCCATTGATGGAGTTGATAGCCGCATTCATGGCATCAGCGCTGTCCATGGTCACGAAAGCAAAGCCGCGAGGGCGGCCCGTGTCACGATCGGAAGGAAGGTGTACTTCGGTCACGCCGCCGTGAGCGCCGAAAAGTTCGTGCAAGTCTGCTTCAGTGGTGTCGAACGACAGATTGCCGACGTACATTTTGGTATTCATAAGTTTAAATGCGGAGCTGAACTGTATAGTCCCAGACTGTTTCCCAATGTGGGATTTCAAATCATCACCGAATTCAAACTCACTTGATGACTACCATGCCCTAACCTGACAGGCGCTATCGCCACACCGATCATTGCATGGCCTTAAAATTAATCAAGTGATATTGCGACCGGCCCTAAGGGGCGCGCGCGTCGCATCACCTCCGATTCGCAAGCCGCCATGGACGCTTTTACGGACCCGTCCGGGGCGTTACTTTTGTTTTGACTTCGACCGATGCTTTTCCAGGTCCTCATCAAGCTGAGAGAGCCCCCTCTCCACAAACTCCCTAAGTGCGTTGATCTTGATGGCGAAATTGAACCGATCGACATTGTAATCTCCCAAGCCAAAGGTGTTTATGCCAATCACCTCCCCTGCGCTATTTACTAGGGGCCCACCGCTGTTTCCGTGGTTAATCGATAGGTCCAGTTGGAAACACGGATTCCCGTCAATATTTCGATCAGTACTGCTGATCCGTCCGAATGTCGTGGTGGCACTGAATTTACTCTCAATGGGATAACCCACTGCGGTGATCTCTTGGCCTACCCTCACAAGATTTGAATCTCCAACTTTCAGGTAGGGATGGTCCGACACCGCCACGACGACAAGGGCCGCGTCGTATTCGGGCGCTACCACGAAGACAATGCCTTCCGTCGTGATTTTGTCTTTAATGCGGATGGTCTGTTTAGAAAAACCTTCCACGACATGCTGATTCGTTAAAATCACATTAGGTGTGATGAAAAAACCAGAGCCAGAACCCTCGGGATTTTCGATGCACACCGTCGCGGCAATCACATGATCGAGCACGTCTGTCTCGGCATTGCCAGGCTCCGGTGCCGCTTCTGGCGCATACGCCACGGGATCATCCAGAGCAGGGAAGCGGCCATACCCTCGCATGGCTTCGGGCAGGATGCTTTCTGCCTGATCTGCCGCCACGGCATATCGCGGAGCTTTGCTTTCCAGGCCATCCTGATACCCGTCCAGACACAACTGTACCGCTTCCTGATCGCTGCCGCCGATCTCCACTCTGAAGTTGCGGATCAGGTGCAGGACTTGGCTTTTGGTAGGACGCGGTTTTTCGCCAAAGAGGGAGAATACGGCGACAGCATCCTTCCCTTGATGATGACCAAATTCATACCACTCCGCCAAAGCATGCGTGGGCAGGCCGGGTGCTGGTTTCGGCTTCGGCGCCACTTCTTTCACAGGTGTTTCAGTCTCTCCAGTCGCCGCCGCCAGCGCAGTATTTTTAAATGGAGATGAAGATGAAGAGCTGAGCGCTTGGGCATTGGATACGCCATCTGCTTCCGGCTTGGGCGCAGCCGACAGGGCAGCCGCATCCGGGGCGGTCACAGAGCCAGAGCCACTCGATCGCATCGTCAAAAACCACGCGGCCATGCCGAGGGTCACGATGCCCCCCATAATGGCCCCCCCGATCAGCCACCCTTGCCGCTTTCTTGGTGCCTGTCTTGACTCACCAGCGGCAGAATCATGCCCCAGCGGAGGGCTGACTGCTTCCGGTAGAATGTCATTCCCGAGCCCAACTGCCCTAGGTTCTTGTCCCCGAAACGAAGGCGTGGCCGGACGAAACACTTTCGAGTAAATCACCCAATTCTCCGCTCCTGCCGCGGCCACGGACGTATCATCCGTGATGACACCACCTTGATGCAAGGCCTTCAGCGCCGCCTCGGGCAGAGGGCCCACAGGCTGCATGGCGTCATCAGGGTAGTAGTAGTCCATGAGCGGCAACTTCGAGGGATTCATCAATACAGCGCCACAGCGAACACCCGGTATTCGTGGCCGTCATCATCCAACTCCTGCGGTCCCAGAAAAGCTTCACACCAGATGCCATTGATCTGCCGCAGGACAGCCATCCGGCGCACGTAATTTGCAGTTTTGGGCTGAAGTTGCCACTTCGACCGGGCGCTCACCAAGGCCAGAGGAAGCCACTCTGCCGTGCCAGGACATTGCGTCTCCAGCCGCGCGCGCATCGATTCCAGAGCCTTCGGGTTTAGCAATGTCTTGCCGTCAAACCGCAGCGCTACACCGACCATGACGGCTGCGCTGGCTTCTTGATCGCCTACGCGCATCACAGCAACATCCCAGGCGCTGGAGCCCGAGGAATACTCCGCATGGTAACCACCGACCAAAGGCAGAGAATAGATCTGGCTCAAGTCGGCCATCAGCTTTTTCGAATCGGGGAGGAAACTCCACTGACCCTCCCTTTGCGTCAAACTCTTGTCCAGCGAGGAGAACATGTACAAGAGAAACATCCCGGCGGGATTCGATGTGCGCAGATTCAGGTTGGCAGCGCGCTGGGCGGCATCCTCTTCCGCCATTGCCTCATTCTTGGCAGCTTCCTGGTTCTCCTTCGAGGTCTCCTCGGCCGTGTTCATGCCCCGGGCTCGTTTCTCACCAGCGAGGGCGGCATTTTCGCTCCGCACCATCTCTTCATAGTTGGCCCGCGCCATCCACTCGCCGCGCAGGCGGATTTGCCCCGCGTCCATCTGCGTGAGTGCCGCCTGCAATCCCGCCAGTGGCTTTTGAAGGTGCGCCCCTACTTGCGGATATTTCTGGGACAGGGTCGTTAGCTCCGCTTGTTTGGCGACAATCGCCGCCCGGTCCGCTGCATCGACGAGCGGCCGCTCAAAGACATCGCCCCAGCGTACAATCGCCGCCACCCGGTTGTTCTCCACGATCGTTCGAGTTCCGGCGGCATTATAAACATGCGTCACGATCGCGAAGACCTCCGCCTTCTCAAATGGCTGCGGCGTGGCTTGGGCGTCGGCCTGACCTGCCCGCGAGCGGATCAGCGCAACACCGCTATCCGCCACGGCGCCCAGCATGGATCCAGGCAGGGAAAGTAGCAGGGCAGGGAGCAGCCTGAAGGCGGCACGCCGGAGGGATGGCCAGTGGGCAAAATTTTGCATCCTGTTGGGCTGGTGGAGCTTGTCGATGGAATTACAAACGATCCACCTCGTGTAAAGCAAAAAGGGCGGCAGTTGGAGATTCAGCAGCGATTCCTCGGCCTCTCCTGACAAGGTCTCGGACTTCTCCCTTCCAATTTACGATAATTCCGTCATGATGGGCACGTTGGGGATACCCTCGTCCCTCCTGCCGTCCTTCATGCCCGCCCGCCGACCTGCCCCGTCTTTCACTCTAACTGTCGCCTGTCTCGGTGCCTCCTTTTTTGCAGGCGCGTTGCCTTCGTCTCTTCCGGCGGCCTCAGCCCCAGAGACAAAGGTCTTCCTCGAAAAACACTGCCTCGAGTGTCACGACCGCGAGACAAAAAAAGGCGGCGTCGATCTTGAATCCCTCAAGTGGGAACCCGGCACGCCTGCGAGCCACGAGCTTTGGGTGAAGATGCATGACCAAATCCTCTCCGGTGAAATGCCGCCGAAGAAAGTGATGGAGCGCCCCAGTGCCGCGGAAGTGCAGACCGTGCTGCAAACGGTTGCGGGATCCTTGCGCGCCACCGATCAGGAGCGCTATGCGAAGGAAGGCCGCACCAAATTGCGCCGCCTGAACCGGCAGGAATATGAAAACACCGTGCACGACCTGTTGGAGATTGACTTGCCCCTCGCTGGCATGCTGCCGGAAGACAAAGGCCTCTATGGTTTCGATACTGTGGCCGATGGCCTAAGACTTTCGCAGTTGCAGATCGAGACTTATCTCGAAGCCGCCTCGGAGGCCGTCAATGCCGCCATTCAGATGGGGCCCGGACCTACCCCCATCAAGGCGCGTCACTACATCAAGGACGAACCCACCGTCCGTAAAAACCTCGATACTCCCGAAGGCCAGCGCGCCAATCCGAACGACCCCAAGACCGCGCACAAATATCTCCTGCGCGAGCTGAAGGACATGGAAGCCGTCGTCTTCTTCGATCAGAACTACCCCATGGCCCATTTCCCGAAGCTGGGTGTTTTTCCGGGCGGCAAATATCGCATCCGCATCAGCGCCTACGGCTTCCAGAGCCAGGGCGAAAATACCCCCATGCGCGTCTATGGCGACGACTACAAAGCCAAGCATCTGCTCGCCTGGTTCGACATGCCGCCGGACAAACCACGCGTCGTGGAGTTCACCACCAAGATGCGCCGCAACGAGCACATCCGCATTCAGCCCATCTACACCGGCCAGGATGAGAATGGCAAGAATGTCTACAGTGTCTCCGCGCGCGAGCTGGGCGCCCCGGGTCTCGCCGTGCAATGGATGGAAATCGAAGGCCCTGTCGATATGCAATGGCCCCCCGCCAGCATGAAGGCCCTCTTTGGCGACACGCCATTGGTGAAGCTCGACGAAAAGGGGAAAAACAAGGACCGCAACACCGCCTACGAACTCCAGCCCGGCGATGCCAGGGCCAGCGCCAAATCCGTGCTCGAACGTTTCGCCACACGCGCCTTCCGCCGCCCCATCACACCCGGCGAAGTTGACCCCTACATTGCCTTGACCAACGCAGCACTGGACGAAAACCAGTCTTATCTCAACGCCATGCGCATCGGTTTCCAGGCCATCCTCACCGCGCCGCAGTTCCTCTTCCTTGAGGAAGTGAAACCGGGCAAGCTTGATGACTACGCGCTGGCTTCCCGCCTCTCCTATTTCCTTTGGAGCACCTTGCCGGATGACACGCTGCTGGCCCTTGCCAAAGACGGTCAGCTTTCTAAACCCAACATCTTGCGGCAGCAAACCGAGCGCCTCCTGCAGGATGACCGCGCCAGTGCCTTCGTGAAGAACTTCACCGGTCAATGGCTGGGCCTGCGCAACATCGACGCCACCAGCCCGGACATGAAACTCTACCCGGAGTATGATGATCTCCTTCGCGTCTGCATGGAGGATGAAACCGAAGGTTTCTTCTCCGAGATGCTTAAGCACGACCTTCCCGTGACGGACGTTGTGGACTCGGATTTTGCCATGCTCGATAGCCGCCTCGCCATCCACTACGGAATTCCCGGCGTGGAAGGGGAGAAACTGCGGAAAGTGAAACTCCCCGCCGATAGCCCTCGCGGCGGATTCCTCACGCAGGCCAGCGTGTTGAAGGTCACTGCCAATGGCACCACCACTTCTCCTGTGTTGCGCGGCGCCTGGGTGCAGAAGAACATTCTCGGTCAGCCACCTTCTCCCCCGCCTCCGGGAGTGGGCTCCCTCGAGCCGGACACGCGTGGCGCAACAACCGTACGCGAGCAACTCGCTCTGCATCGCAATGTGGAATCCTGCGCCGGCTGCCATAGCAAGATCGATCCACCCGGCTTCGCTTTGGAGAACTTCGATGTCATCGGTGGCTTTCGGGACAAGTACCGCTCCCAGGACAAGGGCAAGTCGGAGAAAGTGCCCAATACAAAAATGAAGCGGCTCTACACGAAATTCGGTCAGCCCGTCGATGCCAGCGGCGCCCTTCCGGATGGGCAGAGCTTTCAGGACATTCGCGAATACAAAAAGCTGCTTCGCCAGGAGTCCGGCCGCATCACAGAATCCCTCACCGAGAAACTCCTCATTTACGGCACCGGAGCCAGGGTCGGCTTCGCGGATCGTGACTCCGTGAAAGCCATCGTCGCAGAAACCCAGAAGAAAGGCGGCGGACTCCGTACCCTCATCTGTGAGATCGTGCAAAGCCCCACGTTCCAGTCCAAGTAGATCCGAAAAGCCCATTCATTACCTGACAAATCATCGCGACTAGTATGAACATCCAGCCGAAAGCTCTTTCCCGCCGCTCCTTCCTCCGGGGCACCGGCGTCTCCCTGGCCTTGCCTTTTCTGGATGCCATGTGGCCTCAGTCACGGCTCGCCGCCGCCTCCGGCACAGCGGCTTCTGCTGCCAGTACCATCCAGGCGCCGAAGCGCATGGTCGCCATCTGCACCAGTCTTGGCATTTACGGTCCGGCCTTCTTTCCCAAGGAAACCGGCAAAGCCTACAAGGCCACGCCTTATCTGGATACTCTCAAAGACCATCGTGACAACTTCACGGTCTTCTCTGGTCTCTCCCATCCTGAGCAGTCCGGCGCGGATGGCCATTCCTCCGAGATGACCTGGCTCACCTCCGCACGGCATCCCGGCTTGAGCGGATTCTGCAACAGCATTTCCCTCGATCAGTATATCGCGGAGAAAATTGGCATCCAGACACGCTACTCCTCGCTCTCTCTGGGCACGAACAACGTCAGCCAGAGCTATACCCGCAGCGGCGTCATGATCCCGGCCGAGACCCGGCCTTCGATCATGTTCGCAAAGCTCTTCACCACCGGCTCATCATCGGAGATGTACACGCAACTCCGGAAGCTGAAGGAAGGCCGCAGCATCCTGGACACTGTCTCTGCCGAAGCGAAACGCATGGGCGCACGGCTTGGTCAGGCGGATCGTGAGAAGCTGGATGAATACTTCACGTCCGTGCGTGAGATGGAGCACAAACTTTCCATCTCTGAAGACTGGGCCCGCAAACCCAAGCCCGTCGTAGATGCCAAGGCGCCCAACGATATCAGCGAAAACGCCGACATCATCGGCCGCATGCAATTGTTGTTCGAACTGGTGCCTCTCGCTCTGCAGACAGACAGCACTCGCCTCATCACCATCCTCGTGCAGGGCAGGGGAGACGTCCCCCCCGTCGATGGCGTGAACATCGATCACCACAATCTCTCTCATCACGGCCAGGATCCCGAAAAACTCCGCCAGCTTGAACTCGTGGAAAAAGCCCAGATGACCGCCTGCGCGAAGCTGCTCGGCTCCCTCAAGCAAAAGACCGAGGGCTCCTCAAACCTCCTGGACAACACCATGGTCCTCATGGGCAGCAACCTCGGCAATGCCAACAGCCACGACTGGCGTAACCTGCCCATCCTCCTCGCCGGCGGCGGCTTCAATCACGGCCAGCACATCGCCTGCGACGCCACCAACAATACCCCGTTCTCAAACCTCTTCGTCCAGATGATGCAAAAGATGGGCCTGGAAGAAGAAACCTTCGGCACCAGCAGCGCCAGCAGCGTAGCCGGGTTTGCTTAAAGGCCTATGATCAGGGCCAGGGGTATTCATCCAGGAATCTGAAGTATTCCTGTTCCAGCGCTTCCTCCTGGTCCTCTGGGTAAGTGATCATAATCTTCAAAAACCAGCCGTCCTTCTCAAAGATCTGACAGAAGAAATTGTCGCCATTGTCGTAATTCATCAGAATGAGCAATCCTTTCAGATTGCCTCTGGTAGTGTCGCGAATGAGTGCTTCAGGATTGGCTAAATTTTTCTCTACCATCCGTGATTTCAGCGTCTCTATCTCGGAGGTAATGGACGCTCCGGGATTCTGATAAATGAATACAGAGATCGCAAGATTACCGGGCGCATCATAGATGACGCCAAAATTGGTCGCTTCTGGATCGTATATTCGGATCTCTGCGCGATAGCGTGTATCTATCCAACTAGGAAAAACCATGCCAGATGGACGATGGATCAAATCCTCGTTCTCACCATTTTCAAAAGCGGGGTGCAGTCGCTGCTCGGCAGGTTCTTTCCGTCCAAAAAGGCCAAAGGTTAAAAAGCTAAGCAAACCCATAGTCTCATTTTATCTATAGCGTTCCGTTAAAACTTCAATCTATCAGGCACGGTTTATGACGGCCACGGAAACTCCTCCAAAAATTTCCCAATCTCCGCCTCGATCACCTTCGCGTCCGATACGCATGCGTTTGATGATGCTGGCAACGACTGCTCGGTGGCGTATCACGAGCCGGGCCAGTGTGACGGTGACCACCTACATTTATCCCCATGAAGCCTTGAGCTTTTACCGACCTATTCGCATCGCAGCACAATCTGAGGACGCTGTCCCTCCCACCCGTGCTCAGGAGGCAGATCCTGCCGCCGCAGTTCCTGAACGCCAACGGCGTTCCGCCGTATAGCCCAAGGTTGCGCACAGACGCAACCTTGGGTATGCAGCCCGAAATTCACAACCCTGTATGGGGTTGTGTCGGACGTCTCTTTCTTCCACGCCCCTTTCTCACCGGTCGAGATTCATCGTAGCAAGCGAAAGCGACGCAGTAACGTCCCGCCATGATTCTCTACCCGTTCTAGCGAATGACTTATGCGTGCAGCTTAGTGAATAGCCTGTGCAAAGGTTCCACCATCTCGGCACAAAAAACGGCAGAGGGCACTAAGCCGCTCTGCCGTTAAAATCGTTGGTTCTCTTCTAAAGCCGAGCCATTAAGGCTTCTTCTCAGGCTCTGCAGGTGCAGGCGTTGGAGCCGGAGTAGGCGCGGGTGCCGGCGTTGGTGCTGCAGCGGGAGCAGGAGCGGGTGTTGTTGCTGCCGGTGCCGGTGCCGCCGGAGTCGGCGCAGGTGTAGGAGCCGCTGGAACTGGAGCCGGAGTTGGTGTAGCAGCTGGCGTCGGCGTCGCAGGCTTCGGCGCTTCCTGTTGAGGAGGCGCAGGCGCTGCAGGAGTTGGCGCTGGCTTCGGCGAAGCCGCCGGAGTCGGAGCCGGAGCAGCAGGCGTAGTTGCAGGGCTTGGTGCCGGCGTAGCCGCAGGCGCCGGCATCGGAGGCGTCAACGCTCCATCCGGCGCAGGTGCAGGCGCGGGTGCGGATGGCGCCGCAGGAAGCCCCGGTGGCAGATCCAGCGTCGGAGGCAGGTTCACTTCTGGCAGTTTCACCGGAGGAGGCGGCGGCGCCGGAGCATCTACTTCCGTGGTGGAGTTGCCAGCCTTCAGCATCGTTACACGGCGGTTCACTTCTTCCGTGAAGCTCTGCATCTTGCCGGGATATTGGCCAGGCAGCGCGTCCAGGGCTTTCTTTGCTTCTTCAATCTTCCCTTCCGCCCAGAGCAGATCGGCGAGTTGAATCTTCGCGGCAGGAGCCAGTTCGCTATCGGGATACTCAGCAACCAGCTTCTCAAACGATTCCCGAGCGGCGGGGTAGCCACCCGTCGCAGCCTGCTTGCTGCCCAGCGCGAGCAGGGAGGCGGCGTGCATGGGGTGGGAGGTTTCGCTTTTCACGAACTCCTGCAGCGTGCTGATGGAACTGTCCTTTTTGCCGTCCTTCCAGAGGAGGTCGGCCTTCATCAGCAGAGCATTCCCTGCTGCGGCCGTGCCTGGATACATGCGGGTGACAATATCGTAGTCCTCCACTGTCTTGGACGAGGTGAAGCGGGCCGCGGCATCTTGCTCCTTCTGGGAATTAAAGTAGCGCAAGCTCAGCCACACGGCCAAAGCCAGCACCACCAGCAGCACCGCCAGGAGGATCTTTTTGTAGTTTTCCTCGAGGAATTGCTCGGTCGGATTGGTGGGCGGAACGTCCACAATTTCTGGCGGGCGTGAGGAGGGGGTAGCGGGCTTGCTTGGGACCATGAGAGGAAACTTGCGGATTGCCGGACGTAGAGACGGGGGTGGGGGAGGACTGACTGGCTCTGCTCAGGCGGATGATTAACTAGGCTCCGACCTTCGCGCGCGCCTCGTCGGCCAGGGCTGTGGAGAGATAACGTTCGCCGGTGGAGCAACCAATCGTGACGATAAACTTGCCCTTGTTCTCAGGCTTCTGCGCCTCGCGGATTGCGGCGACCACATTGGCGCCCGTGGAAATCCCCACCAGGAGACCTTCTTCTTTGGCAATACGGCGAGCCATGGCAAAGGCATCGTCGTTGGACACCTTGATCACTTCGCTCACATACGGCAGATCGAGATTCTTCGGCACAAAACCGGCGCCTGTGCCCTGAATCTTGTGGGGACCGGGTTGCAGGGGTTCGCCAGCCATCGTCTGGCTGATGACAGGGGAGGCCTCAGGCTCCACCGCGATGGCCTTGAACGAAGGCTTCCGCTTGCTGAGCACATGAGCGCAACCAGTCAGCGTGCCACCTGTGCCGACAGCCGAGACCAGGATGTCGATCTTGCCGTCCGTGTCATCCCAGAGCTCTTCGGCAGTCGTGGCCTCGTGAATCGCTGGGTTGGCTGGGTTTTCAAATTGCTGTGGCATCCAGGCGTTTGGCGTGGTTTCCAGCAGTTCCGTCGCCTTGGCGATCGCGCCCTTCATGCCTTGCGCGCCCGGGGTCAGCACCAGGTCAGCACCGAGCAAAGCCAGCAGCGTGCGGCGCTCCAGGCTCATCGTTTCCGGCATTGTCAGGATCAGCTTGTAACCCTTCGCCGCTGCCACAAAAGCCAGCGCAATACCCGTATTGCCACTCGTGGGCTCCACGATCACGGTGTCCTTCGTCAGCACCCCACGCTTCTCAGCGTCTTCGATCATCGCCATGCCGATACGGTCCTTCACGGAACCGAGCGGATTGAAAAACTCACATTTCAGCGCGATGGTGGCATCCACGCCATCAGTGACCCTGTTGAGCTTGACCAGCGGAGTGCGGCCAACTGTTTCCACGACGTTGTTGTAAAGACGGCCCATGTGAGTGCGATGGTTGGTAGTTGAGATAAAAAAATGCGTGTGCCGCCCGAGGAAGGCGGGATAGGTGTTATAGTTGGCCCGTCCAGCCTTGCAAGATAAAAAGGGCTGTGGTCAGCCATCGGGGCCTTGCCGGGAAAAGCCGGTTGTGGCACGCTGGACGGCAT
Source organism: Phragmitibacter sp. (assembly GCA_965284365.1). Taxonomy (GTDB): domain Bacteria; phylum Verrucomicrobiota; class Verrucomicrobiia; order Verrucomicrobiales; family Verrucomicrobiaceae; genus Phragmitibacter. Next base: position 3,729,460 of record OZ260079.1, read on the forward strand.
GGCGACGCTCCTTGACGAATCGGCCCTCACAAAAGAACTGGCCACGATCCCCGCCTGGATCCGCGAGGGCGCGGCGATCACCCGCACCTACACCTTCAAGCAATACCTGGAAGGCGCCGCCTTTGTCCAGAAAGCCGCCGAGGCCGCCGAAGCCATGAACCACCACCCCGAAGTGACCCTCCTCTGGCGCAAGGTGAACGTCCGCCTCAGCACCCACTCCGCCAAAGGCCTCACCACCCTAGACTTCACCCTCGCCCGGCAGCTGGACTCTCTGCTTTAGTAGGAAAAAAACACCTCCCAAACGTGCCTCGCGAAGACACGATCTGGAGTGCGCGCGGCTCGCCGCCGCTTTGTGGTTGGAAGAGCTTGCTCCGACGCGCAGGCACAGACATCGCCCCCCCCCTCAAATCACCGCCCACCCCCCTCTAAAACTCCCCCCGGAACACACACCGCGCCGTCGGCGTCTCGTGGATCACAATCTCACATAGCCCCGGAAGATCACCCTCCAGCTTCCGCCAGAACCACGCCGCCATGATCTCAATCGTGGGATTCTCCAATCCCTCCACTTCATTCAAATACGAATGATCCAGCCGATCCAACAGCGGCTCCATCGCCCGTGAAATCTTGGCGTGGTCATAGACCCAGCCGATTGCCGGATCCACCTCACCCTCGACCGCGATCTCGATCTTGAAACTATGCCCGTGCATCAGCTTGCACTTGTGATCACCCGGCAGATTGGGCAGCGTTTGCGCCGCTTCGAAGCGGAAGTCTTTGATGAGGCGGGCTCTCATGAGGATAGATAGGAACGAATAAACGGAGGAATGGAAAAAGGCGCTGACTCGCGAACAAACTCCGCAGTCAAACGAGGGCCCGCATAAATAGGCAAATCCTCTGACGATTGCAACACCGGGACCAGGCTCAACTGCCCCCCTCATCCATTGCAACCCACAGGACCTCTGGCACCTTCACGGTATGCCACCCTCCATGCCCATTTTACGCCGACTTCCACCAGACGCTCCCCTCACAGAAAACAATTTTTCCGCCATTCCGTACTACATAGTACGCAATAACGCGGATTGCTGCACGCCTCACTGCCACTACGCGCCTTTCTTGGCCAGTACAACAGGCCAACCGCACTAGCCCCCCCTTTAAACTCCAACTTTATTATACCCGCTGCCCCGCGAGCAATGCTCATGCAAATGCCCAAAGACCTCATGAGCTGCCAGCGTTCCTGACCGTGGTAGATTCGGCAGATCGCCAATCAGCACCGGCCAATCCTGCGGGTCATCCGGTACCCGCCCATGCGATCCCTTCACCAGCGTGGCATCGAGCGGAATGATATCAAACAGCGTGCGGAACCGCAGCGTCTTGAGCGCCAACTTCCGGGCAATCTTCAGCTTGGGCCGCTTGAGGGCGGGATCCATGAAAAGTTCCACGGGATCATACCCAGGCTTCCGATGGATATCCACACAACGGGCGAAGTCCGGCGCCTTCTTGTCGTTGTCCCAATAGTAATAAGTGAACCAACTCCGGAAGTCCGAAACCGCGATAAGATCACCACTGCGCGCATGGTCGATCCCTGCAAAGAACTTCTCCTGCTTCCCCAGCACCTGCTGCACGCCGGGAGTGGATTGCAGAAGCTCAATGACCTGCGGCGCAATCGAGAAGTCGTTGAAATAGATATGAGCCACCTGATGGTCGGCAATCGCGAAGACCTTGCAGCCGCCAAGGTCGAGCGTCTCACGGCCAAGTTCTTCCTTGATGGAGAGCCAACCCTTCTCGCGGAACAGACGGTTCAGATGCACCGGGCGATCCACATCCGTGATGCCGTATTCCGAAAGGAGTACGACTTTGATCTGCCGCTTCTCATAGAAGCTGATGAGATCGCCCACCACCTTGTCGATGTCCTCAAGAGCGGGCTTGATCTTCTCAAAGTCGAGGCCATAGCGCTGGAGGTCATAGTCCAGATGAGGCAGGTAAACGAGGCTCAGGCTGGGCCAGCATTTCTCTTCCACCCACTTGGCCGACTCCGCGATCCACGCCGTGGACTTGATGCTCGATGCCGGACCCCAAAAGTGCGGGAAGGGGAAGCTTCCGAGATCTTTCTTGATGCGATCCCGCAGGCCAAGCGGCTGCGTGTGAACGTCGAAGACCTTCCTCCCATCGGCGGGATACAGAGGCCGCGGCGTGATCGAGAAGTCCGCGGTGGAGTACATGTTGTACCACCAGAAGAGCTTCGCGCAGGTGAACTCTGGGTCTACGCGGCGCAGGGTCTCCCACAACTTCTCGCCAGAGACGAGGGCGTTGCTCTGTTTCCAGAAGCGATGCTCCGCATACTCGCGGTCATACCAGCCATTGCCCACAATCCCGTGATCTCGCGGCAGCCTTCCGGTAAGATAGGTGCTCTGAATGGAGCAGGTCACTGCGGGAATGCCAGGCTGCACCCGGGCAATGCGCTGGCGCTCCATGAAAGCGCGAATCTGCGGCGTGGCGTCGCAGATGAGACGGGGCGTCAGTCCGACGACATTAAGAATAGCGGTGCGCTGCATCGATCAGGGGTCAGATAGGATACGATTGGCCGTGAACTTGTCCCCTTGTATCTCTCCCGGCAATCAAAGCCATCAGTCAAGTGCATACACGAGCACGATCACATAGGCTGCTTTACAGGAAACGTGCAAAAGCTGATCGGTATGAAAGCCGATTACCTTTTCACACTTCAGGCTATCGATGACAAAGTGAGCGCCGGCTTCCACAAGACCGAAGAGAGGGCGGCCTAATATCGCCCACACGAAGCCCGCTTGAATCAGGCTGTGCGCTGTCATGGCATGAATCCAAAGGCCACCGACCCGGGGCTCCCCGGCCTTCGGCTGGTAGTTGCGGTTTTTATGCGTCGACAAGTACTCACCTTGCAGAGGGTAGTCCGCCAGGGCGTGCCCTATGAGAAGCGCGAAAAAGAGAACGAGGGCTTCTTCGAGAGAATGAGGTGACTGCGGCAGGCCCGGCATGAATGGTGATGACAATTTACTCCATTTCCTCGCGGCTTCATCCTTGGCAAACAGAAATCTTTGCGGGCGAGCCTTGGAGCTATTGCACAATGTAGGGTCCGAGACCGTAAATCACGCTTGGCTGGACCTTTCCCGGCCAATGCAAAACCCAAATTTCGTCGCCTTCATTGGCGGCATTCCATTCCGCCAGGGTAACATCCTGCTCATCACCCGCCAGCTCAGTGGAGGCATCACGAGCACTCTCGCCGACAGGGGTATAGGAGTAAGCCAGGAGATACCGCGTCCGGCCCTTGCTTCCGCGGCCCGTGGTTTTCACCGTGATCTTACCGGGTACGGCAATGCCGATACGGTGCAGCTTTTTCTCCCGGGCAGGAATGACAAACGCCGCCAGAACCGCGAAACCCATGATGAGGTTCCAAAAACCTCCAAAAGCCCACACGAGTCCCACTCTCTTCCAGCCGGAGGAGCCTTGCTCAATCACATCTGTGTAGTTCCACTTCCCGACTACCAAGGTTTTCAGGCGCACTTTCGGGTGGGTGTTCTTCTCTTCCTTCGGGGGAATGATTTTACCTTGAGGCATGATGGTAGCCAGGCGGGCATATTCCGTCTTGTTAATGCTAGCCTGTTCTAATTTCCCGGAGACGGGGTTGCCATACTCAACATGTCGCGTCGTTCCGCCTTTCTGGGTTTGTCCCTCCCAGATACGTATGGCCGTCACTTCCGTCTCTTTTCCGGCGAGCTGCCAGATCACGATCCCAGCCATTGCAAATAAAAGGCCGATGCCGATGATGACATGCGGCGAGATGAAGAGCCGGAAAAAGAAAACTCCGAACGCATTCGTCCGCTTCACCCTGCGGGGAGGAGGGGGCGGCTCAGGCGGCATGACTCTCTCAGCAGCGATAGGATAGTCATCCTTGCCGGGCGGTCACCCGGCTACCACCATCTTAGATGTGGCCCATGGCGGCCACCTTCTCGTTCATCTCGCGCAGGCGGCGGCTCAGCGTGCTGGCGATGCCGATGAGGAGATGAGAGGCGGGCAGGGGGCTCACGTTCATGAAGTCTTCCAGACTCTGACGGTCAATGCGCCAGACTTGGGCAAACTCCACGGCGGTGACAGTCGCACTGGCCTGGCTGGGATGGAAAATGTTTATTTCGCCGATCACTTCTCCAGAGGTGATGCGTCCCAGCAGCACTTGGCGGCCGGAGCGGGTGGTGCTCACATGGAGCGTACCTGAAATGACGAAGTAGAGGCTGTTCTGCTGATTGCCCTCTTCAATGAGAACCTGGCGCTCCTGCACAGGCAAAAATTCGCCGTAGGAGCTGAGGAGAAGACGGTCGTCATCGCCCAAGGGTTCGATGATGCCTTTGGCTGGCAATTCAGGAGTATTGAAATCAGCGCTCATGGATAGGATTAACAAAAACCGCCCGCATTGTTGCGGGAGATTGTGAAAACCTGCAAGCAAAGAAAAAGGGCAAGTTTTGCCGGGAACGGCAGTATCCTTCTGTTCCCCGGATTTCCCCGGGATTCCCGGACGCTGCTACAGTCAAAAATTTTTGGTGGATTTTCAAAGCAAGTCATCCAAACTCAGCCTCCCACGCAATTCCCAACAATAATACCACCCAACCCATGGCTGACGAAATAATCGCGGACACACAAGTCCGGAAGAATAAGTGCTGCGACCTCTCTATTGTCTTTGCTCACCTGCTGCTTCGTCTTTGGGTGGCTCTCCGTCTGATCATGGCCGGTATTGACAAGTTCCGCGCGGGCGATGGCTCAGGCGGCGTCAGCTTCAACATGGAGAACTACCATCTCAAGTCAGCCCGTATCGCGAAGCTGATGTCCGACAACAGTTTCCTGCCAGCCAGCATGTGCGAACAGTATGCAAATGCCATCGGTTTCATCCTTTTAGGCGTAGGTATATGGGTGGCGATCGGTCTTTTCACGAATCTCAGCCTTCTGTTTGCTGGTTTCACAGTGCTTTCCCTGGGCTTCGGTCTGGCAGCCCTGCCGGATGACACGGAAGTCGTCTTCATTGGCGTGCATGTGCTCATCATCGCGGCGGCCCTGGCCACCTCGAAGGCACGCTATCTTTCTCTGGACGGAATCCTTTTCCGCAAGCGGCTGGGCTAACATCCGGCCGGTTAGTGTGTCAGATTCCTTCGACCATCCTTAGGCTTCGCGCCGACTTGACTATGGAATTGAATTCTTCTCCTCCCTCCCCGCCACCCTCCAGCGGCCTGAGCCGTTTCATGGACCGGCGGAACTTCCTCCGCACCAGCGCCGTGGCGGCCGGCTCCTCGCTCTTTTTGAGCACGAGCAAAAACGCCATCGCGCAGGGAACCGCCCCCGGCCGCACCATCAAGTGCGCCCTGGTCGGCTGCGGTGCTCAAGGTGAGCGCCTCCTTGCCGCTTCCAAGGACGTCCCAGGCATCCAGTGGGTGGCCGTGTGCGACATCTGGAAATACAAGCTGACCGCTGCCTCCCGTCGTTTGCCTGTGTCCAATCAGGCTCAGGTCGAAGGCAAAACGGTGAACGCATACGAAACCATTGAGGAACTGCTTGAGAAGGAAACCGGTCTCGAGGCCGTTTTCATCGCGACTCCCGACTTTCTGCACGCCCCTTTCTCCCGTCTCGCACTTGCCGCTGGCAAGCACGTGTACTGCGAGAAGATGATGTCCAACAGCATCGAAGGCGCCTTGGATATGGCGAAAGCCGGTGTGGAATTCGGCTCCAATATCTTCCAGATCGGTCACCAGCGTCACAGCAATCCGCGCTACATTCACCTGCGCGAGAACGTGATCAAGAAGGCCAACATGCTGGGCCGCGTGACGCACTGCTATGGCCAGTGGAACCGTGGCGTTTCCGCCAGCCAGCCGCTGCAGGCTCCCAAAGGCCTGGAAATTCCTGCAGACATGCTGGCCAAGTATGGCTACGGCAGCATGGATGAATTCCTGAACTGGCGCTGGTTCGCCAAATACGGCGGTGGTCCCATCTCCGACCTTGGCGCTCACCAGATCGACATGTTCAACTGGATGTATGAGACGACCCCCGTGTCCGTGTATGCGGCCGGTGGCGTGGACTATTACGACGGCTCGCCCGACGAAGATGGCAAGCCCAAGGCCAAGTTCGAACTGCCGGACAACGTGATGTGCCTGTATGAATACAAGCTGCCGACCGGCACTATGCGCGCCTACTACCAGGTGCTGACGACGACCGGTTCCCAAGGCTACTACGAGAAGCACATGGGCGTGAAGGGCTCCGCGATCATTTCAGAAAGCCCATCCTACAATCAGGTTTATGCTGAACCCAGCGTAGACTGGAGCGAATTCGCCACGGCAAACCCGCCTTACATCGTGAAGGGCGCGGAGACCGTGAAGAACAAGTTCTGGGAGCATGACCGGAGCTGGAGCAAACCCCCGGCGCCATCATATGACGTCAGCCCGCTGGCCAAGGCCGTGGCGGACGTGCGTGAGAGCAAGGCCCTCGTTCCTTATGAGCTTCCCGTGGTACTGAGCCGCTACCCGCACTCTCCCCACGTGCAGAACTTCATCGAAGCCGTGCAGACCAAAAATCCAAAGCTCATCACTTGTCCCGTAGACATGGCCTACCGCTCCTGCGTGACCGTGCTGAAGGCTTACGAGTCCATCCAGACCGGCGCTAAGGTGATGTTCAAGCCCGAAGACTTCACCGTTTAAGATTTAGCCAAATCGAGGCTGCTGCGTGCGGCCCATACCATCAAATTGACGATCCCGATTAGAACCATGAAACCAAGCACCAACACCCTCGCTCTGGGCGGCATTCTGGCCGTTTCCCTTGCTCTGACTTCCTGCGACAGCAAGAAAGCCCCTGAAGCCGCCGGTGGCGACAAGCCCGCCGCATCCTCTTCCGCAACGCCTTCCGCCGCTGCCTCCGTCCCTGCGGGCGATCTCGTGGACCTGACGCCTACCTATCCAAAGCCCATGTTCATCGGCACCCCAGTTCCCGTGGGTAACATCGAGAACCTGGAAAAGGCTGATCCGGAAGCCGTGAAGGCCCGCCTCACCCTGAAAGTGCCAAAGGGCACCGAAAACGTGGCCAAAGGCAAGCCCGTCACCAGCTCCGATCCGCTGCCGATCATCGGCTCCCTGGACCTCGTGACCGACGGCGATGCTGACGGCGCAGACGGCTGCTACGTGGAACTCATCCCTGGCACGCAGTGGGTGCAGATCGACCTCGGCGCCAGCTATGACATCTGGGAAATCCTCCTCTGGCACTTCCACAAGCAAGCTTCCGTCTATTTCGACGTGATCGTGCAGATCAGCGACGATCCAGAATTCAAGAAGGACGTCACCACCGTTTACAACAACGACCACGACGACTCCTCCAAGATGGGCAAAGGCGCTGACCTGGCCTACACGGAAACCAATCATGGCCGCCTTATCCACGGCAAAGGCACCAAAGGCCGTTATGTCCGCCTTTACAGCCAAGGCAACACCGCCAACGAAATGAACCACTACGTGGAAGTCCAAGTGTTCGGCACGCCTGCGAAGTAAGTTTGATTTGGTTTTGAAGCTGAAGCTTCAATCTTCAAAGCCGCTGGGGAAACCTCAGCGGCTTTTTTGTGCCTTAGCAATTCTGACGAAATTGCTAAACCGAGTTTACTGCTAGATGTGTTTGTTGATGCGTAGAGCCACGTCCAACTTTATATGGGCAGTCCAAAGCTTGGCAGCTCCATTCGAAGTGCAAGTCCGTCTGTATCCGACATTTGCGGAGGTTGCTGACGAACTCGTGCTCGAACACGAACAAGCTCATAACGTGTTTTTGATGCTGCATGAAGCTACAAATCTAACGTCGGTTCAACGCGAGAAAATTGAGCTTCTGGATAGTTATATCGTGGAACTCAGCATGAAAAACGATGCCTCTCTGTGGACGATAGACGCTATTCGAGATCGACACGAATGGAGTATGATGCGCAAGCTTGCGACTGAGGTGCTGACTGTGATGGGCTGGGAGGCAGCGATTCCTCCGTGTTCTGAAGAGCGTGGGAATGTTTATTGGCAATAAGCGACTGCAGAAGTAACTGGGCACGGCCACGCGCGGCTCGAGGTAGCTTGAGCCACTAGAGCTTGCCATCCCCCCTCACGCATGAGACACTGACCGACCCCATGCACCAAGTCAAAGACACCCAGCGAGCGACCGTGCGCATCGGCTATGATGGCCGGGTGCATAAGGTTTTCCGTGGGCCGAAGGCTGAGGAGCGCTTCACAACCGAGGTGCGGGTGCTGCGGTATCTGGAGGAGCGGGATTGCCCTTTCGTGCCACGTTTGATCGAATCCGATCCCGAGAAGCTGTACATGGTGACCACGAACTGCGGATCGCGGGTGGATCACCTCGGCGAGAAACGCATGATGGAACTTTATGATGAGCTGCAGGAATACGGCGTGCGGCACGAGGACGCTTACCTGCGGAACATCACCTACCGTCAATCCGACGGCCGCTTCTGCATCATCGACTTTGAGTTCGCCACGATCCTTGAAGAGGAAGAGGCTCAGAAGGCCGGCGTCGCTGAAACTGGAGTTCATGCGGAAGCCGAGGACGCCAAGCCTGCCTCAACTGAGGCTTAAGCATCCGTGGAGCAAAAGTTGACCGACTCCGACATGACCCCGACCGAGGCCGATCAGGAGACTCCGATCCCAGCTGCTAATCTAGGACTGCAATGGTCTGGCATGACGCATCGCGGTAAAGTGCGGCAGAACAATGAAGACGCCTTCCTAGCGCTGACGTTCAACGCTTCCGGTGTGCGTTACCTCGGCAAGATTGGCGAGGCTTCGATGGCGGGCAGCGATTTCGTTTTCGCCGTGAGCGACGGCATGGGTGGCGCGCAAGCGGGTGAGTTCGCAAGTCGCATCGCGGTGGACAAGATCACGAAGCTGCTGCCAAAAAGTTTTAACCTGTCCGCGCAGAACTTGGCGGCAGGCTTTACCGACATCCTGGATAGCGTTTTCGACGGCATTCAAAAGGACATGGACTCCATGGGCTTTTTTTACCCCGAGTGCCGGGGCATGGGGGCGACGCTGAGCCTCGCATGGGTTTCTCCCGGGTGGCTCTATTTCGGTCATGTGGGGGACAGCCGGATCTACTATCTGCCGAAGGAAGGCGGCATCACTCAGGTGACACATGATCACTCGCACGTGGGCTGGCTGCGTCGGCAGGGGAAGATCAATGAGCGTGAGCAGCGGTCGCACCCGCGCAAGAATGCCCTGCAACAAGCGCTAGGCAGCGGTCATCAGTTCATCGATCCGCACTTCGGCGCGGTTGGCTTCCAGCCAGGCGACCGTATTGTGCTGTGCTCTGATGGACTGGTGGATGGCCTGTGGGACCGAGGGATTCAAGAGCTCATCCGCGAGCCGAACGCAGCACAGGCTGCGAAATTACCCGCGCAACGCCTCGTGGAAGAAGCCGTCTCCGAGTCCGGTCAGGACAATACCACCGCTGTCGTGATCGAAGTCGTGGATCTACCGGGGACGTAACCGGCCACCAAGTGGCAAAACGCCGTGGAGCACATAAAGATGCGACCGAAGAAAGATGCCGGTGTCTCGCCAAGCCACGCCTTTGAGCAACGGTGTCATGAAATCCACGGTATCGGGATGCTTGCTAAACTTACGCTCCAGCCAGATCTGCACACGGTTGCTGGCGTTGAACTCGACCGGCAAGCTGAAGACGTTCATGAGAAGGATAATGAACCAGACCGCGGCACAGATCATGAGAGCTTGCTTCGGGGGAAGCCGCTTCAGGAAGACGAGCAGAAGGCAGACAAAAGCGATGAGGGCCGGCGCGTAGCGGGTGAGGGTGATATTCCCCCGCCGCATGGAGAAGGCCTTGCCATCATCCGCGTCTTGCAGCGCGTGAGCAGCTTCATGCAGTGCAACCGCCCAGGTGCCCGCGTCCGAACCGGAAAGGGTAGCGCGATTCAGGAAGAGGGTGCGGCGTTTTGGATCGTAATAATCGGACAGGATGCCTGTGTGCTCTTTGATCTGGACTTCCGTGAGGCCATGTTCATCCAGAAACTCACGCGCTGCCTCGCCAGCAGTCTGAGCGCCGGGTAGAGAACGGCGGGCACCAGTTTTGATGGCGTAGTCATGCTGCTTCGCCGCGTGCCGGGCGATGACAATGGTGAGAAGGAGTAGGATGACGAAAATACCGAGCATGCCAAAGGGGGTGGAGAATCATACGCCGTCTGAGGAGCGATGCTTCTGAATCCGCACGGAAATCATCGATTCCCGTGCTTCTCCATCGGAGTAAGCGAGCCCATCCTTTACTCTTTTGGCACAGGAAGGTGCCCAATGACCTCAGGCTCGCCTTCGCCTTTCCAAAGATAGAGGGCAGGCCCTTTATTTTCCTCATCAGGGAACGAGTAAAAGAAAACAAGCGCTGTGCCGTCATCCTGCTCGGTCACACAGAAGCCATGGATGTCTTCAAAATTATCGGCGATGATCTCGGTATCGGCCAAGGCTTTGGCATTCGTGTCAAAACTGTCTTTCAGCGAAGGGAAACCCGGTTGCTCTTCCGTAAAAAGCGGCTTTTCCAAAATGGGAGTGCGCACAATGGAGCCCATGTGATGCCCGCGCAGATGAGCGTAGACCCACTCGCCCACAGGCGCCACGCCACCAACCCACATGCCGCCGCCATTGGCATCGTCCGTATTCAAAAACGCAAGAGGGGCCACACGAGCACCGAGCAGTACGCCCAACCTCTCCTCCACGTCTGACTCCGGGGTGATCGCGCCTTCCCAGAGATCGCCTGAACTGGTGAAGTAAAGACGGCCATCCTCAGAGAAAACACCCGCGCGCGCATCATCCACACGGCGGCAGAAGATGGGGACGAATTTCTTCCCACCGGGTTTCCGCGCGTGAATGGTAGGGCTGACATTGCCGTTCTCTTCCAGGATGCCACTGATAAACATCCAGCCCTCCGTAGGACTTCCTTCGCGTGTATCCACAAAGAGATCCGTGCACTCCTTCACAGGCAGCGTGGAGGTCACCTTCTTCGGCGCGGCATCTTCCTGGTAGAGCCAGATGGTTTCACCGGAAAGGAAGAGCAGTTCTCCTTCCGCGCCTTGAGCGACGCATTCCACATCGGCCTCGGCGGCGGGGCCGGTCAGCTTTAGTTGGGTCGCCTTGCCCGTGGCGATATCGATCTGCACAATGCCGGTGAGAGCGGAGTGGAGATTCACGATGGTCGTCACGGTCGATCCATCTTCGGAGAAAAAGGCCTCGGCTGCGTGAGTGGTGGTGGCACCGGCCGAAAATGCGAATGTCACTACGGCTATGGCGGAGCTTAAGAACGGAAGGGAAGGCATGGCGGGAAGCGGTTCGCTGAGTGAGATGGTTAGTGACCGACTAATTATAATGGAGCGCGAATTGCGGCGTGACGAATGTGGACATCCGTCCTACGGCGCCGGGATTGATTGCGCGATGGTAGCGCGGAGGCGTGGCTTGGCGAGAACTGTCTTGGGGAATCGCGCGTCAGGCCTCGTTGTTTGGGACGGAAAGCGAGATGCTGTAAAGCGGAGCTCGCTTGCCATAAACCGTCTCGTCACGAAGATAGGCAAAGCCCAACTTCCTGATGATGTGCAGCGAGGCCGCATTTTCCGGCAGTGCGAAAGCATAGAGTGTCGAGTCCGCGATGAACTCTGGTGCTGCCTCAATCCAACCCATGGCAACTTCCGTCGCCAACCCTTGGCCCCAGTGGGAGCGGCGGATGCGGTAGCCGAGCTCGATGCCCATGTTCTCCGGAAGCTGATAAAGCCCCGCGTCACCGATGAGTTCGCCCGTGGCACGGTCGGCGATGACGCATTTGCCAAAGCCATAACTCTCCTGGTGTTTCATGTATCGCCCGATGCGCGCTTCAGTGTCCGCGATAGAGGCGTCATGACCCATGGGGATGTAACGCATGACCTCCGGATCGCCGAACCATGCGAAGGCCTCAGAAGCATCGGCGAGCGTGATAGGCCGGGAGATTGTGCGGGCGGTTTCGAGGAGCATTAGTGGCATCCACTTAAGTTGATCTCAGAGATCGTGAACAAACAGGACTAGTCGCTAGATACGCTCCCCAAGCGCTGGTGGAAAGAGACACGAGTGTGCACAACGAAGCCACAAGACAAAACCAGGCGTTTGGCAGTTTTTCCAGTAGACAATCAATCGTGCACAAGGCGGCCTCTAAAGCGTACCTCATTCCTGAAATGCTGACGCGGTTTACTCTGTCTTCCATAATCAGAAATCTAATATTGGTGTCCTCCCCAGGGTCGCCGGTTGGTCGCCAATACCTGAGGATATCAAATGCCTCGGGATAAACTCGAGGATCAATATGGACCTTTTCGCCGGAATACTTGAGACCGACATAAAGAGTAGAAATCGTAGTCAGGATAAAACCAAAGATGAAGGTGGCCAAGCTAAGGCCAATCCATTTCACTGGATCGGCGGAAAGAGAGTCAGATTTGGTTTTCATGGAGCTCTGAAGCAGAAACCAAGATCACTTGCGCTGAGCTTGCATAGGCGGTTTTGCGCTATATTTTTTCAGAATAATGCCACGACGCTCTGGAGAAAGCTAGAGGGAAGGAAAAACGCCTGACTCTGGACTGGTGATGGCTGGTTACTTCCCTGTAGAATAGGTCGTGATGCCGCGTAATCCCCTGATGCGTTTCCTCGCGCCTATAGCGCTCTTCCGTTGCCTGTCGCTAGGCTTGTCTACCCAAGTAATCTACGCGGCCGACCCGCTGCCGGGTCATTCCGTGCACGGTGAGGCTTTTGATTTCGGGCCAAGACAGGCGGCATTTCTGATTGAAGGTTGCGGGAAGGTCAGCTTTCCCGTCACGACAAAGAACCCGGAAGCACAGCAGTTTTTCACGCAAGGGGTGGGTCAGCTCCACGGTTTCTGGTATTATGAAGCAGAGCGATCCTTCCGGCAGGCGGCGGATTTGGATCCGGACTGTGCGATGGCCTACTGGGGTTGCTCGATGGCAAATGGTGGCACCGAAATGCGGGCCAAGGGATTCATCGCTGAAGCGGTAAAGCGCAAAGACAAAGCAAGCCCGCGCGAGCAGGCGTGGATCACGGCGACACAGGCGTTTTTCGAGTTCAAGGGAACCGACAAAAAGCAACGGGACTTGGATTTCATTGCCGCACTGGAAGGGATCGTTCATGACAACCCGGATGATCTGGAGGCAAAAGCATTTCTCGCCTGGGCCATCTGGAAAGCCAAAGACTCAGGTGTGACCATGACGAGCCCCGAAGCAGTGAACGCGCTGGTGCAACAGATCATGGCGAAGGAGCCAATGCATCCCTCGCATCACTACCTGATTCATCTCTGGGATGACAAGAAACCGGCGAGAGCCCTGAAGTCAGCCGCGCTCTGCGGTCAGAGTGCTCCGGCGATCGCCCACATGTGGCACATGCCGGGCCATACTTTTTCAAAGCTGAACCGCCTGCAGGACGCGGCATGGCAGCAAGAGGCTGCCTTACGCGTGGATCATGCGTGGATGCAGCGCACGCAGATCCTGCCTGATCAAATTCACAACTACGCGCACAACACCGAGTGGCTCGTTCGCACCCTGAATCAAACCGGGCAGGTGAAGGAGGCCATCAGCATCGCGAAGAACCTGATCGAGATTCCGAGGCACCCGAAGTATAATGCCGTTGACAAGCAGAGCAACAGCTCGGGATTTGGACGCACGAGGTTGTTGGACACAATGGTTCGCTATGAAATGTGGGATGATCTTCTGGCGATGGAAGAATCGGCCTATTTGGATGTGACAAAGAATCCGACCCTCGAAGCCACGCGGCTGCGCGCCGTCGGAATCGCCGCGTTCTTCAAGGGAGATCAAGCGCGATTGAAAAAGGCGCTGACGGCCGTGACGGTTCTAAAATCGCAGAAGACACCGGCGCCGACTCCGCCACCAACGACAACCGCGAAACCTGTAGTGGCGGAGGAGAAGAAGGAGAATGTGGCCGCGGAGGCAAAAAAGCCGGATGATGCCGCCAAGCCGACTCCTGTAGTGGCAGCGGCAGAAGTGGCGAAGTCTGCTCCCGTGCCCGCACCCGATCCTAAGAAGCCTGCAACCCCAGGTACCCCTGCCACTCCGGCTCAGAACAAGGATGGCAAACCCGCTGAAAAGTCAAAACAAAAGCCCAAGGCGACTCCCGCAGAGGAAGCGGAAGCGGAACTGCAAGTGCTTGTAGCGATAGCGGAAAAGAAGCCAGTCGATGAAGTGCAGAAGCTACTTGGCAAAGCGGGGGACGTCCCGAAGTCGCGCCTGCTGCGTTATCACGAACGAATGGGTAACAAGGACAAGGTGGCAACTCTTGCGAATGAACTGAGTGATGATGTCCCAGGCGTGGCGCTCAAGGTGCAAGCGCTCATGGATGCCGGCAAAAAAGACGATGCCAAAAAAGCACTGCTGAAACTCGCCGATCGCGCATCATCCGCAGACAAGGATCTCGCGATGGTGCAGCGCATGGATGCGATCGCGGTGGAGTCGGGTCTGCCGGAGTTCTGGCGGAAAGCCCTGCCCGCTAAAGAAGACTCCGGGAAGCGGCCACCCATGGACTCTCTCGGACCGCTCCATTGGAGGCCGTTTCGCCCGGCGCATTTCGAGTTAAGCGCCGCGGACGGGAAAATGACATCGTTGAAGCAGTTCTCTGGGAAACCGGTGGTGCTGCTGTTTTATTTAGGCAACGGCTGTGGGCATTGCATGGAGCAGTTGAAGACCTTCGCAACGGCGGCGGAGTCTTACCGGAAAGCTGGGATCGAGATAGTTGCCATCGGCGCAGAGAGTGCGGCGGATCTGGCAGCGACCTCCAAAGCCTGCGATGCGGCTAAAGGCGCGCCATTTACATTGCTGGCCGACCCGGGCATGACCACGTTTCGCGCCTGGCGGTGTTACGATGACTTCGAGGGCCTAGGACTACACGGTGTGTTCCTGTTGGATGATAAAGGAAATGTGCGCTGGCTGGATGTGAGCGCGGATCCTTTCAAGGACACAAAGTTCCTCTTTGGCGAGGCGCAGCGGCTGCTGAAGTTCCCGGTAGAGGATAGCTGACGCACTACCAGAGGCATCATCGAGAGTGGGCCAGCGCCTTTTCTGAGCGGAGGCTTGCAATCATTTCCGGTTTTCGTCAGGCTGGGTTTTCGCACCCGCTTTATCACGATGCCCGTCATCCTCGCACTCGACCAGGGCACGACCAGTTCCCGCGCCATCGTGTTTGGTCACGACGGAGCGATGCTGGCCGTCGCACAACAGGAGTTCAAGCAGATCTATCCGCAGGGAGGCTGGGTGGAGCATGATCCCAAAGAGATCTGGTCCTCCCAACTGGCCACGGCGCAGGAGGCGCTGAAAAAGGCTGGAATCAAGGCGGCCGATGTGGCGGCCATCGGCATCACCAACCAACGCGAAACGACGCTGCTGTGGGATCGCAAAACCGGGGAACCTGTGTGCAATGCCATCGTGTGGCAGGATCGGCGCACCGCGGGCTTCTGTGATGAATTAAAAGCCGCCGGACATCTGCCGCTCGTGCAGGAACGCACGGGCCTTGTCATTGATGCCTATTTCTCCGGCAGCAAGCTCCGCTGGATGCTGGACAACGTGGAGGGCGCAAGAGAGCGGGCGGAGAATGGCGAGCTGGCCTTCGGCACCGTTGACACCTGGCTCGTCTGGAACCTGACAAAGGGAAAGAGTCATCTCACGGATGTGACCAATGCCTCCCGCACGATGCTGTATAACATCGCGAAAGGTGAATGGGATGATGACCTCCTGAAGGTGCTAAACGTGCCGCGCGAAGTGCTTCCAGAAGTGAAGTCCTCCAGCGAAATCTATGCGGAGACGGCGGACGGTATTTTTGACGGGCCAATCAAGATCGCAGGCATCGCGGGGGATCAGCAGGCCGCGTTGTTTGGGCAGAGTTGTTTCTCGGACGGCCTCGCGAAGAACACCTATGGCACAGGCTGCTTCATGCTGATGAACATCGGCCAGAAGCCGGTGCCCTCGAAGCACCTGCTGCTGACGACCGTGGCGTGGAAACTGAAGGGGAAGACGGATTACGCCTTGGAAGGCAGTGTCTTCATCGGAGGCGCGGTGGTGCAATGGCTGCGCGATGGGCTTGGCATCATCAAGTCATCTTCCGAAGTCGAGGAACTTGCGGCCTCCGTGCCAGACTGTGGCGGTGTCTATCTAGTCCCTGCTTTCGCAGGCCTCGGCGCACCGCATTGGGATCAGTATGCGCGGGGGACCATCACGGGTCTGACACGTGGAACCACGGCGGGACACATCGCCAGAGCAGCGCTGGAAGGCATCGCCTTTCAAGTGGCCGATATCCTTGAAGTGATGAAGCAGGACTCTGGCGTGGACATCAATGAACTTCGAGTGGATGGCGGCGCGTGTGCGAATGACCTCCTGATGCAATTTCAGGCGGACATTTTGCAAGTGCCCGTCGTGCGGCCAAAGGTCATCGAAACCACCGCCTTGGGTGCCGCTTATCTGGCGGGACTTGCGGTAGGATTCTGGAAGGATCAGGCCGAAGTCGCCAAGGCCTGGCAGGTAGATAAGATTTTTAAGCCCGAGATCACTGCTCAGGAAGCGGAGCACCGGCGAGCACGCTGGAAGGAAGCACTAAGTCGTTCGTCCGATTGGGAAGAGAAATCCACGCTCAAGGGGAAGGCGAGTCCGTAGGTATCATGGACCATAACACGATAGATAACCAGGAAGCTGCTGACCGATTTCTGCGGCGGGTGGCGGAAACGGAAGTGGTCTGGTACCTCTCTGGCGTATACGGCACTGCCTATCGCGAATCGGGTGAGGAAACTGCCGACGGATCTCCCGCGATCGTTTTACTGTTCTTCTCCGAGGAGTCTCTCGCTCAGGGTGTTCAGGAGCAAAAATTCGCGAAGTATACGGTCGTGCAGATGAGCCTCTTCGAGTTCCTGATCCGTTGGCTGCCAGGTATGGCCAATGATGGAGCCCGGGCAGGTCCTGACTGGAATAGCGAGCTTACGGGAGCGGAATTTGATCCCAACGACCTCGGCGACAAGATTGACAGCCTCCTTTCCGAAGAACAGCGAGCTGAGCACGAAGCGCGCTTTCGCGATTTAGCTCACTAGCGTTTGGCTCAGTCGACAGTGGCCCGGGTTTAATAAAAACTAAACAAGCGAATTAGATGAAGCGTGAATCTTTACTCCGCCAGGTAATCTCACGGGAGGATCCGTGGGACATGGCCATCGTGGGTGGTGGCGCAACGGGCATGGGCATCGCGGTGGATGCCGCGTCGCGCGGCTACAAAGTAGTGCTGCTAGAGCAGCATGATTTCGGCAAAGGCACCTCCAGCCGCTCCACGAAGCTGGTACATGGCGGCGTGCGCTATTTGCAGCAGGGGAATATCTCGCTGGTCATGGAAGCGCTCAAAGAGCGAGGCCTGCTTCTGCGAAATGCGCCGCATCTCGTGCATGATCTGGAGTTCATCGTGCCGAACTTCGCATGGTGGGAGGCGCCTTTCTATGGCATCGGCATGAAGGTATATGACATGCTGGCCGGAAAGTATGGCTTTGGCCCGTCCAAGATCCTCTCGCGCGATGAAGTGCTCGAACTGATTCCGACCCTGGAACGCGATGGGCTGCGCGGCGGGGTGAAGTATCACGATGGGCAATTCGACGATGCACGGCTGCTGGTGAATCTCGCGCAGACGGCAGCGGAGCAGGGTGCCTGTGTGTTGAATTACACGAAGGTCATTGGACTGGGAAAAGATCATGAAGGTTATCTCAATGCCCTGACATTTGAGGACATGGAAACCGGGCAGACGCATGAGATCAAGACGCGAGCGGTGGTGAATGCGACAGGGCCTTTCTGTGATGCGCTGCGTCAGACCGATGATCCGCAGGCCTCACCCATGATTGCGCCGAGCCAGGGCATTCACCTGGTGCTGAGCAAGGAGTTCCTGCCTGGAAATACCGCCATCATGGTGCCGCACACTCGGGATGGCCGCGTGATGTTCGCCATCCCGTGGCATGGGCATGCCCTCATTGGCACGACCGACACCCCGATCCCAGAAGCCACCCTGGAGCCAGCGCCTATGGAGGAAGAGATTGAGTTCATCCTCGAGACAGCGTCGAGCTATCTAGAAAAGCCGCCTACGCGAGCTGACATTCTAAGCATCTTCACCGGCATCCGCCCGCTCGTGAAGGCAGGTGACGCCTCCAATACCGCAGCGTTGTCCCGCGATCACACCATTCATATCTCCGCGTCCGGACTGCTCACGATCACCGGAGGAAAGTGGACCACCTACCGAAAGATGGCAGAGGATGCGGTTGACCACGTGGTCGTGTTGGCGCGTCTCCCGGACCGCGATTGTGTGACGAAAGATCTGCATCTGCATGGCTATCACCGGAACGCAGGGAATTTCGGGCACCTGGAAGTGTATGGCTCCGATGCCTTGGCGATCCAGGAACTCTCGCACTCGGATCCGTTGCTTGCAAAAGTGCTTAACCTTGCGCTGCCCGTCACCGGTGCGGAAGTGGTGTGGGCGGCCCGAACGGAAATGGCACGCACGGTCGAGGACTTTCTGGCGAGGCGTTCGCGGGCTTTGTTCCTCAATGCTGAAGCCGCGATCGCCATGGCGCCCGAGGTGGCGCGATTGATGGCGGCAGAACTTGGTCGTGATGAGTTATGGATCTCGGCTCAGTTGACAGCCTTCGCGGAAACTGCCCGACATTACCGGGCTCGTCAGGGCTAAAGTGAGTCATTCAGCCTGAGCCCTGCTTTTGAGCTTCTCATTTTTTTCGTTTCCAACTATCAAAGGGATTTAGCGCATCTATGAATCCAACCATCGCGGAATTTATTGGCACGGCCATCCTCATCATCTTTGGGAACGGCGTGGTCGCCAATGTGGTGCTGGCGCAGACCAAGGGCAACGGCGGAGGCTGGATTGTCATCACGGCGGGTTGGGCCTTTGCAGTGTATATCGGGGCATTTTGCGCCGCGCCTATTAGCGGGGCGCACCTGAATCCAGCGGTCACGATAGCGATGGCCATGGATGGGAAATTGGATTACGCCGCCGTCCCTGCCTACATCCTGGCGCAATTGGCCGGCGCAATGGTCGGCGGAGCCATTGTCTTCTTCTTTTACCGTGAGCATTTCAAGGTGTCATCCGACGCCAATGGCAAGCTGGCCTGTTTCTGCACTGCGCCTAACATTCGGAAGATACCACAGGCGTTCTTTTGCGAAGTCATTGGCACGTTCATGCTGATCCTTCCCATCTTCCTCATGACAGAAGCGAAGATTCAGTGGCCGGAAGGTTTCGGCGGCGCAGCCGCTGGTGGCGGAGCCGGGGTGGCGGGGGATGTGCCCTCAGCAACGGTAGGACTCGGCAGCCTCGGGCTCATCCCCGTGGCGCTGCTCGTTTTTGGCATCGGTCTTTCCTTGGGCGGCACCACCGGCTATGCCATCAATCCAGCACGTGACCTTGGGCCACGTCTCGCGCATTTCCTCCTGCCTATTCCGGGCAAGCGGGATAGTGATTGGGGCTACGCCTGGGTTCCTGTAGTCGGGCCTATTGTGGGCGCCATCCTCGCTGTGGTGGTACACCGATTGGTTTCGGGACCCGCGAGTTGAGATGTAAGACTCAAGGCTTCAAGGTATGGGGCTTCAGGCGGCGGCTGCGGCGCAGGATCAGCCACTCTGCGTTTTCCGTGAGCGACTCTTCTCCCAGACTTTGTAGCAGGGACTGGATGTCCTCAACGATGTCATTAGGTGGCACCGCGGGCTGCGGATCATTCATCGCTGCGCGCAGGTGAATCAGCTTCTCCAGCATGCGGCGCTCCGCAGCGTGGAAGAGCGTGAACATCGCCGAGTAGCGCCGTTCATCCTCCTCCATGAAACTCTGCTGCACCCACACCATCAGCAAGCCGCTCAGAGCAAAGACGATTACTTTGAAGATGGCCGCAGGAAGATTGGAAGTGGCGCTCTCCTCTAGAGGTGGAAGCCACCCCAGCCAACTCAATACCTGCGTGCCAAAGATGGCGATGAATGCCAGGCCGGTGCTGGTAAGCGCGATATAGACACGATAGCTAAAGAGCCGGGACTTGTCGCTGAGCGTATGGGTGTTGGGGATGCCTGTCTCCTGGCTGGAGAAGCGGGGATCACGATGGGGCAGCAGTTCTGGAAGCGGATTGGCCCAGAAGGTCCAGTCGCATTTTTTGCGAAGGGGGCTTGGCAGGGCAAACCAGTTCGCGAAGATGATGACAGACAGGGCAATGGGCAGCAGGGAGGAAAGAAGGATTGTTCCCGTCCCCGCATGAATCAGCGAAGACGGGAGCAGATGCGCCACGGCGAGAATGCTGTGTGTGCTGATGATGAGACCGGCGAAGAAAAGCGTGCGGGAATGCAGCTTGAGGATGTCTCGCTTCAATGAGATCCCGTTCAGAGTGGTGTTGAAATAGTGGCTTTGATCTCGGATCCAACCAGTCCAGACCGCCTGGAGGATGCTGTGTTTCTCCTCCAGCGAAAGCTTGTGGAACCAGTCACGCGCCCGCTTGTAGGGAAAGGAGACGCTGCTGATGAAACAGCGGATCCAACTTAATTCTCCCCGCAGCCGCTCTACGTAGCGACTGGCCACGGAGGCAAACAGCCCGGACACCGACCAATAGAATTGCACGCGCAGTCCCTCCGTGGCAGCACGGTAGTCAAACTGACGGTCATCCGTGCGCTGACGCGTAAACTCCTGGTGTGTCCGATACGCGGACCAGGCCAACAAACCGCCGCAGGCAAACGCCACCAGGGAAATCATGCCTTTGCCAGGATGACTGAACAGATCCCGGACATCACCGCCGGAGGCGAGAAAGCAAAGGCTACCAGCGATTGCGGTAAAGAAAAGCAGCCTCTTGTGGGCTTGCACGCGACCGTTGTACCCGCAGGCGAACCGGTCCATGAGTGCCAGGAGGTTGGCATAGCCTGCGAAAGGATAGGTGGCGCATTTCTCCACCGCCTGTCTTGCAGCGCTCGGTTCAGCCGGCGAGGCATCCGCGAGCAGATCGGCGAGTGCAGAGTCGGCATCTTCTGGAACTCCCGCCTCCGCGCTGAATTCTTCGTGAACGGTTTTCAGGTTGGCGGCAATGGAGCGCAGCACACGGTCGCCGTTCTTCTGCCACAAAGGATGCGCATCATCGGCATCATCCACATCCCGGGGCTTGATGTCATAGGGCTGCAACAGGCGGAGTGGCGCCGTGCTGCTTGCCAGGTTTCCCGCGCTGTTTTTCTGCCGCGCGATGGGGATGTGCAGGACGGGGCCGGTATCACCCCACGCAATCGTTTGCGGAATGGGAAGGAGGCCGTCAGTGAGGCCACGGCGCATCACTTCGACAATGGCGGCAGTGCCTGGCACAAACGGGTCACGGTAGTCTGTAGGATGGTCCCGCTCATACACCGGATCGAATGCTGCCAGCAGAATGTCACTGTAAGCAGCAACATATTCTCCTGCAGCGCGGTAGCGGAGATTGCAGCGCAGCCGGGCTCCTGTTCCGTCTGTCATTGGTTCCGACGCAGTGAGATCATCGGCAGGATCACGGGCCTCTTCCGGATCCACATCCTGCTGGAGAGGTACATGGAAGAGATCACGCGGCTCAAAGAAGCCCTGTTGCGCTTGTATTCTTGTCAGGACGTTCTCAAAGCGCCTCGAAATGGAGGGCCAGGCTTCTGGCGAGCCCGGTGGGCGGAGGGTGGAACACTGCCGCAGGTCGTCGAGAGGAAAGGGGAGGGCGGCGCGGACAAGGATTGTTACCTCCTGCCCGGCCGCTTTTTGCGCATCGGCATAGTCTAGTGCGACTTCGGCCGCAAGCGTGTCTATGCCGGGGGCAAGGGACGTGAGCACGGTGATCAGCGTGTCCCCCAGGTCCAAAGGACTCCAGAGCTTCTGTAACTCCTCTTCGGAAGTCTCGTGAGATACCATGGGCTTTGTTGCTGGCAGCGCGCGGATCAAACCTCGCTTAACCGGATCAAGCCAGGCTTTGACTGGCTGCCCCGCAGCCGTCTTCCCCCGGAGCCAGTCCAGCACCTGCCATAGCGTCTGCTTCAACACGATAATCTCAGCAGTGTCCGGCAGGGTGGGATCGTGCTGATATCCCACGGGATCGGTGTTCCCAGTAATACCCAGGATGAACGACGGCAAAGGAGGCTGGGTCAGTGGTGAAGGCATGGTGAGGCGAGACGATGCCGGAAATCGTTGGCGGTTTCGAAAATCGGGCTGGTTAACGAAAAACTAGCAGGCGTGTCGTCTCGAAAAAAACACTTTTCGCACGAAAGGCTGGGTTTGTTTGGGCGCGTATGGTTCTTTCCTCTTATGCGTTTTCTCCCATTTTTCCTCGGCGCGCTCAGCCTGCCTATCTTCGGCCAGGAACTGCCGGACAAGACCATGCTGGACCTGGCGCTGGAGCCGCCAGTCATCAATACCAAGCCGGGCCCTGAGTATGATGATCAGGTGAGGCCGGGCAATATGATCATCGGCATGGACCGCACACCCAAGGGCCGCATTTGGGCCGCGTGGGTGGGCAACGGCGACTCGCCGAATGGTTTCTTCATGCTGGCCACCAGTGATGATGATGGCAAAATTTGGTCAAAGCCGCGTGTAGTCATTGACCCCACCGATCCGCCAAACTCTCCACAACGCCGCGCCCTAGTAGGGAATCTCTGGACCGATCCCCAAGGTCGCCTGTGGTGCTTTTTTGACCAAAGCCTCGGTTACTTCGACGGACGCTGTGGCGACTGGTATATTCGCTGCGACGATCCAGATGCAGCGGAACCCGTCTGGACCGCGCCAGTGCGCTTTGCCGATGGCTGCACCCTGAACAAGCCAACGGTACTAAGCAACGGCGACTGGCTGCTACCGGTGTCGCTTTGGACGCGCGATCGCATCGGACCCAAGATCCTCAAAGACGCGCACAAGGATCTCGATGCCATCCGCATGGCGAATGTCTTCGCCTCCACCGACCAGGGAAAGACCTGGACGCGGCGCGGCGGCGTGGCCTTTCCGGGCACAGACTTTGACGAGCACATGATTGTGGAGCGGAAGGACGGCAGCCTCTGGATGCTGGCCCGCACGAAGGACGGCATCAGCGAAAGCACCTCCACCGACAAAGGCGCGACTTGGACCGAGCCGAAGCCATCGGAAATCCAGAATCCCAGTGCCCGATTCTTCATCCGCCGTCTGGCGAGTGGCAAACTCTTGCTGGTGAAAAACGGGCCCATCGATGTGCGTCTGCCACGCAGATCGAACCTGAAAGCTTTCCTTTCCGATGATGACGGCAAGACTTGGGGCAAAGGCTTCCTCATCGATGATCGTTCGGAGGTATCCTACCCCGATGGCTTTCAGGCGCCGGATGGCACCATTCACATCCTGTATGACTGGAACCGCCACACCGATGCCGAGATCCTGCATGTAAAGTTCACGGAAGCGGACATGCTGGGTAAGCCTCCAGAAGGGAAGTTCACCATGGATCCGGAAGAAGTGAAGCGCCGCGTAAAGCTGGGCAGGGACATCGTGAACAAGGCCTACGCGCCGAAGCTGCCTTCGTCCATCGTGCCGGATGCGAAGTGGGCGGCCCAGGCTTCCGAAGATGCAAAGCAGGATTTCAAGAGCATACCCTATGATGGCATCACACCTAACAAGATGGTGTGTGACACCACGCTGCGGGAGCTGCCGGATGGTTCCTGGATCCTTTTCATCCTGGCGGGTGGTGACATCGAACCGAGTCCGCTGAACTACACGGGCGTTACCCGCAGCACAGATCAGGGCAAGAATTGGACGCCGCTGGAGGCATTCAATGTGGGCTTTCCTCGCGAAGGCAAGACCATTGGCCAGGGGCCAACAGAACTCATGATCCTGGGGAGTCGTGCCACGCTCTTCTACTCCACGCACTCGAAGCACTGGGCTCATGACTGGCGCTCCTGGTACCTCACTAGTGATGATTCCTTTAAGACCTGGAGCCAGCCTGTCGAGGTGCCGGGGCGTCTGAAAGACCGCACCTTCATGCGAAATCACATTGTGACGAAGGACGGTCGCATCTTGGTGCCTTTTCAGCATTACGTCGGGCCGGACGATCAGAAGGATCGCGCGCCCTTGGGCCGCGACCTGTCAAATCCACGCAACGGTGTGATCATGAGCAGCGATGGCGGGAAGACTTGGACGGAGCATGGGAATGTCCGCCTCACGCCGAACAGCAAATACTTCGGCTGGGCGGAGAACAACATCGTCGAACTGAGCGACGGACGCATCATCATGATCATCCGCGGCGATGGTCTCGGCGGCATGCTATATAAAGCCGAGTCGAAGGACGGCGGAAAGACCTGGCCTGAATTCGCCGGCCTGACCCAGATCCCCAACCCCGGTAGCAAAGCGACGCTGTATTCCTTGGGTGGCGATGCCGTGGCGATCCTGCACAATCCCAACAGCAAGCACCGAAGCCCCATGGCCATGTGGATCAGCTTCGATGGCATGAAGACCTGGCCCTATCAGCGCGTACTCCAGGCTGAAAGCGTGGACGGTCCAAAGGGCCGCATGAACTACCCGGATGGTTTCGTCAGCAAAGACAAACAATGGCTGCACTTCGCCTTCGATGACAATCGCCACCGCGCCGTGCATTACAGCGCCAAGTTACCTTCGCCTGAATTGGTGGAAGCCGGCTTGAAAGAGGCGAAGGAAAAGGCAGCAGCGGCAGAAGCAGTGAAGACCAAGGAGAGAGCCGAGATGAAAGCGAAAGCGGCCGCCGAAATGGAGAAAGAAAAAAAGTAGGCCACTGTCACCACGAAAGCCACGATTGAGGATAGACCAAGACGTCACCCCATCCGATAGGTCCCATGTGTCTTATTGGTCACATGGGACCTATTCATCAGTTGCCAGTGGCACATGAATGAGGATGCCTTTATGTCAGAGGCTATCACTGACATGCCTGAAGAAGAAAAAGCCCCAGTCCCGCCGACATTCCGCGAGGCTCTCCGCTACTGGCTGCGTCTGGGCTTCATCAGCTTTGGCGGGCCAGCGGGACAGATCTCCATCATGCATCAGGAGTTGGTGGAGCAGCGGCGGTGGATCTCGGAGAACCACTTCCTGCATGCGTTGAATTTCTGCATGCTCCTGCCCGGTCCAGAAGCCCAGCAATTGGCCACGTATCTCGGCTGGCGCCTGCACGGCTTGCGCGGCGGCGTAGCCGCAGGGGCTTTGTTTGTGCTGCCCGCCGCACTCCTCTTGTATGGGCTAAGTTGGCTCTACGTGTCGGGCGGCAACGCTCCATGGCTGGCCGGACTGTTTTACGGCCTCATGCCCGCCGTCATGGCTGTGGTCTTGTCCGCACTCTTGCGCATTGGCCGCAAAGCCTTGAAGACACCAGCCCTCTGGATCGTGGCAATAGCGTCCTTCGGGGCCATCTTCTTTGGAAAGGTTTCCTTCATGTTCATCATCCTGGCAGCCGGCGTGATTGGCGGGCTAGGGTATGGCTTGGCGCCACGGCACTTCCCGGCAAACACACGCTCAGACGATGCGGATGAAGAAGAACAAAACGGCACGCGTTATCTGAAACTCCCGCCCGTGCCACGCGCCACCTGGGGGCGCGCCCTGCGTATCATTCTTCTCTGTGTTACACTTTGGTGGCTGCCCGTGATCGCGTTGGGTGCATGGCTAGGTTGGGAAAGCACGCCAGCACAAGAGGGCGTCTTCTTTAGCAAAGCGGCCATGGTCACATTCGGTGGAGCTTATGCCGTGCTGCCATATGTCGCACAGCAGGCGGTGGAGCAGCATCATTGGCTCACGCATCCGCAAATGATGACAGGCCTCGGCCTCGCGGAGACAACACCCGGGCCGCTCATCATGGTCCTGCAGTTCGTTGGCTTCATGGGCGGGTGGAATCAACCCGGCGCCCTGGCACCCTGGCAGTCCGCCACCCTCGGCGCAGCTATCACCACCTGGGCCACCTTCGTGCCCTGCTTCCTTATGATCTTCCTCGGCGCTCCGCACGTCGAGCAACTTCGCGCCATGCCCCGCGTCAGCGCCGCACTCACCGCCATCACCGCTGCCGTCACTGGAGTCATCTTAAATCTCGCCGTATGGTTCGCCTGGCATGCCTTGTGGCCCACAGGCTGGAGATCCGAAACAGGAAGCGGTCTGTTGGGCGGCATGGATGCATTTGTCGCCGTCACAGCGCTGATCGCATTCGCCCTGGTCGAGAAGAAGCGCTGGAAAATAGGCCTCATGCCAGTTCTAATCGGCTGTGCCTTGCTGGGAATGGCATGGAAGCTCCTGGCACAGTGAGACCCATAAAAAAACAGACACCAGCAGTCGCCGGTGTCTGTTAGGTAACGATCTGTTGAAAAGACGAGCGTCAGGACCTGACGCCTATCAATCTCAAATAAACTCGTTGATCAAATTCTCCAGCATCTCCTGACGACCGCTCGCGATCATCGGTTCGCCGTTCTTCAGCGTATACGCTTCGAGTTCCTCAAAGCCCACGGACCCGCTTTCGATCTGCGCGCCAATGCCACTGTCGAAGGTGCTATACCGCTGCTTCAGGAGGTTCTCCAGACGGCCGTCATCGATAATCGATTGAGCTACTTTCAACCCACGGGCGAAGGCATCCATACCGCCGATGTGCGCGTGGAAGAGATCCACCGGCTCGAAGCTCTCACGGCGAACCTTGGCATCAAAGTTCAGCCCACCTGAGGTGAACCCACCCATCTTCAGCAGCACCAGCATGATCTGCGTGGTGAGATAAATGTTCGTGGGGAACTGATCCGTATCCCAGCCGATGAGTTCATCTCCCGTGTTCGCGTCGATGGAACCCAAGGCTCCAGCGGCGAGCGCCACTTCCAGTTCATGGCGCATCGTATGACCCGCCAGCGTAGCGTGGTTTGTCTCGATGTTCAGTTTGAAGTGCTCCAGCAGGTCATACTGACGGAGGAAGTTCAAACACGCGGCGCTGTCCGAGTCATACTGGTGCGTGGAAGGTTCCCGCGGCTTCGGCTCGATGTAGAAAGGGCCGGTAAAGCCGATCTTCTTTTTGTGATCCACCGCCATATGCAGAAACGCGGCCAGGTGATCCATCTCACGCTTCAAATCCGTGTTCCACAGCGTGGCATAGCCCTCACGGCCACCCCAGAAGGTATAACCTTCACCACCGAGGCGATGCGTCACTTCCAGCGCCTTCTTCACCTGAGCCGCGCCATAGGCGAAGACATTCGCATTCGGGCTGGTCGCCGCACCCTGATTGTAGCGGGGATGCGCGAAAAGACAGGCCGTGCCCCACAGCAGCTTCTTGCCAGTCGCCTTTTGCAGTTCTTCCAGCGTGTCCGCCACCGCATCAAGCGCGGCGTTGCTTTCGGAGAGGGAATTACACTCAGGAGCGATATCCCGGTCATGGAAGCAGTAATAATCAATGCCCAGCTTGTCCATGAACTCAAAGCACACATGGGCGCGGTTCTGCGCGTTTGCGATGCTGTCCGTCCCGTCATCCCACGGCTTCTGGGAGGTGCCGCCGCCGAAGGGGTCGGACAGGGTGTTGCGCATGGCGTGCCAGTAAGCCACGCCGAAACGGAAGTGATCCCGCATCTTCTTGCCGCCGACGACTTCGTCCGCGTTGTAGTGCTTGAAGGAGAGGGGATTCTTGGACTTCGGCCCTTCAAATTGGATTTTCGGAATATCAGGAAACGCTTCGCTCATAGAGGCGTCTATTTCAGAGCCAAGCGAACCCAGCGTCAAGAACGAACGAAGACCCTGCTGGACAACTTTTTGGTGGATTTGGCCATTTGATACCCTCCACCACTCGTGCCCTTGGGTGAGAAAAATCAAATCACGCCAGATCAAACGCCCCGCTGCTATCCCCGAACCGCTCCATCTCGATCCCGGACTTCTGCAACAAACTCAGATACAAATTGCACAGCGGCGTCTTGGGATCGCTCTGATAATGCTGACCGCCCTTCACGCCGCCGCCATGGCCGGCCACGACGAGGGGCAAATTATGCGGATCATGGGCATTGCCGTCCCGCATGCTGGAGCCGAAAAGCAGCAGCGTATTGTCCAACAAAGTGCCGTCACCTTCCTTGATCGACTTCATCCGGTCCAGCATGTAGGAAAACTGATCCAGGTGCCACGTCGTGATCTTCCGGTATTGCTCGAGTTTATCCTCGTGATTGTCGTGATGCGAATTGTCGTGGTGACCGTTCGTGCAGCCCGGCAGGAAAGAGAAGCTGCGTCCACTCACCGCCCAGCCAAACATAAACGTGCTGGCACGCGTGCTGTCGCTCCAGAATGCCAGCGTCATCAGATCCAGCATCAAACGCGAGTGCTCCGTGTGATCCAGTCTCATACGCCCGCCCGCTTCCGGGGGCTTGGCCGCGAGCGCCGCTTGAATGCGCTTGTCCAGACTGGTGATCTCACCCGCCATCGCCGGATTCAGATTCTCCCCGGTGGCCACGCGGCTGATATCCGCCTCGATGCGCTGCTCCACATTGCGAATGCTTTCCAGGTAATCATCCACACGCTGCTGGTCTTCTTTGCCCACGCGAGAGCGGAGCCCTTTCGCATCGGACATCACCAGATCCAGAATGCTCTTCCGATCCTGCGCGGACACCGTGCGGGTGCGGTGATTCTGACGGAAAAGACGATCAAAAACAAAACGCGGATTGATCTCCGGCGGCAGCGGAATCGTCGGCGTGCTCCAGGAGATGTGATCCCCATAGAGCGTCGTGTAGTTGACGTTGAAATCCACGCCCGGATGGATCGGCTCCGTACCCAGTTCCAGCGAGGGCAGCCGCGTCAAATGCCCGCGACGTTGCGCGATGATCTGATCCAGGCTCACCCCGCAGCGCAAATCCTTGCCTGTCGTCTTCGCAATCGGCGTGCCCGTCAGCCAGTTAGCCGTCTTCGCGTAGTGGCCATCACCTTCCTCGCAGTTGCGGTGACCCAGATTCGTGAAAACATTGATGTCCGCCCTATGCTTCTCCAGCGGCTTTAGCAGGGGAGAAAATTTGAAGTCCCTACCCGCGCCCTCTGGCGTCCAGAGCTTCGGCGGCACGCCGTTCGGCATGAAGACCACCCCCAGGCGCACAGGAGGTGCCGCGGAACTCGCCGCCCTAGCGGTCGATCGCATGGCATCCAGAAACGGCAGAGCCACACTGGCGCCCAGTCCCCGGAGAACGGTGCGGCGGGAGAGTGGCTGCCGCGGAATGATGAAATTTGCCATGAGTCTGGAGAATCTACGCTCGAAACGGCGCAAGTGTTACCGAAAAGGTCAGCAGCCCTCACACCAAGCTCAGGGTTTTGAGAATATTTGCGGAAGAATCTGAATCCGGCTCTACACGCACAGGCGAACGAACGCGTGCCCGAGATTTTGCGCCATTCGCTCTCAAAGTGAATCGGTTAGATGAATCCCTGGCGCAGCTTCACACGCCTAAAAGACAAACCCAACAAAGCATGAAACTACCCAAAGCCATTCAACTCCAGGCCCTTCTGGCCGCTGCCCTGATGAGCCCGCTCTATGCTGGTGATTCGGCCAAGATGACCAGCGCCGTCAACCTCCCTCCCGTGGAAGAGGAGTTCTCCTGGACCGGCTTCTACGTCGGTGTCCAGGTAGGCGTCGCCTTCAATCCAGATGACGACGGCAACTTGTCCTTCGACACCAATCTCGACGGACGCTATGGCGATCGCATCGGTGCTTTCGGCAACAACTTCGAGGGAAACTTCGATGAGAGCGTCACCTTCGGTGCCCACCTTGGTTACGACTACCAGATCGGAAATTTCGTGATCGGCGCCCTGGCAGACATCAGCAAGACGGACATCAGCCAGGATCAGAGTGGCTTTTCTTCGACTCCCGCTTTCTACACCGAGCAGCGTGATCTGGAATACCTCGTCACCGGCCGTCTTCGCGCTGGTTACCTCATCACGGATCGCCTCCTCGCCTTTGTCACCGGTGGCGGCACCTATGGCGAAGTGGAGTACGACTACCTGACTGACACGGGTGCCACCGTCCGCTCCCGTGGCGGCAGCGACGATGACTTTGGTTATGCCCTCGGTGGCGGTCTCGAAGCCCGCATCACCCAGCATGTCTCCATGTCAGTCGAGTATCTCTACAACGACTTCGGTGATGGCGACTTCGTCACGAACCTCAGCGGCCCCGCCGCTTTCTCCAGCCGCGCCCGTTCCACAGATTCCCGTGGCTCCGACCGCGACTTCGATTTTCACACCATTCAGGTGAAACTGACCTACCGCTTCTAACCAAAGCCGGTAAGGCCAAACGTCAAAAAAAATGCCAGCGCCCGCTTTGTCGCAAGACGAAGCGGGCGTTTTTCATGGTCAGGATGGATTTGAGTCTTTGTTGACTCACACGCTGCACGCTAAAGACCCTAGCGCACCAAGTGCGTGGGCATTGTCGATCATATCGCTTCGCCACGACCATATTGAATTACCCAAAACTAGAGGGCACCCCAGACGCCGTAGGACGAGTTTCCAAACTCGTCCGGCCGCACCCGATACCCCATATCTACCGCCGAACACGTATGCACCCTCGTCTCACCTTTTGGACTGCGGCGGGAAGCGCAGCGCCACACCGCTTTCGGAAGGCGGCAACGCCGCAAGCGCGGAGCCTCAGGCCCTCGCCGCTCCCGACGCAAACTCACTCCAAAAGCATCGAGTCACCAAACCACTAACCTTCGTGCCTTTGTGGCTTCGTGTGACAATAGGAGTACTCAACCCCCGCCCGGACGCCGTCCGTCCTTTGTCCTCACCCCACCCCCCTCAAATCACATTCTCTTTCCCACCCCAAAGCTCATGCCATTCCCGATACACCTTCGGTGAAATTTCACTCGGCTTGATCTCGCTCCGGCCACCCCAGAACACATTCGTATACAGCACCGGAATCCCGATGCTCTCCAGGTGCTGGTCGATCGCCGCCTTGTGCTCCAGCACCCGCGCCTTGTCCGTGCCATGCACCACGCCCATGATGTTCGCATTGGCGAAACGAGGTCCGCCCTCACGCCAATACGCATGCGTCATGATGTGGTGACGCCCCACTTCGCTGCCCGCGCGCTGCTGCATGCCTTCCGGCACACGCCAATGGAAAAGCGCATTGAACCGCGTCACCCGCACACCCGTCTGCGAGGGCTTTACGTGCTCCAGGAAAGTGGAGAACCGGCCCAGAATACCCTTCTTATCAAAACCTTCCGCGATCTCGCAGAAGCGCTCGATGCTCACCCCGGCTTCCTTGGCGCGGGCATCCCACGGATCCAAAACGACTTCAGACGGAGCCAGATCGCGCTTCAGCGCCGTCAGCACATCCCATTCCTCGGAGGTTAGCTCTACAATATCCGGGGTGATCATCTCCGCAGGCACATCGGCTTTGTCACCGATCTCCATCGTCTTCCGCCGCACATGGCCCACGCCCAGGGCGAAGATACCTTTGGGCCGCATGACAATATACGACTCCGCCCCGATCAGCCGCTTCAGCGCATCGCAGTGTTCATTGATCTCCTCGCCCACCGGCACCTTCACCGTCGTCCACAGGCGGAAGTCAGATCCGCTCACTTCACGGTCCGTGGAGCGCAGCACCACATGCCCGCTGAAAGGGTCCTGCTTGAACATGAAATCAAAGGCCGCCTCCAGCTTCTCTGTCGGGATCTTCCAAGCCACCAGTCCACCATCGGCCAGCTTGTTCGCCAGTAGTGTCTGGCGCACGCGGCGGATCACGCCGGCTTCCAGCATCGCACGGATGCGGAGAAGCACTTCATCCAGCGGCAGACCGCTTTCTTCAGCGACGAATTGAAAGGGTCGCCGGTGGAAGCCTTTGATGCGGTCTTCCGAGACTGCCAGGATGCGGGCATTCACTTCATCCGTGTGCTCAGTCGGCACGGGGGCGGTGGCAGAGATGGTCATGAGGAGGAGAGGGGAGGGGGAGGAACAGAGTAAAGATCAGTACGAAGCGCACTGCCAACTCCTTCGTGTTTCTTGCTTCTACGATATTGCGATCAAAGTAGTTCGTCGAGGAATTGGCCCACATTAAAGGGGCTCAGGTCATCCACGCCTTCGCCGGTTCCGATGAAGCGCGGCGGGATCTTCAGCTCTTGGTAAATCGGCACCACGATGCCGCCTTTTCCACTGCCATCGAGTTTCGTCACGATCAGTCCGGTGATGGGCACCGCCTTCTGAAATTCCCGAGCTTGCTGCAGCGCATTGGATCCGGTCGTGGCGTCCACCACGAGATAGACCTCGTGTGGAGCCGATTCATCCTTCTTGGCCAGGGTCCGGCGGATCTTCCGCAGCTCTTCCATCAGATTGTGCCGCGTGTGCAGGCGGCCCGCCGTATCGCAGAGTACATAGTCCGCCTTATTGGTGATGGCGGAAGTGTAGGCATCAAAACAGACCGCACTGGGATCTCCGTTTGGTGGTCCTTTCACCAGCGGCACGTCGATGCGCTGGGACCACAGTTCGAGCTGCTCCACCGCCGCGGCGCGGAAGGTGTCGGCCGCAGCCAGAAGCACCTTGTGCCCGCGCTTTTTCAGGAGGTTGCCCAGCTTGGCGACAGACGTGGTCTTGCCGACGCCATTCACCCCAAGGACGAGGATCACTTTGGGCCGGCCGGGAATGGCCAGCGGAGGCGGCATGGCAGGCGGAAGAATCGAGCGGATGTGCTTCTTCGTGACATCGATGATGTCCTGCCCATGCAGCGTCTTCTGCTTGTCCTTCAGCTCCTCCGCGATCTCCATGACCAGCTTCGGGCCCAGGTCTCCGGCGATGAGAGCGGCTTCCAGATCATCCCAATCAATCTCGGGATTCGTGAAGCGCTGAAGGATTTTTTGGAAGAAGCCAGCCACGGGAAGAGTGAGGAAAAAAGGAGGGTGAATAAGCACTGGACGGTAGCCGATCTACCAGCCGGGGTTCCAGCAGTAAGGTCTACCGCAAAGGGGCGAAGGTTGAATTCATTAAAGCAGAAAACTCATTCTAAAGTTCCTTCATTCTTCGCGCCTTCGCGTCTTCGCGGTGAAATTCAGATATCAGCTCGCCTCAGATTCAGTCTCAGGCTCACTCTGCGCTGCCGGTGCCGGAGCCGCAGACTGCCTCCGCTGCTTCACATCACGGCCGATCTTGTCCAGCACGCCATTCACAAAAGAGCGCGTTTGCGTATCGCCGAATTCCTTCGCGATCTCGATTGCCTCATTGATGACCACCGGCACTGGCACATCCGGCAGATGCAGCATCTCAAACACGGCCAGACGGAGGATGTTCCGGTCCACCACACCCAGACGCTCCAGGCGGAAATTTTCTAGTGCGCCAGAGATGAGCACATCGATCTCATCCCGGTGTTTCAGAATGCCGACCACCAGGCCTTCGGCGTGTTCACGCACGTCCTTGCGGGCGCTATGGAGGTCCCAGAAGGCATTCCCTTCGATTTCGCTGACCTCCGCACCATGCACATCATGGGCGAAGAGAAACTGCATGGCGGCCTGACGGCCTTCGCGTCGTTTTCCCATGAGATCGGTCAGCCGTTGGAGGGGGAGGAGGGGAAAGGAAAGGTGAGACGCAGCTTGTCGAAAAGCTGGATCATATTGGCGGCGACCCGGGCGGCCTCCGTGCCACGATTGATCCGCTCGCCCAAGCAGCGCTCGCGGGCCTGCTCTTCGTCATCGAGCAGCAGCACCTCATGCACCACCGGAATCACATGCGCAATAGCTTGGCGCTGTAGCGCATCCGTCACGGACGCACCCACCAGATCCCCATGCTCCGTATCCCCGCGAATGATCACCCCGAGGGCGATCAGCGCGTCCGGAGCCGTATTCCGCAGCACGAACTCCACACAAACCGGAATCTCAAATGCACCCGGCACACGGTAAGTCATCACCTGCGCCTGCGGCATGATCTGCTCCAGTTCCCGCCGCGCACCATCCACCAGACCCTGCACCATCGTCTCATTATAAAGACTGGCGACAATGGCGATGTTAGCCCGCTTCGTGGAAATATGGGGCCGGTTTGGGATCGCAGTGGACATGGGGTGGGAGACTTAGCGAGGGTTGCAGAGGAAATCAACCTCGGTGTTGATTTGATGATGATGAGGCCGGGCCCGGCGGACGGCGCAGTTCCGACGCTGCCCCCACGGGTTGCGCGCAGACCCAACCCGGGGAAGTGACCGCAATCCACAACCCTGAAAGGTGTTGTGCCAACGTGGCAGCCCCTTCGGCGGCTCTACTCGGCAGCGAGTTCCTATCAGTGTATTCCTCTTTTCCGGATCGGCGGAACGACTCGAGACCCGCCATGCGCAAATGTCGCTCAACCGCGTCAGGGAATCCCACGCAAAACACGGCGCAAGTCGCTTATATTCACAGGTTTCACCAGGTGTGCCACAAAGCCCGCCTCGGCTGAGCGCCGAAGGTCCTCGTCCATTCCATAGCCGCTCAGAGCGATGCCACGAAGTCCATGCGTGGCCCGCAAATGCTCCATCAATTCGTGACCAGTCCCATCGGGCAGACCGAGGTCAGAAATGACGAGATCAAACGTCTCAGCAGAAGCGGCGTCACGTGCTCCCGCTATACTGCTGGCAGTGCAGACAGAATGCCCCGTGCGTCTCAACAGGCGACTGAGAACCTGCAAAGTCTCTTGGTGATCTTCCACCAGGAGCAAACGGAGAGGAGTATCCACCTCCTTTTCGGAATGTTCTGGACCCGACTTCAGCGACGTTTGCTCAACGACTATTTCATTCGCAGGCAATGCGATGGTGAAAGTTGCGCCCTTACCAGGACCGGCGCTCTCGGCAGAGATAAAACCATCATGGAGATCGATGATCGCCCGTGCGATTGCCAGTCCCAGGCCTAAACCGGCATTTGGATTTACCTCCAACTGGTGAAAAGGCTCGAAGAGTCGCTCAGAGGCAGCGGGGTTGAACCCGACCCCGTTATCTTTCACGACGATGCAGACACGATGAAAAGCATCCACATCGCCTGCTGACGAGACTTCATTGTGGGAACTGATCGAGATGTGCCCTCCGGCAGGAGTGAACTTCACCGCATTACGCAGGACATTCCAAAACACCTGCTGAAGACGTGCCGGATCTCCCGACAATCTGGTACTCTCCGCCTTTAAATCTAAGGAGAGCGTGACCTGCTTCTCAAGCGCTTCGTCGCGGACAATATCAACCGCGAGGCCGATGAGCACATGAGCGTCGCACTGCTCAGCCCGGAGCGTCAGACTGCCACGGGTGATACGGGTAAGGTCAAGCAGATCATCAATAAGCCGTGCCTCGAGCTGGACGTTTCGCTCTACCATCGCCAGATCTTCTTTTATGTCGCTGGGCAGGCGCCCATCATGACGCAGGGCCGAGGCTGTGATAAGCACCGGTGTCAGCGGGGTGCGTAGTTCGTGTGATAGCTGGGCCAGGAAGTTGTCCTTTGCCTGTGAAGCAGATTCTGCAAGATCCTTTGCCTCACGGAGGGCGTTTTCCGCGCCCGCTGCCTTCCGGAGTGTCCACCAGACGAGTATCAGCAGCAGCGCTATCTCCACCAGCGTCCTCAATGCAGTTCCAAAAGCCAGATCAAAAAGCCCTGCCTTTTGTCCGGCGATCCGCAGCCAGCCGATTAGGATCGGGACCAGAAAAACCAGCGGTAGCGCCCGCCGCGCCAGTGAAGAGGAAGTCGTCCTCTCCATCAATGTCTTCATCGGCTCATGGCCCGGCAGGGCTATGATGACGCCAAACGCTAGCGCCAGTACTATCGTGGCGGTCTGGAAGGCAATAGCGGTGAGCCGGGGAATGGTGAACAACGGTTCAGCACCAAAACAATAACCAACAACCGAAAGCATGGCGATCCCCGCCGTTGCCAGCGCGACCGCAATGGCAAAGCCTCGCGCTTTCCGTCCGCCCGTCGCCAGCGCCAGTGACAGCCCTAGCAGAGTCCATGAGGCTGAGGCAGGCAGCCCCATTCGACCCGGAGCCACGGTGGCCCGCTGTCCCCAGTCACGCGCTAACAAAAGGCGATCAATGCCAAGGTCGGTGTCAGCCAGAAATTCGAAGAACGTCGCGGCTCCCACGGAGGCGGTGAAAATGCTGAACATCCTGACAAGCCCATGCAGCCGGCCCGAAGTCAGAAGCACAAGCGCCATCCCCGCGCTTACTGCACAGACCGCAGCATTTGGCATCATGGAAATGCCCGTTGCAGCCCAGTCCGTCAGGCGCGGAACATTCAGCAACCACCCCATCAGAGTCCCGCACCCCCCCATAATGGCGAAACTTCCCGCAAGAATCACAGGCAGCTTTGATGGGGAGAGATTCTTCAAGCGAACATTCTGGTTCTGGCAACCGCTTCTACGGGGAAGCTTAGAAAGCGCAGGCATCCCGGCAAGATTTTTCTTCTTCGCCATTCCGTCTGAGATGGCCGGGGGGCTGTCAAACACATCCGATGAGTCAGGCATGCATCAATCAAGACCGTGCCGCGTTTCTTTCGTGCAACATGGCAGGCCCTCGGAAGCTGCATCTTCATGGTGAAGCGCTCCCAAGCTGAGATATAGGCCAATCTTGATAGCTTCGCCCTGGGCCGTGTCTAAGAACTAGTTTGAGTGAAATGGGGTCCCAAAAATGGGGCGCAGGCTGCAACAATTGATAACCCACGCAAGCCCCGCTCTTCTCCATGCCTTTGTAAACTTCCCTTCGTCTTCAGACACACCTGGATCATTGCATTGATGATCCATCCGATCTCGGCCAAGATCGCATGTCATGCCGAGGTCTTTAGTCAACCTGCGAATCATCATTGCCCTCACTTGGGCGATCCAGAGCATCCCGATCTGTCAGAGCGCAAACGCCCAAGGTCTCAACCATAGTCCCTTCTCCGAAACCACCCCCAAAGCCATCCGGGATTTCGAAAAAGCCGCCATCGGTGGGTGGGTGGAAGAGGCAACCGCCTTTCTAACGGAACACCAGGATCCTAAAGTCGCCGAAGCAGTCCTGCGGCTCCTCGCAGCAAAGCGCCTCTCCGAATCCTCCCGCCGTGGCATTACCTCAGCCGTAACCCAATGGCCGGCGGGCGGACCAGGAAAGGAGTACCTCGCGGCAGCCCTCCTGAAGCATACGAACCCCATGGGAGCAGACCCACGCCTCCTCCGATTCTACGCGGCGCTCGGCCTACCCAAGGCGCTCCCCGTGTTCCTACGGATTATCGCGCCGAAGAAACCAAATGACATCACTCTCTACGCAGAGCCAGAGCGCATCGTGGCGGCACTCCAGGGAATCGTAAAATTCCCCGAGCAGCCGGAGGCCGTGGTGCGGCAGATCGGCACCTATCTCTCCCCGGACGCGCCACTCATGATCCGGGGCAACGCCGCCCAAACACTGAGCGGGATGAAAAGCCCCATCGCCGTGGAAGCGCTCATCGGCAGCGTTGGCGACAAGGACATTGAAGAAGACGTGCTGGGCGCCCTTTACCGCCTGACAGGACATAAGTTCGACACAGATGCCGCACAATGGAAAGCCTGGTGGGATAAAGAAGGAAAAACCGCAGGGCTAAAGATGCTGCCTCTGGAGGACATGAAAGGTTTTCTCACCGCCCGCCGGCTATTCCCCAAAGAAGATCCGATCAACGCAGAAAGTTTCTACGGCATGGCATTCAACGCCAAACGAGCGCTCTTCGTCCTGGATCGCAGTGGCAGCATGAGCGGCAGCCGCATGACAAAACTCCAGGACCAAATGGCCGCGTTGCTGGATCAGATCCAGGCCAGCGGACGGGCGGTGCACTATGCCATCATCACATTTGACGACACAGCAGACTCCTCTCTGAACAAGAGCGCACTGTTGGATAACAACGAAGCCGATCACAAGAAAGCGACCCGCTTCGTACGCCGCATGGAAGCAGATGGCGGCACTGCCATGAATGAAGCCCTGCGGCATGCCGAGGAGAACTTTCTCTCCAAGCACAATCTGGATACCATCTTCTTCCTCACAGACGGTGATCCCTCCGATGGAAAACCCGAGGACGTGCTGGCACTCGCATTAACCCTGCATGAAACTTTCCGCGTGAAGTTCAACACCATCCGCATCGGTGGTGAAAGCGCTGTCGCCGCGCCTCCAGGCATGGGACTGCAAGCCGCCGAACTGTTGCAACGCATGGCGTCGGAAACCGGCGGCACATTTGTGCAGGTAAGCGAAGGTCCGTAGACAAAGCATCAACTGCCCCCGCCATTCATTGCATGCGTCGCAGCCTCTGGCAATTTGATCCCATGAAATGGCGGCTCCCTATTCTTGCTACTCTCACCAAAATTTGCCCGGCCACAAAATGCACGATATCCCCATTCCGTACTAACTAGTACGGGAAACCGCGTGTTCCTGCACGCACGACCGCCACTTGAAGCTTTTCTTCGCCACTACAACACCCCAAACCGCACTTCATGCCTCTTCTCTCAACCTCATCAGCACCGTCACAGGGTCAAAGCTTCCCGAGTTGGTACTACGGAATGTTCTGCACTTTGCTGCTCGTGGGCAACCTGCACGCCGTTGAGCCCTTGGCCCAGGACTTCACCGTGGTCTTCCACAACCCCGACCCCGAATACTATGTGGAAGGCCCCGGCCTGACACGCCTGGATGACGGAACCCTGCTCGCCGTTGTCCCTATCGTGCCTCGTGAGGAATGGAGCGTGGAACGCCGTCGCGAGCACAGCGTCACGCACATCTTGAATAGCACGGACGGTGGCAAGACTTGGCAGGAGATCTCGACGCTGCCCTACTACTCCGCCGTGCCGTGGACGCATAACGGCAAGCTCTATCTCTTCGCCAACAAACCCGGCTTGGGCAATAAACGGAACGAAGACCTGGAACTCCGCCGCAGCGAAAACAATGGCCGCACCTGGTCCGAGCCACTCACGATAGGCAAAGGCAACTACTGGAACTGCCACACCAGCATGGCGGTGAAGGACGGCTTTCTCTATTGGGCTGTCGATGACCTGAGCCTCGGGAAAAAACGCGGTCCGCGTCTTGTGGCAGGAGACCTGAACGGCGACGTGGACATCATGAGCGCCGCCGCATGGCGCATGTCCGACCCGCTGCCTTTTCCCGGTGCACCGGAAGGTCTGTACGATCCGGCTTTCGTTGCCCAACCTGACCAATACCTGGAGCCAAACGTGCTGGAAGTGAAAGGCCGTCTGCGCCTGCTCCTCGCCACCAAATTGAAACGCCCCACCGTCACCGGCATCTGCTCGGTCGTGGATGCCAGCGACAAGGAAGGGAAGCTCGAGTTGAAGTTCAATCACTTCCAGGCCATGCCCGGCGGCCATCTGAAATTCTGCGTGGTTCGCGACGAAAAGTCCGGCCTCTATTGGGCAACCTCAAACCAGGGAGTAGACAGCGAAGACGCCTACGGCTGGGCCAGAGCCATGGAAGGAGCGGGCAAGTATCGCATGAGCGGAAACGACCGCCGTTTCCTCATGCTCTCCTACAGCATGGACGCCCTGAACTGGTTCCCCGCTGGCTGCATCGCCCAGGCCGGAAAACTCTCCCAATCTTTCATGTACGCCAAGCCCGTGGTGGATGGCGAAGACCTCATCCTCATCGCCCGCAGCAGCATCAAAGCCCCAAACCAGCACGACGCCGATCACGCCACGTTCCATCGCGTCAAAGACTTCCGAAAACTCGCACTCGAATTAAAGCCAGTAGGGGAGTAAGGAGTAGCCCCTCCTCGGTTCCCCCATGATCCTGCTCGACATTACGCCGCTGAAGGTTTCGCGGGATTACCGCCTTCTGTTCTTCGGGCAGTTGGTGTCGTACTTCGGGTCCATGATGACGTTCGTCGTGGCTCCATGGCAGATGTACACGCTGACGGGGTCGAATGCGATGGTGGGGTATATCTACCTCGCGGAGTTCGTGCCGATGGTGTTGGTGGCGTTCATCGGCGGAGCGATGGCAGATTACGTGGACCGGCGCCGGTTGCTACGATGGTCGGAAATCGGTCAGGCGCTGGTGACAGGCATCTTGTTGGGAAATGCTCTGCTGCCGCAGCCCCAGATCTGGGTAATCTTTTTGGCCGTGGCGTTGCATGCGGGATTCGCCTCGTTACAACGGCCAGCCTTTGAGTCGCTCATTCAAAAAGTCGTGTCGGCGGATCTCATGCCAGCGGTCATGGCGCTGAATGCCATACGATCCACGTCCGGGGCTATCATCGCCCCCGCGCTGGCGGGAGTGATAGCATCACAGATCAGTGTGGCAGTGGCCTATGCCATCGACCTGCTCACCTTCATTGCCACGCTGATAGCAGTGTATCTCATCAAGGCTGCCCCCGCCTCGGAGAATGCGGAACGGCCGAGTTGGCAAAGCATCAAGCGTGGATGGAGTTATGCCTTTGGGCGGCAGGAACTAACAGGCACGTATGCGATCGATCTGGTCGCTATGTTCTTCGCAATGCCTCAGGCGCTGTATCCGGCGCTCGCAGCGCTTTACTACGGGGATGAATATGTAGGCTTCTTCCCTGCGGCACTGGCGGCTGGGGCCTTGCTTGCCAGCATCACCTCCGGTTGGACAAAGGATGTGCATCGGCACGGTGTGATGGTGGTCGGTGCGGCCCTCCTATGGGGTGTCGGCATCGCTCTATTTGGTTGGGCGCAGAATCTCTGGTTGGCTCTGGGCTTCCTCGCGTTTGCGGGATTTTTTGACATGATCTCCGGCATCTTCCGCGGAGCGATCTGGAACCAAACGATTCCGAACTTCCTCCGGGGCCGTCTGGCCAGCATCGAGATGGTCAGCTACCTCGCCGGACCGATGCTCGGGAATGCCAAGATGGGCCTCGTGGCGGAGCACTATGGCGTGCGCACGGCTATCGTATCGGGCGGTATCCTGTGCATAGGCGCGGTCGGACTGGTGGCACTGCTGCTGCCGAAATTCATGCGGTATGACGGTCGTGCGGGGATTACCCAACGGGAACTCGAGGAGCAAATCGAGGAACGGGAAGCGGGCTTGCGCTAATTGGCGATTAACGTCAGTATCGGGGGGAACCGCAGCCAAATAAATCATCGGAGCGGTTTAACTGTGGGGAGCGAATCCTCAGGTACAACTAACTCTAACCATTACCCAAGGAGTTCCAACTCATGAATACGGATTCTGATCAGCCCCTGCCGCCCGACGACAACGTTCAAACGGATGTGCGCCGCATTCGACTCGGTCGCGTGGTCATTGGCGCGGCGGCGATCGTCATTGGTATCGCGTTAAGCCCGACGGTAGCCATGAC
The DNA here is from genome assembly GCA_965284365.1 of Phragmitibacter sp. Classification (GTDB taxonomy): domain Bacteria; phylum Verrucomicrobiota; class Verrucomicrobiia; order Verrucomicrobiales; family Verrucomicrobiaceae; genus Phragmitibacter. Next base: position 3,770,702 of record OZ260079.1, read on the forward strand.
AGCGGTGGGAGTTGGCTTGATCATTGTTGGCTTGGTGGTTTTGGGCACCGGCCTGACGCCTGCCAGCACCAGCGAGCAGACGCAGGAAGGGGGAGCCGCCGTTCATAAGCGGGACTTCGTGGAGCGGGCGGCGGATTCCATCAAGAATGCCGAAGACCGCGCTGAGGCGGCCCTGGCCCGGAAGGAGTGATGGCGCGAGTCTGAAGCATCCACATTGCTTCAGAACCCCGATAATAGGATTACCCCCTCAAACTGTTATCATCATCACTGACATGAAAAATCTCGCTTTCACCGCCGCCGCCTGCCTTAGCCTGTTAGGCACTTCATTGCTCGGCCAACCGACTCAACCGACCGCTCCAACAGCGCCCACGGCTCCAACAGCGCCAACCGCAACCGTTCCCACCACTCCCACCCAAGACACTTCGGGGAAGAAAAAGAAGAAGAACAATTCGGCGAAAGAATACGCGCCTGGGCAGGGCACTAACAAGCCTCCCGGACAGGGCGGCACGCCTCCGGGCCAGGCAAAGAAAAGGTAAGTATCTGCACAATGTTACAACGCCTAGGCGGTAGGTCATGGCCGAGCAGCTCGGGCGGCATCGATACATTTCGAAGCAACCTACCGCAGGCGGGCGTTTGGGGGTGACCATCCGCCTACGGTGGGCTACTGGCTACGTCTCTACGGTAGCCGGATTCCCTTGAGAGTGGGAAATTATGAGGTGCCATTCAAGGCAGTGCAGGGCGCCAGACCTGAGGCAAAAATGTCCACGCAGGTCTTCACAAAATCATCGCCCGTGTAGCCTTCGCTACAGCCAGCGGTGATGCGCAGCATCCCGCCAAAAAGCATACCGGTAAAAGCATCGGCCGCGGTCGGGATGTCTACATCCTTCCGGATTTTTCCGGCGTTCTGCGCGCTGACCAGGTTTGCGATGAATTGCAACCGCGTAGGGCGCAACGCCTCAAGGATAACTTTGCGCGCATGATCAGGATGACGCTTGGCCTCGCCCACGACCGTGCGGACGAACTCTTCATCCTCCACCAGTTTGGCGTAATACCCTTTGCCGAAACGCATCAGATTCTCGGCGAGATCTCCCGTCCAATCGGCCTCATCGCCCACAAGTTCCTTCAGGTGCGAGTTCACGACGCGCACCATGGTGGCCTCCAGCAGACCTTCCTTGTTCTGGAAGTGCCGGAAAAGCGTCACCTCATTCACTCCGGCTTCTTCAGCGATGATCCGGGTGGTAGCGCCTTGCAGTCCATGCTTGGCGAACATGCGGGTGGCGGCGGCGAGCAAACGCTCGCGGGCGTCTTTGGTAGGAGGTCGTGTGGACTCAGCTGTCAGCATGTAAGTGGTTACTTACACAAACTTTGACCTTAAGCAACCTTTATTTTACATGAAAAATTTCCCTCACCTCCGACAGGAATAAGTCAGACCTTTAGCGGGAATTATGCCGAAACTTTATCATGCTGCGATAGGTCTCGACGGTTTCTCCTGAATCTTCCTTTGGAGAGAATCATTCCGATCAGCGCAACGATCAGACCAATGAGGCCCCCGAGATAGCTGGCGTTGTGGATGTACGCCACACGGATGAAGGCGACGACATCCGTGACTTTAAGGGAGTGGCAGTACATCCTCCACCACTCGTCATCTCCTGTGACATTGAGTCCATACAGGTAACCGATCACTGCGCTTATCAGGGCGGTGACTAAAATGACGGAAAACCCCGTAAAGCTTTTCCGGAAGGCGATGGGGTAAGGCCAGACGGGCACTGCAATACGGGCGAGGAACCACGCGGAGAAGAAACCGACCCACCACGAAGCCAGGAAGCCGATCTCTCCTACGAACACTCGGGTGGGGAATCCGAAGTTCGCGTAGGAGAACTGATCGAACTTCATCTGGGTGAAGTACTCTGGCGAGATTGAATACGTGATCTGGTCATGCACGACGCCATAGGCTCCGGCGATGAGTGCACCGATAACGGCCATGCCCAGCATGCGTGGCCAGAGGCGCCACGGGATGGTGGGGTAGAGCAGGTTCACGTTGCGCAATGAAAGCAGAAGGACGCCCCTTTAACGGGGTTACACCTTCGCCAGACACTTCTTCAGTTCGGCGAATTGCTCGTCCTGTTTTTTCACCACGATCTCGCGGGCCTTTTCGGCTTTCGCCTTCGCTGCCGCCGGATCTTTGGCAATGGCTAGCACGGTTGCGGGGAGTTCCTTGAGACGCGGTTCATCATCGAGGGTGAAGAGCCATTCATCGAGTCCGATGTCTTTCCACATGAAGCCTTTGTTGGTCTGCTCATCAAAGCGACCGACGATGGCGGGGATGCCATTGGCGATGCACATGATGGGGCTGTGCATTTCATTGCCGAACAAACCGACGCTGCGAACATAGACGCTGAGGGCTTCATCGGTGAGCCAGTAATTCGGGCGCCAGACGACTTTCTTCTTCACATCATCGGGGAGGGGATCGTAGACCATTTCCTTGCCGAGCGGGATCTGGGTCTGGTCTTCGCAGTTGATGAGGACTTTCATGTCCGTATTCCGCACGACCTGAATGATGGCCTCGCGATGCGGAGCATGGTCATGCTCCTTCATCTCCTGATTCCGCGCCTCTTTTTCGGGGACGATTGGGCGTTCTTTATGAATGGTCCAATGCGGGGTCCAGCGCCAGCGGGGGATGCAGCAGAGGAACTTGCCTTCTTCCAGGCCGTTCGCTTTGAGGAACGCCTCAGCGGCTACGTCATTGCGGGTTTTCACGACACCGAATGCGGTGTCCGGGCCCCAGCCCTGCACGGGGACGGTGATGCCGTGCTCCTCCTTTGCAAGCTTTGCAGAGACGCCATCGCGGAAATAAACGAATTGCGCCTTGTTCAGCGTGGCCAGGAGCTCCGGGTCAAAGGTGGTCAGGGAGATGCCCATGACGCCGAAGGGTTTGCCGGTGGTCTTGTGCCAGTTCGCGACATCCTTCCAGGCGCCGAAGCCGGACGAGGAGCCGTGCACCATGAAGTCGCACTCTTCGAAGGCTTTCTTGACGGCGGCCTTGTCTTTAGAAAAGAAGAATGGGACCTCGGGGTAGAGCCTGGCGAAGAGTTCGTCCGCGCCGTCATTCATGGTGCTGGTCCAGAAGCGCACGTCAGCCTCGACATTGTATTTCTTGAGCAACTCCATCATGCCCAGGTAATGGGCGATGTCGCCGATGTTGATGCTCTGCCAGCCGTTGCGAAGGAGGAGGCGGGGCTTCCGGCCGGTGACCTGGGCAATCGAGGAGAGGGAGGCAGCCAGGGATGCCCCGGCAGTGGCGGTCGTGGTCAGGAAGCGGCGGCGTAGCATGAGAAAAGAAAGCGTGTTGTGGAAAAAGCGAACGGCGTAATTACCGGGCTTATTGCACACCAAACCCCACGCAGCGGTCAATCCACTTTGACGAACCGGGCATTTTACCGCAAATAAATCTTCCGCACCCTAGCCATGCCCACCGCACCAAAGGCCCTTCTCCTCAAATTTCCCGGAACCAACTGCGATGCCGAAACGGCGCGCGCGCTGCAACTCGCTGGCTTCGAGACTGAAGTCCTGCCCAGTGCCCTTCTGGAGCCCTCTTCGCTGGATGGCGTGCAGGTCATCGTTTTCCCCGGCGGATTCAGCTATGGGGATTATGTGATGTCCGGTCGCTTCGCCAAGCTGACGGCGAACAGCAAACTGGGCGACGGCATGAAAAAGTTCGTCGAGAAGGGCGGCTATGCACTAGGCATTTGCAATGGTTTCCAAATCCTCACACAGATGGGCCTGCTGCCAGAAGGCAGCCTCATCCACAATACCAGCGGGCGTTTCATCTGTCGCTGGGCTGGCTTGAAGAAGAACGGCTCGAGCCCTTATTTACAAGGTCTCCCGGATGAGTTTGAACTCCCCGTGGCCCATGCCGAGGGACGGTTTGTCAGCATCGATGGCGCGGCGAAGGAGTACGTCAGCAATGGCCGCGCGGCTCTGCTCTACAGTTCAGACTTGAATGGCAGCACCGAGCAGATCGCCGGTCTTCAGGATGAAACAGGCCGGGTCTTTGGCCTGATGCCGCATCCGGAGCGCTTCATCGTGAAGCAGCACCACTATGATCCGGACTGGCAAGGTGCGGAGCACGGCTGGGGTTATTATTTGTTCCAGTCGCTGCGCGGAGCGATGGCTTGAATTAGCCCCCGAATAAAGCGGGGTCCACTCCTCAAGACGTTGCCTGTTTGCCGCGGCGGAGGCGTCGTTTGATGAAGAGCGCCACAGCCCAGATGCAGATGGCGATTTCAAAGACGAACGTCCAATGTAAGACGAAGCTCCACACCCACCAACTACGCGTGGCTGGAACGGTGACGAGATGGAAGCTCTGGTAGGATAGAGGATAGAGCCAGGCGATACCGCCAAAAGGTGTGTCCAGAATGAGGTGCAGGAACACCCCGGCGACGAAGGCGGTGGACACGGCGGCCAGGCCTTTGCTCCTGCTAATGAGCGCGATCAAGAGGGTCGCTGCCAAGGCGGCCAGCCAGAAAACAGGCAGATGCGTCCAGTATTCATGGTGCAGGTTCTTCCTGGCATCCACCAGATAGAAGTAGAACATGTCCAGATCCGGAAAGATACCTCCGATCATGAACGGGAGAAAAATCTGCCGGGTGCGTTCAGATGAGGCGTCTTTCGTGAGCAGGCAGGCGCCGATGTAGCCGGAAGGAAGATGGGCGATGAACATGAAGAGTTCTGATCCCTGAGCGTGAACGAGTGATGAAGGTGTCGTGAATTTTTGATGAGAAATGCCGCGTGTCTGCCCCAGGATTCACATCCTCGCGAGACGGGCATGGCCGCAGACGTGGTTTTGCGCCTTGTGCTCGCACTTGCACTCGCGGCGACTTGCTTCATGCTGCGTGTTCCATGTCCCCATCCGAATCAGACGCCACCTCATTCTACACGGATTCCTCGAAGCACGGTGATGCCTCGCCGCCGAAGGGCCATACCTACAAGCAGGCCGGAGTGGACATTCGCGAAGCCGCCTCCCTGGTAGGAGACATTGGACAACTGGTGAAGCGCACGCAGAAGCAGCGTCAGCTCGCCGGAGCGTTCGGCCTTTTTGCCGCCGCTTATGATCTCAGCGCCTACAAGCATCCCATCATCGTGACGGGTTGCGATGGCGTGGGCACGAAGATCGAACTGCTTCTGAAGCATGATTGCCTGGAAGCCGCAGGTAAGGACTTGGTGGCCATGAACGTGAATGACGTGCTCACGACCGGCGCGGATCCCATTTTGTTCCTGGATTACGTCGGCATTGGAAGGCTGGAGAAGGACAAGATCAAGCGTTGCATCGCCGGGATGGTGGAATACCTGGAAGCCTGCGGGTGTATCCTCGCCGGTGGTGAAACCGCGGAGATGCCCGGCATGGTGCCGGATGGTGTGATCGAATTGAGTGGTTTTGCGATTGGCGCAGCGGAAAAGACGAGCCTGCTGGATCCCACGACGATTCAAAGCGGCGATGTGTTGATTGGTTTTCCCAGCGCCGGATTCCACGCGAATGGCTTCAGCCTGGTGCGCCGCGTCATTGAGGCGGAAAACTTGAGCTTCACCGAGGAAGAATGGAAAACGCTTCTCCTTCCAACCCTCCTCTATCATGAAGAGGCAGCGGCCCTTCGTAAAAATGTGCCGACCCTCCGGGCAATGTCCCACATCACGGGTGGCGGTCTTCCGGAGAACCTCGGGCGCATTCTCGTCTTCGGGAAATACGGCGCGAATTTGAAGGTGCCGTATTGGAATAACGAGGTGGTGCAAAAGGTTCTCGCCCATGTGGATCCAAATGATGCGATCCGGACCTTTAACAGCGGCTTCGGCTGGGTAGCGATCGTCGGCAAGGACGACGTAGGCAAGGCCTTGGCCTGCGGCACCGGCGCGGTGGTCTTGGGCGAGATTGACGACAGTGGGGATGTGAAAGTGGAGATCGCGGCGAAGTAGGCGAAACTGCGTTTCATCAACATTCCCAACCAGTTAGTTGGGAATGGCGCGTATCACCCATTGTAACGTGATGGCGGATATTGCCATCTCATTGACAATTCCCTCAGATTGAGGCAAACTCGTGCCATTAGTTCAGACCGCTAATTACCCTTATCCACCTGCCATGATCAAATTCTTCGCCCCTATCGTTGCTGCGTTCGCTCTTACCGGAGTGGCCCAGGCTGCTCCCATCAACAAGACCTGCCCTGTGGGTTCCCGCCCAGCGCGTATGGACATCACGGTGATGCACGAAGGCAAAGAAGTCGCCCTCTGCTGCAACAAGTGCAAAGCCAAGTTCGAGGCGGATCCCGCCAAGTACGCTGGCAACATCAAGAAAGACTGATCAGTCGATCTGACGCCAATTTTTTTTTGGGCGGTGTGGAGCTTGATTCCCACCGCCCAATTTTTTTCCCTCCGAACCACCCGGGAGTACCGTATCCTTTCTCCCACCTCTTTCTTTTTGCTTTCTGCAAGGCTAAGGAAAGAAGCGGCCGAGCCAGTGTCGTCTTTTAAGGGAATGACATTCTTCCATCAACGAAACGCAAAAATCCGGGCCGTAGTGCGGCTAGTGACTAGAAATGGTCTTGCGTGTTTCGGACTGGCGTTGCTATTGATGAGCGCAAGCAGTTGCACCACCACGCAGCGACCCATCACGGATGAGCATGGCTTTGTCACGGATTTGCGCGCCTATCGCATCCAGGGCCGCCAACAGGCCATATTGAGTGAAGGGGTGACTTTACACGCGGACCGCATCGAATTTTCCGGGAAGAGCCGGCTGTCTGGCACAGCGCAGGGCAGGGTGTGGGTGGAGGTGGGCAATCCGGCCAAGTATGCATGGATGATCGAGGCCGCATACGCTGGCGCCGCCACCTTCAATGCCAAACGCCACACGCTCACGCTGAGCGACTCGCCTGTGCTGGAGCGGTCCAATATGGTAATGCTGGCCACGGAGTCCTACACCGAGATGGATCTGGAATGGGACACCTTTTCCACGGAAGTCACCGTGCGTGGGCCGACCCGCACCGATTTTACCAAGTCGAGTCGTCCTCCCATCCCGGGACGCTATCCCTACCGGGCGGAATTCGACACCCAACCTGTTCTCACCCCAGTATCCCCGCCGCATAAAGGATGATCCCTTATTTTCCCGGCTTGCCTTTAGCGGGTTTACGGTCAAAGTCCCCGCCCCCTACCAAACCGAATGAGTGATGCAATCCGGCACGAGTGCGGCATAGCCGTTGTGAGGCTGCTAAAGCCTCTGGGCTACTTTGAGCACCGATATGGCAATGCCCTGTGGGGACTGGACAAGCTGCATGCTCTGATGATCAAGCAGCGGAACCGTGGGCAGGATGGCATGGGCATCGCCTGCACGAAGCTGCACATGCATCCGGGGCAGCCGTATATGTTCCGCATGCGCTCCAGCAAGAACGACTCCATGGAGGAGGTCTTCGGAGACGTCATGGACGACTTCAAGGACATCTCCCGCAAGGCGAATAAGATGCGCAAGCAGGTGGCCGCGGAGACGGGCGGAGATTATGTGAAGTTCGAGCGTGATCCCGCGGCTATTAAGGAGCACTTCGACTTCGGCGCGGAGATCCTCATGGGGCACCTGCGCTATGGAACGTCCGGCAGTTTTGGAAAGGCCTCCTGCCATCCCTATCTTCGCCGGAGCAACTGGCCCACGCGCAGTCTCATGGTGTTGGGTAATTTCAACATGACCAACACGCGGGAGTTGAATGATGTCATGCGCCGCCGTGGGCAGCATCCGGTGGTGGACACAGACACGCAAACCGTGCTGGAAGAGATCGGCTTTCACCTGGATGAGGCGCATACGCAGCTCTATCATGAACTGCGCGATGCGAAGATGGAGGGCCCGAGCATACCGTCTGAGATCAGCCGCCGGCTCGACGTGGCGGCCATCATTGCCCAATCCGCATCCATCTGGGATGGCGGATACGCGATCGCCGGCGCGATTGGAAACGGAGACATGTTTGTCATGCGCGACCCGCATGCCATTCGCCCCTGCTTCTATGTTCAGACAGAGGAATACATTGCCTTTGCCAGTGAGCGAGCCGCCCTGCGCACGGTGTTTGAAGTTGAGGAGGACCAGACGCATGAGTTGCCTGCGGGCCACGTTTCCGTGGTGAAGAGTGACGGGCGCGTGTCTTTTCAGCCATTTGCGGAGCCAGAGCCGCCGTCTCCCTGTGCTTTCGAGCGCATCTACTTCTCCCGTGGGAATGACGCCACCATCTATGAAGGACGCAAGGCCTTGGGCGAGCGGCTGGTTCCGCAGGTCATTGATGCAGTGGACAATGATCTGGAGAACACGATCGTCAGCTTCGTTCCGAACACGGCGGAGACAGCCTTTTATGGCTTCATGGACGGGCTGCGGAAGCATCGCCGCATTGAGGTGAAGTCGGCTCTGCTGCAAATGCTGGAAAGCGGCAAACTGGATGAGGAGAAGATCGATGATCTGATCCTGAAAAACTGGCCGCGGTCAGAGAAGATCGCGCATAAGGACATCAAGAGCCGGACCTTCATCGCTCAGGAAACAGGCCGCGATCTCCTGGTCTCCAGCGTGTATGACATCACTTACGAGATCGTCAAACCGACGGACACGCTGGTGGTCATGGATGACTCGATCGTGCGGGGCACGACCCTGAAGCAAAGCATCCTGCGCATCCTCGCCCGCACGAATCCCAAGCGCATTATTGTCGTTTCGACCGCGCCACAGATTCGGTATCCGGACTGCTATGGCATCGACATGAGCGAACTGGGCAAGTTCATTGCTTTCCAGGCGGCCATTGCCTTGCTGAAAGAGACCGGGCATCGTGAAATCATCGAGCGCACCTACCAAGCCTGCCTGGATGAACTCCAGAAGCCCAATGCGGAGCAGGAGAACATCGTGAAACGCATCTACGCGCCTTTCACGGACGAGCAGGTTTCGCGGAAGATTGCCGAACTCGTCTATCCTCAAGGCACGAACTGGAAGGGCGAGATCCATGTCATTTACCAGACCATTGAGGGGCTCCATGAGGCCATCACGCCACGCTGCGGGGACTGGTATTTCAGTGGGGACTATCCGACGCCCGGCGGCTATGCCGTGGTGAACGAAGCCTTCATCCGCTACCACGAAAAACGCCCAGGCAGGGCTTACGATACGCTATTCTAAATGAAGATACTTGTTACTGGCAAGGGAGGTCGCGAACACGCCATCCTCACCGCCCTTCGTGATTCCTCGCCCGATATTGTTTTGTATTCCTATCCAGGCAGTGATGCCATTGGAGACCTGGCGAAGCGCGTGGAGGCAAAGGATCTTGTCGAACTCGTTGCCTTCATGCAGCGGGAGAAGATCGAACTCTGTGTCGCGGGTGAGGAGTCATACCTCGTGCAGGATCGTGGCCTCGCCAACATCTGTGCCGAGGCGGGGATACCCTGCTGGGGACCGGTGAAGGAAGCGGCGCAACTGGAAGCGAGCAAAGCCTTCGCGAAGCATTTTCTCGCTCGTCACAAGATTCCGACAGCCGCCTTTAGCGAGGTGCATACGATGCGTGAAGCGCAGAAAGCCATCCGGAGCTATCCGGTCGTACTGAAGTTCGATGGGCTGGCCGCAGGGAAGGGTGTAGCGGTTTGTCAGAATGAAGCGGATGCGAATGAGTTCCTGACCAAGGTGTTCGTGGAAAACGCCTTCGGCGAAGGCAGCGTCATTGTGGAGCAGTGCCTGGCTGGTCCGGAAATTTCCATCTTCGCGTCCGTATGTGATGGCCGTTATCACATCCTCATGCCGGCGCGCGACTACAAGCGCATCGGTGACAACGACGAAGGTCCGAATACCGGCGGCATGGGAGCTGTGGCTTCCCGCCAACTGGTCTCTCCCGAACTGCTGGAAGAGATTGAAGAGAAGATCGTGAAAACGACCGTCGCGGGATTGGTGGCGGATAAGCTGCCTTACCGTGGCTTCCTCTACTTCGGTATCATGCTCACCGATGCCGGTCCCATGGTGCTGGAGTATAACTGCCGCTTTGGTGATCCGGAAGCAGAAGCCGTGCTGCCCATGGTGAAGGGCGATCTCGCCCATTATCTGCTCTGCGCCGCGCGCGGTGATTTGAAGCGCAATATCATTCATTTCGGCGATGGCTGGAGCGTCTGTGTGATCCTCGCCAGTGCTGGCTATCCGGCGACTTCGCGTAACGGGGATGTCATTACCGGTCTGGACAAGGTGAACGGTTCCCGTGTCTTCCATTGCGGCACAAAACTCGGCCCCAACGGATATGAAACCAACGGCGGTCGTGTGCTCGCTGTCGTCGCCCAGGGCAGTATCCGCCAGGAAGCCCGGGACAGCGCTTACGCGGATGCCGAGAAGATCACCTTTGACGGACGCCAGCGTCGGAAGGACATCGCCCGCATGCACTTTGAGTAATCTGCATCATCACTAACCATTCCCCCAACAAACTAATACTACACTACTCCCATGAAAGTCATCATCATCTACGGCAGCGCCAACGATAAACCCTTCATGCAACCCGCCCGCGACTATCTCGAGAAAGAGACTGTCACCTATGAAGAGCAGGTGCTTTCCGCGCATCGCGATCACGAAGCCCTCGGTGCGTATCTGAAGGAGATCAACGCGAGCGGCGAGAAGATCGTGATCCTGGCCGTAGCCGGACTTTCCGCAGCGCTTCCCGGCGTGGTGGCTGTGCAGACACAATACCCCGTGGTCGGCGTGCCCGTCCCTGGCGGCCCGCTCAATGGCATCGATGCGCTTCTCTCCATCTGCCAGGTTCCTGGCCAGGTGCCCCTCGGCACCGTTGGCCTTCACAGCAAGGCAGGCCTGAATGCCGCCATGTTTGCGCATCGCATCCTAAATTTGGCAAAGTAATAAGGGTAAGTCCGTCGGCGTCTTACAAAGCGCTTACAAACCCATTCTTGCTGGCTTTCGGGAGATTTGTTAGTCTCCCGGAATGCCTGACAACACGCTGCGGCCCATGGCGCGAATTGCTCGCGCCGGGGCCGTTTTGTTTTCCCTTAGCCTGCTGGGCGGCTATGTGGTTTACACGCAGCAGAATGCCAATGCGAATGCGGGAAGCGCCGCGCAGTCCGCGGAAGCTATTGAAGTGGACCTGGTGCCGACTCCCGAGCAGGTCGAGGCATTTTCCACCGTGTTGATGCCTGGCTCGAAGGATGGGCTTCTAAGCATTCCTTCCAGCGGAACACCGGTTCCCTACGCGGCGCCTTCAGGTGACAAACCCAAGACTTTGATCAGTGGCAGCAAGGCGTTTTCAGGGCCGGTCTTCACCATTCCATCGCCGCTACCGCTCGGCTTATCACCGGAAGGCGCCAATCCAATGGTGATGCCGGGGTCGAAGTCGGGGCGGCTAATTTTGCCAGCGCCGACGGAAGCGAAATCGGGCTCGCCGCCGAATGCACCCGCGTCCAAGCCCGCCGTGATCGAACCTCAACCCAGTGCTGAGGTCGTCCCAGCTGCGAACGATGCTGCTCTTCCAACGGAATCAAAAAGCGGATTGGTGGATCTTCAGTATGCCGGTTCTCGTCCTGCCCTACTTTCAACCACGGAAAGTGCTCGCGACGTGCCGGTGATGATTATGCCAGGTTCCACATCAGGAGCGATTCTCATTCCTATGCCGCCGTTGTATCTATCGAAAGAAAAAATCAGGGAACGTGAGGCAGAAGTGCGGTTGAACTGGGGCAGCCATTTAGAGGACCCGTCCGATGATCTCCTTCCCAGACCGCCGGAACCAGAAGGCCGGGCAAGCATTCCACCTGTCGATGCTAATAATTCGCTAACCCCTGTTGCGGCGATGGACTTGGCTTCCACTGTCTTTGCACCGATCTTGCCCACCGTGCGTCCTATAGGCATGCTGCCACTTGTCATGCCGGGATCGGGCTCTGGAGCAATCAGTATTCCCATGCCGCCGTTGTATACATCGAAAGAAAAGATAATGGAGTATGAGGCCAGATCGCGGAACGGCATGATACTTGAGAATGGGGAAGGAGTCCCCGAGATAGTGCACTTGGAGGATTTTCTTCCCCGCCCACCAGAACCTGAGGGAAGAGCGAATCTACCCCCGGCTCCAAACCCGGATCAATCAAATTCCGAGTCACCTAACAAATCACCGAGGTGAACATCGCTTACGCCACTCTCTCCACGGGCATCAGCCTCCTTTTCCTGGTGCTGCTGTTCCGTCCCCTTGAGAAGCTTTTTCCGGCGAACAAAAGTCAGCGCTTCTTCCGTCCGGAATGGTTCACGGATCTGCTGTTTCTTCTGGGGCAGTATCTGCTTTGGGGCGGGCTGGTATTTTCACTGCTCTTTTGTTTCCGCGATGCACTGACCTCATGGATCCCGCAGAGTTTCCTTGCGGCGGTGGAGGGTCAGCCCTGGTGGTTGCAAGCGGGCGAAGTGGTGCTGCTCAGTGATTTCTTTATCTATTGGGGACATCGCTTGCAGCATGCCGTCCCTTTCCTGTGGCGTTTCCATTCCATCCATCACAGTGCCGAGCATCTTGACTGGCTGGCCGCGCATCGGGAGCATCCGCTCGATACCGTCTATACTATGGGGCTGATCAATCTGCCGCCGTTCCTGCTGGGTTTCCCGCTGGAGACTCTGGCGGGCTTCCTCGCGTTTCGAGGACTGTGGGCCATCTACATCCATTCGAATGTGCGCCTGCCCATCGGTCCGTTGCGCATGCTCATCGGCGCGCCGGAGTTGCACCACTGGCATCATGACCGCGCGCGAAATGCAGGCAACTACGCCAACATCTCACCGCTCATGGATCTGATGTTCGGCACCTATCGTTGCCCCGATCATGAGCCGGAGTCATTCGGCATTCATGAGCCAATCTCAAGGAACTACCTGGGCCAGATGCTGCATCCGTTTGGGATAAGGATGCCGGGGCGGGGGCGGTCGAAACGCGAGACTGAAGTCGTGGAAATGGAAGGGGCTGGAGTGGAACTCGACGTCGGGGCCGTAGAGAGCATCGTAGTTGAACAGCGCTGCGATGCCCGACGAAGGAGCAACCGCGAAGTTACGGAGGTTTGTTAGGGAAATCTGTTCAAGTCCTTCGTATCGAATACCCCGATCACTTCGCTACAGTAGCCACCTTTTGCGTCAGATTCCGCAGGAGGAAATCCACGGGATTCTCTTCTTCTTTCTTCAAACTGGAAGACGAGGATGAAGATGAAGTTAGGCCTGTGTAATACGCCGCCACGGAGATGCCAAGACTCTTGCAGCGCTCTTCCACGATCTTTGCATGCTTGGGATGATGCAGGAGATGACCGCGGTTGGTCGGTTCGCCATCAGGCTGGGAGCAGGAGAGGTAGATGGGTGGATCGTCGGATGTCAGCAGACTGAGCATGCTGCAATCCGCCATGATCTTCTTGCCGGCGGCCGTGTCGTAATCCGCCTCGCTGGCGAAGTGATAGAACTGGGCGCCTTCATTGGGAGAGGCGCGCCACTCCGGCTTGAAGGGATAAACTTCGCGATCCCATTCCTTCAGGTCATAAGTGGCCTGGCCATTCAAACTGGCGGCGGCGGCGAGTCGGCTGGACTGGCGCAGCACCGGATCGGATGCCTTCGGATCAGCGAGGTCGTCATGCGCGGCAAGCCACAGTGAAGTTCCTGCCCCAGCCGAGGCGCCAAAGGATGCGATACGCTTCGGATCAATGTTAAACTTCTCCGCATTCGCCCGCACATACTGAATCGCCCGGGCGGCATCCCGCAGGATATCCTGAATGGGAGCCTGATCGCGGAAGCGGTAGTTGATGCTCATGAAAGCCGCGCCGCCTTGCAGGGATTTCTTAATGGAGTCGGCGCTCGCATTCGACTTATCCCCACCGACAAAACCGCCGCCGTGGATGTACACAATCAGCGGGGCAGGGGCGCTGCGATCCTTTCCATACCAGAAGTCGAGCACATTGCGCTCGGCGGGACCGTATTTCTCGTTCTTTAAATCAGGGGCGATGGTATATCCTTTGGATTGAGTGGTTTTGTTGCGCTGAGCGGCGACCTTCCCGTAGAAGGCCTTGGCTTCCTCGGCCGTGAGTTTGCCGTCCTTATTTGTATCGGCTGCGGGGAAACGCTTTAGCCAGGTGGCCAGCATCGCCTCGGAGGGATTAGCCGTTTGAGCCCGAGATTCGGAGGGAGCAAACGAAACACAACCGACAGTCAGCAGGGTGGTGAGGGCAAGCGTAGCGGGGCGAGCGGAGAGTTTGGAAGTCAGCATGGGGCGAGATCGGTCAACGATGAAAGGGGACGAGGCTAGTCTCACTGATGACGAGTGAAACAGTGTCCCGGTTTCACAAATCTTATCAAGTGGCCGCTGATCCCCAGGAAATCCAAACGCCGGCTGCCTTGGCCAGTGGGTCCGCTGGGAGGCGGGACTGGTGTCGGGTGCCGGCGTTGGATGCTCTCTCTATCTCTCTGTAACTCTACCAAAACAAACAATCAACACTGTCACATGGGCCGTACTCCGGCTCAGGCTGAAACTAAGGAACTAACGAACTCAGGCTGCAATGGCTGGCGCTGCTGGGGCAGCGGCTTCAACGGCAGCTTTCGGGCGGCGACCGCGGGTCTTCTTTGTGGGTTCGTGAATGACGATTTCGGGTCTGAAACCATCGCCAAAGAGGAAATTCTTCACAGGGCCCAGGGCATTCGCCACCTTGCGAAACCACTTGGAGACTTCCACGTGGAGTTCGGCATCCATCTCGGAATGGGTGAGTGCCTCAGGCAGTTCGTAGTGGCGGACTTTCATCTGGTATTCCAGAGCGTCGGAGGCGCTGGGCATTTCCACGTCAGCCGCATCGAACATATCGAGCGTGCGGGCGGCGTGGCTGCGCTCCCAGCGGCGGATATCGCTGCTGTCGTAGGCGCTGCTGGCCGGATTGTGAGTGATCAGGTATTGCGCAGCATCCGAGTAAACTTCCGCGGCTGTGAGCGCTTCATCGAAGCTCTCTTCATCCCCGGTGATGGGCAGCATAACGGTCATGCTGACTTCCCACTCTTCCAGGAGGGCGTCGAGCTGGTATTTTTCGTAAAAGGCGTAGAAGGCTTCGGAGAATCCGGATTCGATCTCCATGATGGTCAGGTCACTCTTCTGGAGTTCCTCCACCAGGATGGCAGGAGTGAGGTGGCCTGCATCCAGAGTGACACGTCCAAAGGGATCGCACTCGGTTTCCGTGACGACCACCTGATGGTGAGCGACGCGGTAGGAGAGGAGGTAATTGTGAAGGCAAAGACTCAAGGTCGTTTTGCCAACTGCGGAATAATCGTTTTGAATGACAATGAGTTTCTTCATGACTGCCTAATGGTTGTTGTTGATGTAATGACTATTATCGTAATTATAATAGTTAGGCAAGTATATTTTTAAGAAATCCGTAATTTTTATAATTATTGATGATTTGGAGGACGCGAAAATAAGCCTTGCTGAGGACCTAAAGTGGTTGGTTACCCAGGTGGAGCCGCCGAAATGACTGGCAGATTCGAGCCCAGAACATTTTGCGATTTCTGCGCGACCCGCGTCTCACGGCACGAGAAAATGCGACTCATGAGTCGTTTGCGATGCGAAAATCGGCCCGAAAAGGCATTTATTAGGCGTTCAAAAGCCCACTCGAGTTCCGAAATGAGATTGCAGGGCGAACGAGCATCCCTTGGATTATAGATAAAGCCCATGAAGAAACGTCTCCTATGGCCCAGCCTGCTCATGGTGGTGATCGCGGTGCTGTCCGGCCCGAGTCCCACCCGGGCGCAAAGCACGGTCAAGGGGCCAACCACACCCGTCAGCATTGATCAGCTCGCCGCCGCCGCTGTGATCGTGCCAGAGCTGGATGCACCGCTCTTTCACAGTATTGCGACCTCACGCCTCTGGTGGATCATAGAGGACGAAAGCGGAGAAGTGGAGGACACAATGGACGGTCTGCTCACTGACGACGAACTCCTCCTCGTCGAACACACGGCTGCCCTGACCTCGACGCATCAAGGCGAGCACATGATGAATTTCTGCGATGCGGTGGCCACTCCCGACGGTGGCGTGGAACTCCATTTCACAGGCGGCATGCCAGCCTTCGCCAGCGCACTTACCCTGACCGTGGACGCAAAGCTGAACTACACGTTGCCTTCCAGGCTGTTTACCCCGGCGGTATCCGCCCATCGAAATGGACCTTCACGCAGAAGGAACTGAAGCTAAAGCGCGCCGATCTGACCCCGCGCAAACGGCTCTACGGATGGCTGAGCGTGACCTTCGAGGAACTGGATGCCGCGACGAACGTGACGAACACCTACCGCATCGAGGGCTACTTCAAGCCGGTGGTGAGGAACGGACATTAACTGTTTACCCGCAGTAGTCTCTCACCACGAGGCACGGCACCGAAGCCTCGGCATTTTGATAGTCGGCAATGACCACGATGCTTCCCGTCTTCTGATTATGCTCTAAAAAGTTTTCGAAGACCTGTTTCCCAACAGCGCACTCCAGAGCGAGGCAAATGCTGGCACTAATCGTAGGATCATTGTCGTCCAAAACGTAGCCGCGAATGGCCTGATCGAAGTATTCCAGGAAGAAGTAGGTGAGGAAATCCTCAAGTGACCGGCTAGGAGAGTTGGTCATGGGATTAAAGACCAAGGCTACTGACCCCTCAAAACTCCCCGGCCTCAAACTGGGCCTTTACGTGCACTTTCACATACTCCTCCAGTGCCTCTTCCCATGGACGAGGGGTCACTCCCGAAAGTTCCGTATATTTGGCCGTATCCAAAGGCGTAAACTCAGGGCGCTCCGCTTTGAAAGAAGGAAAATCGAGACGGGACAGACCGTTGACCGTCTGAGTCTTCAACGGCAAACCGGCTTGGGCGGCATACTCCAGCGCTTTCTGGCCGTAGCCCTGCCAGGTGTCATAGCCGCCATTGCAGAGATGAAGAATACCGTGGTAACGGGTGTCATCCAGCATGGGGTCCATCCAAACGGCCAGGTCTTCACTGTAAGTGGGGGAGGCTGACTTATCGGCAATAGCGGCGCAGTGGTCATGCTCCAGTGCGCGCTTGATTACCATGTCCGGGAAGCTGCGGCGGTCCGGTCCGTAGAGCCAGGAAACGCGAATGACGAGAAAATGGGAAGAGACCGCCAGCACGGCTTCCTCGCCGGCGAGTTTGCTCTGGCCGTATACACCGAGAGGAGCCACCGGATCGGTTTCCTTCAGCGGCGTCGAGCCCCTCCCATCGAACACATAATCCGTGCTGATGTGGATAAACCGGGCGCCGCGTTCTGCGCAAACCTTTGCGATCAGCTCCGGAGCCTGGGCATTGACCGTATAGGCGTCCTCCGGCTTGTCTTCACACAGGTCGACATTCGTCTGCCCGGCAGTGAAAATGACGGTGGAAAAGTCGTCCTGCCCCCGTAGCACGCTGCCGATGGAGTCAAGATTCAGGAGATCCAGATCCTTCCGGCTGAATCCGGTCACTTCCCGAGTCTGCGAGACGTGTCGCGCGAGCGCAGTGCCCATGCGTCCCCCTGATCCAATGATGATGACTCGGCCCCCTGCAGACATGAAGTTCGGCACAGTGTAGAGGTTCCAAAGTCAGGCAACCTAAAATTTTCCCCGCTTTTGCTCGGCAGCAAGTCAGACTCAAGCAGTTGAGAAGATGCCGGCACTTTCCGCCGTTGCAACTACCTCACTTCCAAGGCCCGCTTCTCCGCCTGGGCCAGCTTCAGGTCAGCATCCACCATGATTTTTACCAGCTCCTTGAACTTCACCTTGGGCTCCCAGCCGAGCTGACGCTTCGCCTTGGCGGGATCACCGATGAGCAGCTCCACTTCGGCGGGCCGTTCATAGCGCACGTCGTGCTTCACATACTGCTTCCAGTCGAGGTCCAGACAGCCAAAGGTTTCCTCCACGAACTCACGCACGCTGTGGGTCTCATTGGTCGCGACCACATAGTCATCCGGCTGATCCTGCTGCAGCATCATCCACATCATCTCCACATAGTCCTTCGCATAGCCCCAGTCGCGTTTTGCATCCATGTTCCCCAGGTAAAGCGCCTCCTGCAGCCCCATCTTGATGCGGGTGGCCGCGCGGGTGATCTTGCGGGTGACAAAAGTTTCACCACGGCGGGGAGACTCGTGGTTAAAGAGAATGCCATTGCTCGCGTGGAGATTGTAGCTCTCCCGGTAGTTTACCGTCAGCCAGTAGGCATAAACTTTGGCGCAGGCATACGGTGAGCGGGGCCAGAAGGGGGTCGTCTCCGTCTGCGGCACTTCCTGCACTTTCCCGTACATTTCCGAGGAGGACGCCTGGTAAAACCGCACCTTCCCCATGAGACCCGACTCCCGGATCGCCTCCAGGATGCGCTGGGCACCCAGGCCCACGATGTCTCCCGTGCTCTCCGGGATATCAAAAGACACCCGCACATGGCTCTGCGCACCCAGATTATAGATCTCATCCGGCTTCAGCTCATACAGCAACTTCACCAGCGCCACGGAATCCGTCAAATCCCCGTAGTGCAGGAACATCTTTGTGTCATCGAAATGTGGGTCACTGTAGATGTGATCAATGCGCGCCGTGTTGAAGCTCGAAGCACGACGGATAATCCCGTGCACCTCATACCCTTTTTCCAGCAGCAACTCTGCAAGGTAGGAACCGTCTTGGCCAGTGATGCCGGTGATGAGAGCGCGCTTCATGAGTGTGAAAATATGGAAATTATTAAAAATTTCGTTTAGAAGCCGGAAAGATCAAGATGTTTGGTGGAAATTGTCATGGAAACCGCCTCCGAAATTTGGTGTCCATCAGCCGAGGCGCTTGGCGCGTATGGGCGTTTTGCTAGTAACGCTTGCCGAAAGAGAACACGACAGGCATGACGCAGTCCAGGCTGAATCTGCTACCATTACAGAGCGCTGTCGCTAAACTCGAAAGAATCAGTCCGAACCCCGCTCCACCTATGGCTTTGACACGAGTTTTCGTGGCAGTGCTCACCGCACTCCTCCCTCTATTTCCAGTAGTTGCAGATGATCCTTTCCCTGATGTTCCCTGTTTGATCACTTCGGCAGGGCGTGATTATCTGTTCAAAATGGTGCCCGCGGCGTGGAAGGAGGTGGGGCAAAAGTACATTGTCGACCGCCCCGCGTTTGGCATTGCCTACCATCTTGAGCAAGATGGCGAGCTAAAGGAGATATGGCGCACGTCGGGGTGGTACGCTCGGCAGGGTTATTTGTCGGATGATGGTCGATACTTTGTCCGGTTTGGGCCTTGGGCCCGTGACCTGGCGAATCACACAGATTTGGCCATCGCGTTTTACGACAATGGCAAACTGCTCAAACAATTTGAAGTTCGCGAGTTGGTTAAGAAGCTCGAAATGCTGGAGTATTCGGCCAGTCATTATATGTGGAATCCAGAAGTCCAGACCAAGCCCAATGGCTTTTACAATTCTGAAAACCCCATCTTTCATTTGGTGACCATCGATCAGATCGCGTACGCGTTTGATTTCAAGACTGGTGAGATCGTCGCTAACGAACGGGACGAGAAAGCCAAAGGCCATGGTGTCATTCTCACTGAAGATCGGATCGCAGATCAAAAAAGAGGGGTGGAACTTCTCAATAACAGCCCGCTAAAAGAACTGTATGAGGGCCATTTTAAGATATCTGATGTCGAAGCAATGAGAGGAATTTACTCCGGCTGTTCTCTCGAAGGAAAGACATGGACGGCGAATCTCAAGCCAAAAAAAGCGTTGAGGCACGCTGCAGAAGTCTGCGTCGTCTTTCCCATTCAGGGCGATAAGATGATTTTCGCTTCTTTAACTCCTCAGGACATGCTAAAAGCTTTCGACTTGGCTTTTGAACATCCCTTCGTAACGGCAAAGTTTGCCACGGGAGGCGCCACACGATTAAGAATGCGTACACAGGGCGACCGATTGCATTGGGACACTCCAGAGTTGATCGAATTTCTTACGAAAGTCACCGGCGTCAAACCGCTAGACGAAAAACTAGCTCAGTGGGCTTATTTTATTCTTGATGCCAGTGACCCTCGATACACATCATTCTATTTCAATACGGATACCCGGGAGATCATTCTCGAAGACAAGTCCAAGTGGCCACATGAGCCCTATATGGTGAACCGCGCTGGCAATCGCGTGGCCAAAAAGAAGTGAGTATGAGTCTCCAGATTTGTCCCCATTGTCGACAGTGTGGTTTCATATGGCACCTCGACGAAGAGATCGGACCGCTCACCCAGTGGCGTTGCACCTTGTGCAGCTACAGTGCTCAGGAGGACGAGACGCTTGAGTCCGATTGTCCGCATTGCAGCCAGGTTCGTGCGCGAGTGCGCTTTTCAGATGAACGTAGTGAGTTTTGTTCTGCTTCAGTTCCCTGTTCTCGTAGCCAGCCTGGGTTTTATTTACGGTAAAATCTGTCGCAAATGGGCGCAAACTCTGACAATTTTGTAGGCTATAGCTGGGCTGGACGGTTTAGACAGAGTGTATACGAACCACTAGTTAGGCCGCTTCACATGCCATGCCAATGTTCCCACTCAGAATCCGGTTCGTAGATGCAGGCCACGCTTACGGGCGATTCCATTCATTCCCGTCCGGTGACGTGGATTACATCGAGGGATGGTCGCGCAAGCGCGACGGCGATTCGCAGATGATTCTTTTACACTTGGCGAGCGAGGCACACATGCAAGACTTCTTGGCTTTGTGTCAGCAGGAGAGTAGTATCGTGGAGGTTGTTCCCATCACGGAGGACGAGTTTCAAAGAGCCAAGTCGAACCCGATATGATAACGCGCCTTAACCATGCGCTGTCGAGAACCCGGCCTTCGCTCAGGCTGCGATTCGTGCGTCTCGTAGGCCGGATCGCTGAGATTGGGTCGTTAGGTTGCTTGCGCACAATGAAAGTGTTCATCGCTCTTGCCTCGTTCTGTAGCTCGCTCTATGCGGCAGAGACCAATTTTGCGGCCACCGACAGGCGTCTCGTTGAAGTTAGTTTCGCCACTGACGACAAGGCTCCGACGCAGATGTTTCACACGGTTGTGACATTGTGGATTTCGGAGAAGAATCGAGGCTCATCCCGTGATGTCTATTCTTGGGCGCATCAAGGGGGGTACGGCTCTGACACGAATACTTTCAAGAAAGCCACAGGGTCCCTAAAGTTGTTGAGAGCGCTAGACGAGCCCAAAATTCTCCCGGAATCTCCGAATCAGATTGTCACCGTCAGGTGTGCGGACGGTGACAAATGGGTTGTTAGGAGATTTCCGATTGATAAAGTGCCAGACAAGATTCACCAGATTCTGACCATCATGGGTTTTAAAGATGCAGATTTTAGTCGCCTCACATTCATCAAGGAAGCAACCTAACCAAGCGCTGTAGGGATCGGCTGCTGCGCATCGCGGCTGTAAACAGAGCGCCTCGTGACCGCCGTCGCAGAGCTTGGGTCGTTGGACCATTTAGCGCCATGAGCTGGAAAGTTGAGCACCAGAGGGCTTACGAAGCACGAGTTATCACCGACGCTCTTGCTCGGCTCGCGAAACGCTTCGACCTCGGTTTACTTCCGTTTTCGGACGAGGAGTTACAGATTTTGGCGAGACGGGCGCGAGAATCTTTTCGAGCTTACAGGTCTGCTGAGAAGCAGCAACGGTTGGCTGGATACAGGACGCACCCAGCCGGTCTTTATGGTGAGGAGAGTGTTGGTCCTGTGTGGACGGCTCTTGTGGAGATCAATAACGAAATTGGTTATGAAGAGAAGTGACCCGTGGCCTAACCATGCGCAATTAATCCGACGTAAGCGTCGCGGTTGCTCGTTTCGTCCCGTGCGCCGGGTTGCTGAGCTTGGGTAGTTAGACGCACGCCTTTCCGTCATGATCTTATGCCCCCAGTCGAAATAGAACGAAAATTTCTGGTCACCAGCGATGCCTGGAGATTGGGAGCCACCGCAACACTGATTAAGCAAAGCTACTTGCCGTTCTGGATCGGCCTGGAGGCTATGAAGATCGCCGCTACTCGAACTCTCATTTGTCCGAGCATCCTTTTTCCTCATAGAGTGATTAGGCGTCATCTGCGTTGACCATTTGGAAGGGGGACCTACGATGGCAAATCACCACTCCACCACCTTGAGAACCACACTCCTCTCTCTTGCATGGATGGCAGTTTGCGCTGGCATAGCGGGATTGTTTTTTGGTATTGAACTCGATCTGAACATGTGGAGTTGGGTGGGAAAGTGGCATCTGCAGTCGTTCGCGTGTATGGCGGGGATAATAGCCCTCCTCATCGGAATCTACTTTCTGGCATCCGCCGGTGACCAACCTATTGTTATCACTCTTGCAGTCTTCTCGTGCATCGCTATCATGGGTGTTGCTGTCTACTTCCTGGCGCCTGAGCCATTGGGCAACACCGGTCAATGGTTCTCGAGAAGAGAAGAGAGCCCAGGTTGGTATCGTTGGGGCAGGCTGGCAATTGCCTCACTCCCACTCTGCATTCTCACGCTTGCGCTTGCAGGCAGGAAGCCCCAGAGATGCCAATGAGTAAGGCCGCCGCAAAAACAAGAACGAACAACACGATGGTGCCAACGTCTGGGATACTCTGTCGTGCAGACTATATGCGACTGATTTTCTCCGTCTCAGATGTAAAGCCGGACAAATGCGTGCCAGAGGGTTTTGGTATTCCCTTGCGGCCGCATTTGGATTAGGATCCACTTTGGCAGCCTGAAACAGATCGTCCGCGGGAAGTGATCAGCATACCGCGTGGCCGATTTCTCAAATAGCGGCCCGACATCCCCGACCAACCAAAAGGAGAATATCATGAAATTCACCACCAAACTCACGAGCGACACATTTGATGCGAAGCTCGGGCAATTCTCATGTTTCACCACAAGCGCAGTGATCCTGCTGCTAAGCTTTTGGAAGCTCGCGCAGCTTGAGTTGAGTGAGGCGCAACTCTTCTTCGGCATCTTGCTGGCGTCCTGCGTCTCCCTGCTTTTCATCGTGATCGGACTTTTGTTGCCACTCACGTTGAATCACAAAAATCCGAAGGACAAACAAGCTTAGAAATCCACCGAGCGCCCTGAGGGCCTTTACGGCTGACACTGTCGACTTCGCTGAGTTTGGAACTGCTTCGGTAGGCGCTCATGAAAATTCGCAAAGCGACCGTCGCAGACATTCCGGCGCTGGTGTTGTTGCACCGTGATGTCCAGGAGACGCACGCGCAGGCTTTCCCAGAGCGGTTCAGATCAGGTTTTCCTGGTCAGGTTGTGGCAGAGGCTCTCGCACAGTCGATCGAGGCACCGTCAGCGTACTGGTTGGTTGCGGAAAAGGAACAGTTGATTGGCTTCCTCAGCGCGGAGTTTCGAAACAGGGAGGAGAGTTGGTGCATGGTCGCTCATCGGGCGTGCTATCTTTCCGGGATCTTTGTGGCAGCGTCGTTTCGCCGGCAGGGGATCGCTCGGGCGCTTCTGGATGAATTGACGCGCGAAACAGCACTACGCGGCGCAAGTTACATTGATCTGGATGTTTGGGCTTCAAACCCGGGAGCGAGAGAGGCCTTCGCTAGGTTGGGCTTCAAGCGATCGATGGAGAGAATGACCCTGCCCACTGGAATGCCGAACACTTGAGCCTCTGGCCTTCGTTGCTTCGGTAGGCTATCCATTATATTGCCCTTTCCTTGTCTGGTCTCGCGCGATAACGATTCTCCACGATGATAAGACAACGAATTGGCCTCATTTGCGGGTGGTTGAGTGCCGCCTTCTCCGGACTCTTTATATTTGCGGTCATTCTTTTTCTTGCGGGCGTTATCGATTTGCGAGAGGACCGCGAGCCGGCCTTTATGGCCTTCTTTCTTACAGCGCCTCCGGTCCTGATTTTATCGATCCTATCGGTAATACTCTTGGGACCTCGAAAGGCGGTTATAGCTTGGATTGCGTTGTGCCCCTATCTGCTGTTTGTCATATTAGGTGAGTTGGCTCTCTTTCGGATTAAGGACGGCTAATCGCGGCATCGCGGCAGTTGCGTATCCCGATTGGGTGCGCTGCCCAGTCGGTCAGTAAAAGTGGTGAATTCACAAGCCAAACAGCTAACCTCACACCCATGCCTCCCGTCGAAATAGAACGAAAATTTCTCGTAACCAGCGATGCTTGGCGCACAGAGGCCACTTCGACCCACATCGTCCAAGGCTACTTGTCGCGTGATCCTGATCGCATCGTGCGAGTGCGGCGGCGCGGGGAACAAGCTTTCTTGACCGTGAAGGGACGTCCCCTTGACCTTAGTCGAACGGAGATTGAATTCTCCATTCCAGTCGAATCCGCAAATGACCTCTTTCCACTCTGCCTGCCTCCACTGATCGAGAAGATACGCCATGAAGTAGTGGTAGGAAAACACCTCTGGGAAGTCGATGAGTTTTGCGGAGACAATGCTGGGCTCGTGGTCGCAGAAATTGAACTGCAATCAGCAGACGAAACCTTTGAGAGGCCATCCTGGATGGGGATGGAAGTTTCTCACGATCGCCGATACTCAAATTCGCACTTGTCCCAGCATCCTTTTTCTTCCTGGAGCGGAACTTCGTAAATCTTAACGGGCCCAGGTCCGCCGACGCCCTAACAAGCACGCAAGACCTGCACAGAGCAACAACATCGCTCTCCCTGGCTCAGGCACCACCGCCAAAGGATTCAGCGTGCCGTTGCTGATCAAGGTGATGTCCGCAGGACTTACCCACGTGTTGTAAAATGCAAAGTTATCGATGCCGCCCGTGAAAGCCCGGTCCGCGGTGCCCGTGTTCGCCGCATAGCCAATGCCGCCCCACTGCAGGGTCTGCGTCATGCCGGCCAGCGTGAAGGTGTTGTCAGTGCCGGCGAGGTTGCCATTCAAATAGAAGGAAAGCACACCTGTCCCGTCATTAAGGCCAGAAGCCTGGAAGGTGATTGCATAGGTATGCCAGGCCCCGGTGGCAAGGCTGACACTGGTCGTCCCCACATCAGGTCCGGGGAAGTGCTCCAGTCTGGTCCCCGTGCCTCCGGAGGGCGAGGTAATATACAACTCGCTCTCACCGCCCGATCCATCTCCGCCACCGAAGTGCAGCGAGATGTCGATGGAATTGGTCGTAGCCGTGCGATTGAAGGCACCCGTCACAGACCAGCTCGTATTCTGAAAATTGTTCAAATTGGCCGCCGGCACCGTCACCCAGCCGCCGTTGGACGCGGTGCTCGCCACACTCACAAACGAATCGCCCACACCAGTCGGCCCACCCGTCGTCTGAAACGTCACCGACCCCGTTCCCGCAGTAGTCAGGGTGCCATTCCCAGCCGCTCCCAGTGTGCCGAGATTAGTCACACTCGTTCCATTGTTCGTGCCGTCGTAATAAACAAGCGTCGCTGCAGAAACCGGCAGTTGGGCAAACACCGTGCAAACACAGATACCAGCCAGAATACTGGCGAAGCGTTTAAGAGTACTCGTGATCATTACAGCGAAGAGGGGTATCCGATCATACGCCAGAGAGCCGCTCCATGGCAAGATTTTGGCGCTCCTGACAGCATCGTAAAGCTCTTGCTTAGCCAGCTACTTCGCCAGGAAACTCCGAATCCCCGCCACCACTTCCGCCAACTGACTCTCCTTAAGTTCCGGGTAAATCGGAATGCTGACCACTTCATCCGCGAGCTTGTGCGAAACCTCACAGCCACGACGGCTGGGCTCAGGCAGATTCGCAAAGCACTGCTGCTGATCCAGAGTCAGCGGATAATAAATCTCACAGCCAATCTGCTGTCCCAACAAGTAATCGCGTAGCGCATCACGGCGGCCCTTGCCCGGTAGACGCAGGGTGAATTGATTCCAGATATGATCCCGGCCTTCCATCGCAAAAGGAAGAATGAGAGAATCCGGAGAGGCGAGGGGACTAAGCTGCTCTGTGTAGTAAGCCGCGTTCCTCCGGCGGCCACCGGTGTAATCCGCGTAGTGCGGCACCTTCACCCGCAGGAACGCCGCCTGCAGCGCATCCAGCCGGAAGTTCCCGCCGATATGCGAATGATAATATTTCGGCGCCATGCCGTGGTTCCGTAGCGTGCGCGCGAGATCCGCCAGCGCATCGTCATCCGTCACCAGAAGGCCAGCATCACCGAGCCCGCCCAAATTCTTGCTGGGGAAAAAGCTGTAACACCCAAACGCGCCAAAGGTGCCTGAAGACTTGCCCTTGTAACGCGCGCCAATCGACTGCGCCGCGTCCTCGATCACCTGAAGTCCATGCTCCTCCGCCAGCGCCATGACGCCGTCCATATCCGCGCTCTGACCAAACAGATGCACCGGAATAATCGCCTTCGTCTTTGGCGTGATCTTCGCCCGCGCGTCATCAAGATCGATGCAGAAGTCCTCCTCCCGCACATCCACAAACACAGGCGTGGCGCCCACGCGCGACACACAGCCCGCCGTGGCAAAGAACGTAAAAGCAGGACAGAGCACTTCGTCGCCCGGGCCGATCTCCAGCGCCATGAGCGCCAGCAGGATCGCATCTGTCCCTGAGGAAATGCCGATGGCATGCTTCGACTCCGTCAGCGCCGCCAGTTCCCGCTCAAAGTCCGCCATCTCCTGCCCCATGATAAAATGACCCAGGCGGAAGATGCGTTTGAAGGCTTCGGTGAACTGCGCTTCGAGCGGATGATTCTGAGCGTTGACGTCAAGAAGGGGGACTGACATGTGAGTGTGAGGAAGGGAAGGCCGAAAAAGGAAGCGCCCGTCTCATACATCAGGCGCACCAGTTTGGTTAAACGTGGATTGCGCCGGATGCAAGGCTCGGGCGGATTGGGGGGCTTCTGAGGCCAAACTGCTTGCGAGTGAGTCTTTAGTCTGCCTTGACGTTGTGCAAACTAGCGGCAATTTGGCCCGCCTAGTGACACCCACCTATGTGTAATCATACCGCTCTGGCCGGTTTTCTGACTCTGTCTTTGTCTCTTTGCGGAACGGTATTGGCTCAGGAGAAGCCCCCCGCACCCGCAGCTGCAGCACCGGCCCAAACGCCTCCCGCCGCTCCGGCCACCCCGGCAACGACTCCTGCACCTGCGCCTGCGCCCGGTCCCACGCCGCCCCCGGGCCCCGTCGCGGCTCAGCCTCCCGTCGACCAGCCGCCACCCATCCGCACCTATCTCGATCTGGAAGCCTACGCCTCCAAGCTCGCCCAGGCTCCCTACAAGGCGCCGGACATGCATCTCGACTCCTATTTCGAGAAGCTTGTCTATGACGGCCACCGCAAGATCCGCTTCGAGTCAGACAAAGCCCACTTCGGCAAGATCAACGACACCTTTCGCCTCGAGTTCTTCCACCCGGGCTGGATGTTCAAAAAGCCCGTCTACTTCTACGACATCGTGGAAGGCCAGCCCTCGCCGATCAAATTCGACAAGGACCTCTTCAGCTACGGCGACCTGAAAGTGCCGGACAATGTCGTCTACCCCACCGGTTACAGCGGCCTGCGCCTCCTCGCGCCGGACACTCTCTTGAACAAGCGCTTTGAATTCCTCGTCTTCCAGGGCGCCAGCTACTACCGCGCGGTCACCACGAACCTCGGCTGGGGTCTCTCCGCCCGCGGTCTGGCCATCAATACCGTCGGTGGCGAACCCGAGGAATTCCCGGATTTTACCCACTTCTGGTTCCTCGAGCCAAAGCCCGGCGACAAGACCTTCCGCTTCTTCGCCCTGCTCAATGGCCCCAGCGTCACCGGTGCTTATGAGTTCGAAGTGCAGCCCGGCGAAACCACCGTCATGAAAGTCAGCGGCTCCCTCTTCCTGCGGAAATTGGTGAAGCTCCTCGGCCTCGCCCCTTTCTCCAGCATGTTCTGGTATGGCGAAAATACCCACCCGAAGCCAGTCGATTTCCGCCCGGAAGTGCATGACTCGGACGGCCTCCTCATCGAGCAGGCCCACGGCCCGACCCTGTGGCGTCCGCTGGATAATGGAAAGCATATCCGTCAGAGCGTCTTTGTCATCGATGGCATCACAGGGTTCGGCCTCCAGGAGCGCGACCGCGATTTCAAAAACTTCGAAGACCTCGAAGCAAAGTACCACGACCGCACCGCCGTCTGGGTGGAGCCGATCGAAGGCTTCGGCCGTGGCAAACTGCACCTCATCGAACTCGCCACTGGCGAAGAGACCTGGGACAACGTCGTCTCCATGTGGGAGCCGGACATCTACCCGACCGCCAAAGATCCGCTGCGCTTCGCCTACAAGCTGAATTGGCAGAAGGAGCACGAACACGGCCTGGCCAAAGTCACCGCCACCCGCTGGGGTGAAGCCGTCGCCACACTTGAGATCCCGAATGACTTCGTCTTCGTCGTGGATTTCACGAAGGGGAAGGTGAAGGAAGGCCACGATGCCGACTGGGTGCCCGAGCTGGAACTCTTCCTCCAGGAAGGCCAGAAAGCGACGGTCCTGGACAAGCGCGTCATGGCGAACCCCGAAACCGGCGGCTGGCGCGCGTTTTTCAAGCTCGATATCCCGCCTGACACGAAGCTTCTGGAGATGACGTGTGACCTCCTCGAAGACAAAAAGCCCATTTCCGAACGCTGGACTTATCAATGGGTGCGTTAGACTCGAAACTCTCCGCTGACAGCACGGACTCTAGTTTGGCCTACAGTCCGATGGAGGCTGTGACCATTCACTTCGCGCCGAAGACCGGCACGGAGGAGGAGTGGAATGATGCCTACGCGCGCCTCGCGGACTACTTCCGCAGCTACCGCCTGCACAATCGTATCCGCCGTACCCAGCTCATCCTGGAGACCCTCCGCCGCGCCGCAGAGGCCCATGAGAAGAACGCCGACCTCACACCCACGGCCCATGCCATCCAGCAGGCCCGCGCCATGCTCCAGGAGTGGCTCCGCCAGATCTATGAGGGCATGGAGCTGACCGACGCCCAACTCGAAGGCTCCGGCCGCCTCGGCTTCCACATGGCCGATGGACCGACCCGTTGGCCGCACTTTTTTATCGACCGGGAAAATCTGCCGCCGGACATGTCGGAGGCCATGCGCTCCGCTGTCCGCGCCTCCGGCCCCCGGCTCCAAGTGTCCAAAATGACCCCACGCCCCATCGATCTCGGGATCGTGGATGACGTGGCGGATGATACCTTTGAGGGGAATGCGACCGCCTTCCTCCGCTACGGCGGCCTCCTGGTCTTCGTGGTCGCGGTGCTTTGGTTTGTTTATTGGCTGACGAAATGAGCGTTCCTGGTGCAGCCTCCTCCACGCCCCCGGTGACGATCGGCAGCCGCACGGCTCCCCTCACGTCCCATGCGGGCCTGCCGTCCACGACCCAGTCGCGCATGCGGCGGGCTACGTTTTTCTCCTTCGTCTTCCTCGGCACCGTCATCGGCATCTGGCTGCTCTACCTCATGCTCCAGCCCGGCGGCATCGCTTGGTATGAGATCTCGCTCATGGTGGTGTTCCTGCCGCTTTACTATCAGCTCAATGTCGGCTTCTGGACCGCCCTGCTCGGCATCTGGATCATGAACCGGCCCAAGCCGGACCCGCTCGATCTCCTCCGCACCATCACGAAGGATGACGTGGCCTCGCCTATCCTGGCCACCACCGCCATCATCATCCCTGTCTATAATGAAGACGTCACCCGCGTGTATGAAGGCATCCGCGCCATCTATCAGTCCCTGCTGAAGACAGGCAAGATGCAGCACTTTGACTTTTTCATCCTCAGTGACTCAGATGACACGAACAAGTGGATCGAAGAAGAGGCCGGCTGGCTGGAGCTCTGCCGCCAGCTCAGCGCCTTCGGCCGCATCTTCTACCGGAAGCGCCGCACCCCCATCAATCGCAAAAGCGGAAACGTCAGCGACTTCTGCCGTCGCTGGGGGAAACGCTACCGTTACATGATCGTGCTGGATGCCGACAGCATCATGAGTGGCTCGCTGCTCGTGAATCTCGTCCGCATCATGGAGAAGAATCCCGGCCTCGGCATTCTGCAGACTTTCCCGAAGCAGATCGGCGCGAATACCCTCCTGAGCCGCGTCATGCAGTTTGCGCAGTCGCTCTACGGCCCCGCCTTCATGGCCGGGCTGAACTACTGGCAGGGCGGAGAATCAAACTTCTGGGGGCACAATGCCATCGTCCGGCTCGCCCCCTTCATCGAATATTGCGCCCTGCCGCCGCTCCCGGCGAAAGTGCCCTTCGGCGGTCACATCATGAGCCATGACTTCGTGGAAGCCGCTCTCATGCGGAAGGCCGGCTACGCCGTGCGCCTACTCCCCATGGATGAAGGCAGCTATGAGGAAGGCCCGCCTACGCTGCTGGACACCCTGAAGCGCGACCGCCGCTGGTGCCTGGGGAACATGCAGCACTTCTGGCTCCTCTTCGCCAAAGGCTGGCACCCCATGAGCCGGATCAATTTCTTCCACGGCATCATGAGCTACGTCAGCTCGCCCCTCTGGTTCCTCTTCCTCATCTTCGGCACCGTCATGGGCAGTCATCCGGGTGAACTGGATGCCCAGCAGGCTTCCTTCGCCGGTCAGTTGCTCCTCGGCGTCACGCTGATGTTCATCTTCCTGCCGAAGACCCTCATCGTGCTGGATGAACTCGTCACCGGCCGTTTGTTCAAGCCCTTCCGCCTGCGCCTCCTCACCGCCGTCAGCAGCTTTCTGGATACCTTCATCTTCACGCTCATGGCGCCCATCATGATGATCTTCCACAGCAAGTTTGTGCTGAAGACCATCCTGGGGCAGGGGGTGAACTGGGTCGCCCAACGCCGGAAGCTCGCCTCCGGCATCGACTGGCGCGAACCCATTCTCACCTTTGGCGGCACCGCCCTGTTGGGCATCGGCTGGGGCGTCCTCGCCTTCTTCATCAGCAAGGATTTCCTTATCTGGATCAGCCCCGTGCTGCTGGGTCTGGCCCTCGCCATACCCTTCGCCATCATGACCTCCAGCACCCGGTCATTGCAGCGCTTCGGTCTCTTCCTCACGAAGGAGGAACTGCACCCGCCCCCGGTCTTGCAGTCCTTGGACGAGCATCTGGAGGAAGTGAAGCATCGCACCCAGATGCAACCCGAACTCGAGCAGCGCTTCGGCCTCGTGCAGGCCTGCCTCGACCCCTATGTGAATGGCCTCCACATCAGCCTCCTTCGCCGCCGGAAGAGCCAGCATCATTCCCGCGAGTACTTCAGCTTCCTCAGCCAGAAGCTCATCACCCAGGGCCCCAATTCCCTGACCTCAAGAGAGCTCACCGCCGTCATGTACGACGCGGATACCGTCACCAATCTCCACTACGCCCTCTGGTCTTCCACCGAGGACACACTCTCTTCCTTCTGGAAAATGGCCATCCGCCAATACAACCTCGTCGCCTCCAATCCCTTCGCCCATCTTTTGGCGCAAAAGGGCGTCGGCGCCGAAGCGGGTTAGGGGAGGGGATAGGTTGCGGGAGAGGGAGGTTGGTAATTCGCTCGCCTGAGTTGAGGCTTGTGGCGAAAGGTGCAAATTCCACCATGCAGAAAGAATTCGAGCCGGGCCTGATCGCCGCACGATCCCATCTGCCGATTCCGAGTCAGCCTGACTTTTGCAATGAGCTTAAAGGAGATGCCGGGTATGCGTGGCGAAACTTTGGTGGCCTCACTCTTGAGGCAGCCTATTGGAAATTCATCGAGAGTCCCCAAACGAACCAGGAGGACTTCATGTGGATGTTTCCAAAGGCATTCGAATATTACTATCCCGTCCTGGATCGGTATTTGAGATCAGTGAACGTTTCCGACGATGTACACGGCATCAATGATGGTTGTCGCGCTTGGTTCCTGGGCTGCGCCCTTGAGGAACAGTTCCATTGGACGGATGGATCAAGGCCCCCCGACTATGTTGTTGGAGAGATTCGAGATCTGTCGCATTACGTGCGTCATCACCTTTCCCAATACTCCAATCACCAAAGCGAACGCGATAGGATCGACGACTCCTGGCAGAAACTCGACGAGACACTTTCCCTGTACTATTCCGTTACGCCTAACTGACCCAGCGACGTTACTTTCGGAAGGCAGTCCCAGCCGTTAAACCGGAGGTGCTGAGCTTCGTACGTCGTCGTCGATAGGACCCTGGGTACGCAGCTGCTAAGCGAACCAAAGCCCAGTTCCCGTTGGCCTCGCTCCAGCTTTATGCGATGAATTGCTCGTTCAGATTGAGATCCTTAACTAACACACCGATGCATGAACCTTCGCGAGGCAGTCAAAACCGGTGCATCAGGCATTCGTTGGACGAGTGTTGTGGTCTCAGCATTGCTCTGGCTGTGTTTTCCCCTCGCATTCGACTTCCTTGATTCCGGAAGGACAGCGCATGGATGGGAGTCATATTGGCGATCGTTCCCCGCCCACCTCGCCGTCTTGATCTGTACATTCCTGG
This sequence comes from Phragmitibacter sp., assembly GCA_965284365.1. Taxonomy (GTDB): domain Bacteria; phylum Verrucomicrobiota; class Verrucomicrobiia; order Verrucomicrobiales; family Verrucomicrobiaceae; genus Phragmitibacter. The sequence goes on from OZ260079.1 coordinate 3,803,034, forward strand.
TCGTCTCGACAGTTATGCACAGATTTTTCGCGCGCGACGTTTGCAACCTCAAAGGCCGCCGCTTCTGGCTCTATCCCTTGAAGTCTCTGCCGATAGCCACAACCGTTTATTTTCTGGCGTGGACCATCACGAATGCTTTATCCAACAGCCCGGACTCAATCACGTTTTCCCCAGCCAGCGTCGTTGGTCTGGCGTATAGCTGGCTCGTGATGGTAGTCGTAGTTATGACCACCATGGTCTGGATCACTTATCCTCTCGCTATCTTGAATCAGCTCCTGATTCGCAAAATCTACGCCCGAATCGCATCTAACCATGCGCCGCCGTGAGCAGGGCCCGCGCCTTCCCTCGAACGCCAACGGCGTTCCGCCCTTAAGCCCAGGGTTGCGCGAAGACGCTACCCTGGGTCCCTGCCACAAAAATCGCAACTCTGAAAGAGTTGTGCCCGGCGCCCGTCCATGGCCTCATGGGTGATCAGTTCCCAAACAATCATCCACTCCCGCACCGTCCGCACATGATGAAAGTCAAGGCCAGTTCACCGCCGCCGCCACAACCTCTCATGAACGAAACAGAATACTATGCGTCCGAAGCGAACTTCGCCACCCATCTGCATCAGCTTCGGCTCGTCCGCCGCACACTCAAAGCGTCCAACCGTGCCACCCGTCCCACAAGGAAGGGTCTCTCCGCTTCAACACGTGCCCAGATTCTCGCCAAGACCGCCGGACGCTGCCACATCTGCGGCGGACTTATCAGCGACGCTGCCTGGCACGCAGACCATGTTCTGGCCCACAGCACCGGCGGTGAGCACCTCGCCGACAACTACCTGCCTTCACACGGCCTCAGTAACAATTATCGCTGGGACTACACTTCCGAGGAGTTCCAGCATATCCTCAAGCTGGGCGTCTGGCTGCGCACCCAGATCGAGAACCGAACCGTAATCGGCCGCGCCGCCGGGGTTGCGTTTCTCACCTATGAACGCATTCGCCAATCCCGCCGCGTTTCCGCCACACCTACTCCTGATATTCTTGCAGACTAACAAGAATCACGATCGCCAAAACCGTCGGTACCCAACCCCTTACTTCGCCAACTCCTCGAACTCCCCCCAAAAAAATGTTCGTGCCTCTTCGCGTCTTCGTGGTAAAAAAATCTTCGCACTTCGCCACCCCATAGATCAAATCAAGAACTACTTTTCCTCGTTAATGACCATGGCGCGGGAAGCTACATCCAACCAGGACGACACAGACCAACTGCCACCCGCAGGCGATCTCGACGCCTACGAGTTCTACGTCTGGTTCATGCTTTTCTTTAACTGCAATTCCTGTAAGGCCTACCTTGAGTGCCCTCTCGAAGATGGCGATGACGAGGCCCCGGAACGCCCATGGATGCGCCGCAATGCCCTCCGCGCCCGCAATCTGGGCTGGTATGTTTATCCGCTCAACGAGGAGGGATCCCTACGTCCTTACTGCCTATGTCCCACTTGTGCGCAAAATCACGGGGTGCCAGTTACCATCTAGAATACGCAAGAGCACAACATGGTATTTGACTGTGTAGAAAAAAATAGTATGCCACTTGCTGGGTCAGGAGGCCTTTTATCAAGCAGACATCCTGAGACAGAGCTTAATAAATAACATGTCATTCACGATTTCGATTCCGGTGGGGGGACAAGTAGGCACCCTAAATCTAACGGTCAACGCTGGGCAGTTGCTGTTCATCCTTGGTGCAAATGGGACTGGCAAATCTAGCCTCATGCAAACTTTTGCGTCGGCAAGCAAGGGGAAAACGCGACGAATCACCGCTCATCGCCAGACGTGGTTCCGATCTGGACCACCGGAGTTCACTGGCAGACGGCGACTAGAAACTGAGCAGAATCTGTTTCGTTATGATCGACAGGCGGAAACGCGTTGGATGGACGACTACTCGGAGCAACGCGTTCAGATGGCAATATTTGATTTGGTTAACTCCGAGAATGTGCGTGCTCGCGAGATTGCACGTGCGGTCGACGCAAATAAGGGAGACGAAGTGAGGAGACTATCTGCCAATGAGGGTGCAATCACCACCTTGAATCGGCTGTTGCGGTTCGCTAATCTCGAAATTGTAGTATCGATCGAGGCGAACGACGAGATTATGGCAATCCGGCATGGAAGCAAGCCGTACAGCATAGCAAAACTTTCTGACGGCGAGCGGAACGCAATCCTCATTGCAGCCAATGTATTAACTGTCCCGGCTGGAACGCTCCTATTAATAGATGAGCCGGAGCGGCACCTTCATCGTTCGATTGTATCGCCACTACTCTCGCTCTTGCTCAATGAAAGGGCTGATTGCGCCTTCGTCGTGTCCACGCACGAGCCATTGCTGCCAGTTGATAATCCAACTTCGAAAGTGTTACTGACGCGCTCTTGTGTTTACGAGGGCGAAATGGTTACTTCGTTTGATGTCGATTTGCTGGAAAGCATTACTAGAATCGATGACGATCTTAAAAAAACCATCTTAGGTGAGCGTCGGAAGATCGTCTTTGTTGAAGGCGTCGAGCACAGTCTCGACAAGCCGCTTTATAGCCTCCTGTTTCCGAATGCATCTATTGTGGCCAAGGCCAACTGTCGCGAGGTTGAAAATGCAGTTTCCGGCATCAAAGGAGCAGATGAACTTCATTGGGTGAAGCCGTTCGGACTAGTTGACAACGATTCTTCCGATCCAGAGCGAATCGCGGACCTGCTAGCTAAAGGCGTTATTCCGTTGAATGTATATTCGGTGGAATCGATCTATTATCATCCTGAAGTACAGAAGCTGGCGGGCGAAAAACTCGCGGAAGTTTTAGGCGATGATCTGAAAGAAAAACTGATGAAGGCAAATAACGACGCCATCAGAGCGATTCGTGACAACGTTACACATCTTTCCACAAGGATCGCCGAGAAATCGGCGCGAGCACAAGTGTTCGCGCTTCTACCAAAAAAAGGTGAGGTGGCCACGGGCGGAAAGCGCACTGCTGAAATCGACTTCACAAAATGTGCCGAAGATGAAGCGGCGCGGATACGGGCTTTGGTTAGCGCTTCCGACTTCGTAGGCATTCTGCAGAGATATCCAATTCGCGAATCGGCCGCGCTCGATGCCATTGCCAAGGCGCTCAATTTCGCGAACCGCGCTCAATATGAAGCAGCGGTGCGCAATCTCATGGTACATGATGCGGAGGCGGTAAAGCTTGTTCGAGGCTTGCTCGGGTCCCTCCCGGCAGAGCTAATTGCATAGCTGCCTGGTTCTTGTAATGCTACCCTATTCAGCGTGTGTTGATCCATTCTTACATCACTCAAATGATAAAAGAAGTTCCTAAAAAAGATAAAATCTTTAACTTTGCCTGCGCGAAAGCTCAATTTACAGTTCAACAGCCTGAAAGCCGTTGCTATGCGACAAATTTGTCGGCTATAACGCAGGTGGACGAATTGACAAAAGTGTTTACGAACCAATAGTTAGGCGATGAAAAAACCATCGGCCACCCCTGAGTCTGTCTGGCAGAAATATGCCGAGATCGCAGAGAGGAAACTCAATGCTGTGCCGGAGCTCATTCGACCAGTGGTCACGACCTACAGCGCACAAGGCGTCATTGACAACGGTGGGTTTCCTTACTTCTTTGAGTGCAATTGGCCGGGCGTCGCGGACTGGAACATGTTTGCGGACGATTTCGATGCAGTCGGCCACAAGAAGGGCGCGGAGGCAATTCGAGCGGCGTTGCGACTTTTCCCACATGGACAGCCACAGCCCGATTTGCAGGAGCGGCGGAAGTATATTTTCGAGACTCTGAATGGATTGGACGGGGATCTCGGAAAGCTCGATGCACCGATTTGCGGTAAGTCTGCGCTTCTTGATCGGTTGCTGGTTCGATACATCAAGGCAAATGAAATCGCCTAACCATGCGCTGCAGCGAACCCGGCCATCGCGTCACTGTTGCAATCCACGCCTCCCGCGGGCCGGGTCGCTGAGCTTGGGTCGTTAGGTGAAGAAATGAAGACCTTCGATGACCCTGCAGCGATCCCGCCCAAACTGGATCTGAGAAAAGTTCCCGCAGAGTTCCACTCGTTGGCTCCGCTTGCAGAGAAGTATGGTATCGGCGACGACATTTATCGCGAGCAGATGGTGGGCAGTCTCACGGACAAGGAGCGTTCCGAATTGATCGAATTCCTTGAGGTGTGGGACGATCGCCTCGACACATGGCTCGCTGGTCCCGAGGCCGAATCCAGATCTCCTTCAGACGAGTATTGCACGTTCACCTGCCTTCGCATGGCCGCCGACAGCGCAAAAATCAAGAACACCTAACAAGCCGTGCATGGCAACACCCACTAGCCCCTCTGTTCTCGATGCTCACACGTAATTTTAACCTTAACCCCGCGATCAACGTTGGCTCCCGCTAGTGGGTGCGCCATCACTTTGACGTTAGGCGTTTCTGCGCATGTCACCGTTCATGGCCATCATTGTTCTCGCCGTGCTGATTGGCGTGGCCGTATTCGTCGTCGGCCTCGTGATGCGCAAGCGGAAGGCCATACTCATTGGCGCACCAGCGGCGCTGCTTCTTGTCATCTGGTTTTTCTTGGCGAGTTCGCGCCCCAATCCACAGAAGGAGTTTGACCGGCTATTTGGAGCAGGCAATCGAGGTCAGGCGTCAGACATCAAAACCATCAAGCCGACTTTTATGGATGGTCATTTCATCTCCTTCCGTATGCGTGCTGCGGAGTTCGATGCTCGCGTTCGCCCACAGTATTCAGAGATTGGCCTCGCATCACCACCCAACATCTTGCTTGGTCAGTCTTTGCCTGCCGGTTGGCCTGCTGCGGTTGAGGCGGCCACGTCGGCGTTGCACCGTGAGGTTGAGCATCACGATGTCTATCTGCTTTACTTCCCGAGTAAGGAGATGGCCTATGCATCTGTTCGATATGACCAGTGGTGACGAAACGCCTAACCATGCGCTGCAGCGAACCCGGCGTGAGCGTCGCGGTTGCAATCCACGCGTCCCGTGCGCCGGGTCGCTGAGCTTGGGTCGTTAGGCGACTCTGGGGGTCATCCACTCGCACTGAAATGCTATAGGAAGTTGGGATGGAAATTCAGGTTTCTTTGTCCTGATTGGGAATTGTTGCAGTGCGGTGCTCAAGAACATCCATGAAAGTGGTGCAAATTTTATTTGACGCGTGTGTCCAACTATGACATCACTCGTCCAGCGGAGAAACACGTAGCTCACGGGCGGGTGTCGTAGGAAGTCTATATCTAGGCATACGTCCTGAAAGGGAACAGTCTCTGAGCACGACCGTAATTGTGAAACACGTAGGAAATTCGAAGGGTAAGGGTTCGTCCACTGCCTCGCGACTTACGGCGGCTGGTGTGATGCATTGCATACCCTTGAGCGCTTAACGGTGGAGGGGAACTGCATGCCCGCACCTCACGCTCCGGGCATGCTCATCATCACACTATGAACATGCCAGACAAATCATTCCTTAATCTCCGCGAAGTAGGATCACTGATCGGACGCAGTAGTCGAACCGTGCTTCGATTGATTCATGACCACCAGTTGAAAGCCCAGCAGTTGCGAGGGCGGTGGGTTGTTTCTCCATCCAGCCTTGAACAGTTTCTGAAAAATCTTCCCTCCAATTTCTAAAGCCATGCCTGTTTACATCTATCGCGAAAAGGGAGAGAAGTACTTCCGGTTTTACTACTACTTCGACAATCCGAAAGAACGCATTCGTGGATCCACACGGAGGACATCAAAGGAAGCTGCGCGCAAGGTAGCGAAACAGATTTTCGACGATGCTCTGGCGGAGAGGGATGGAAACGGGCCAACGCGATTGCAGCGGGAGGCAGGCCAGCGCGAACTGATCGAACATGTAACCCCTTTCCTCGACTCCAACGAAAAGGATGGCAAGGCTCTAAAATACGTGAAGTGCCTCAAGAAGCACCTAAGCACGATATTCAAGGAATGCGGCTGGCGGATAATTCGAGACATCAACCGTTCCGCGTTCGAATCCTGGCGTTCCCGCCAGACTTACCACCCGAAAACACTCAACGAGTACACGTTCTCACTTTCGGCCTTTGTGAACTGGTTGCTGGCTGAAGGTTTTATCTCATCGAATCCCATCGCGAATCTTAGCAAGGTGCCGACTAAAGGCGCTGAATCACGCGAGCGGAGGGCCTTCACACTGGACGAAATTAATCGGTTGCAGCAGGTCGCTGGAAATCGTCGCGCTGTCTATATCACAGCAGCGTATACCGGGTTAAGGCGCGGGGAACTCCAAAAGCTGGAATGGCGCGATATTGATTTGCAAGCAGGTAATCCGCTTGTCCGTGCCCGAGCTTCGACCACCAAGAACGGCAAGGCAGCCTACCTTCCATTGCATCCAAATGTAGTGGAAGCGCTCCAGACAATCAGGCTAGCTTCAACAGGCAAACATGACCGTGTATTCGAGCGCATGATTCCGCGCATGCCGCGGTTCTATGCTGATCTTAAAGCGGCTGGCATTCCGGCAGAAGACCCTCAAGGTAGGAAAGCGGACTTCCATTCGCTTCGGAACACGTTCGCAACTTTCCTTACTCTAAGCGGTAAGCCGCAACGCGAAATCATGGAGCTAATGCGGCACAGTGACATGCGGCTGACTGCAAAGGTTTACACCGATGCAGGGCAGCTGCCGCTTGCACAAACTGTAGCCTCGTTACCCGGCTTGCCCAGTTTAGAACCTTCCGGACAAAATACCGAACAAGAGTCTGTCGGATCACGTCGAAATGCGTCCAAAGCTGTCCAACCAGACAGTATCGACACAATAGCGCAAACGCCTGATTCTGAATCGTTTGTCAAAGAATGTCGCGACCTGGCGAACTGTTCGGATGGTGCGCGCTGCAGGGTTCGAACCTGCGACCCCTGCCGTGTGAAGGCAGTGCTCTACCACTGAGCTAAGCGCGCGATAAGGAGGAAGAGAGCTTCCTCTGGATTGTGGTATCAATTCCATCCATCCGATCCAACCCTGCTCCAAAAGAAAGGAAAAGGAGAAAACCAAAACGAAGGGTGACGATCATAAACCGCCTCGCCCACCTTTCCAGCGGAAAATGCAAAAGTTCACCACACTTTCTGAATTTCATGCCTTTCAGAAATGAGCCCGGACCTGCACCGCTCCCTCGAGCCGCACTCGCAATGATCCCATCGCTCCCCAGGACACCTCTCCTCTTCACCAAGGAGCGGCGTCTCTCCAGAGCGCCGATCACCCCTGAGGCTGCCACAGTCTACAAGCTCAGAAACACTCCCATTCCCGAGTGAATCTTTTCCATCCGCCCAGCCAACACCGCTACCTCCCGTCCCGTGTCCACCGACGATTCCACTAAATTGTGAAATTCGGCAGCGACGTCAGCTGCCGCCGTGGTGGCGGATGTCCCTATACGCCAACCCAATCCTGAGCGGCAAAGCCGCCTGAATGATCGTTGGAGGAGCGCATAAAAGCTCCGACGCGGCAAGTCAGCATCAAGCCCAAACCCAGCACGTCTACCGATCTTAGGAAGACAACCAGTCACCCACGAGCCCAGCTAACCAAATCACGAGGACCGCCGCACCGACAATCAAAAGCCAACAGCCACATCCGAACCGCCGCCCCACCACGCCTTTGCGCTCGAGCAACCGCTCAAACACATCCTGCAACTCCGCGTGGCTGGCGATACGATATCGTTCAGGATCGCATCGATAATGTTTGCACAGACTGGCCACGCACTCGTTGAAGAGAGCTAGATCGATGTATTCCTCAGTTTCAATGAACTCGACCAAATCATCTTCAATCGTTTCGGGGTCAATTCGGCAGATGATCCCATCTTCGCGCAGGATCAGGTCCTCCTTGGGGTAGTTCCTATCCTCCGCATAGTCGGAATTGATCCATTCGGAAAGACAGCTGTAATCGTTGAGGCGCTTGATACCCGATGAGGTGCCTCCACTCCGCTCGATGATGTAATAGCGCTTCCTCTCATCATCAGGGGAATGCTCCTGTCCCGGTGGGAATAATCGCACAGCTCTCATGGCTATCTGGTAGGGTCATTGTCATCAATTTTGTCGAATAGTCCACAGGCATCATACCTGACCCAAACACCGTTTGCCCGGGCATCCCGGCCTCGATCACGAATGCCTGAGTTGGGATGGCGGCTCTAGCCGCGAGCGCGGAGCCGCTGGGCTGCGCAGCCGCGAAGCGAACGCCAATGTTCTCGTTGGCATCACCTTGGAAGCACTCCCGACCCACGAAACTTTCCAGGAGAAGGCGCCGCTCCCCGCAATTCTCAGTTTGACGTACATCGCCCCCTTCGCTCCAACCACCCCCCACCTCCATTGCGAACCAACGCCCCTGCAGCACCTTCCTCCAACCAACATCACGCACCATGCCCAAACATGTCCTTCAAGCACCTGCGGCGCAGCCAACCAAGAACCATGTCCCTTTCATCAATTAAATCGCGATAGCGTACTACCTAGTACGCAATATCGCCGATTGCAGCACTGCTCATCGCCACCACACACCAACCCGCTCCTCTTCAAACTTGACTCTTGAAACTTTGAACTCATTCCCAAACACCCAACCGTGCTTGGCAGCCATGTTCTCTCCCCCAAATTCCGCCACAAATTTCCTATTCCGTACTACCTAGTACGGGAAATCGCCAGTTCCGACACGCCCCATCGCCACTCCACGCTTTTCTGCGCCAGTTCAAACAACCAATCGCACTAACCCACCCAGCATCAGAGGTCCCAACGACATACCAAAAACTCCCCATTCCTGACTATATAGTCAGGAATAGCGCCGATCCCTGCACACCTCATCACCACCACGCGCTTTTCTGCGCCTGTTCAATCACCCAACCGCACTACGCAACGACTCACTCGGCACTTGCTGCCAAGCCGACCGCTTCACCTTGACACATAAAACTTCAAACTTCGGCGACCGCCTTCCTTACCGGATATCGCAAATGCGTAACTCCATTCCCAGCAATAACCTTGGGATCACCCAAGACCAACGGCGTCCCCGCCAGGTGATCAAACAGCCGGATCCCAGAACCCAGCAAAACAGCCGCAACATCCACATGGATCTCATCGAGCAGCCCCGCATTGAGGAGTTGTTGAATCGTATCTGCGCCATGAACACCCACCGACTTCCCGTTGGCACCCGCAGCCGCTTTGGCTTGTTGGACCGCAAACTCAATTCCTTCCGTGACGAAGTTCACCGTGGAGTCGAGCCGCGGCCAGCCATCAGGGATATGATGGGTCAATACAAAGGCCGGCCCCCAAGGATGATTCCCGCCCCAGCCCTGCGCCTTCTCAAAAGTCCGCCGCCCCGTCAGCATCGCCCCGAGTTCGCCGATGAGCCCATGCAGATGATCAGCACTCGGTTGAGACACATGAAAGGTCATGGGGTCGTCTCCACCATTGTGGATGGCGACATCACCCGAGGTGAAATACCAGTCGAAGACTTCGTCCACGCCATCTTCAGGTGTGGCGACAAAGCCGTCGAGCGACATGGACATGAGAGCAATGAGCTTGGACATGGTGTGATTGGTTAGGGGTTCAACATACGACGAATGAAGGAAGAAGATCAGGACAATGATCCCCTCATAAATCGCAGAGATTCACCTTGCCGCGTCTCATCTTGAGGCGAGCCGTTCAATACGGAAACAGCATGTAGCGGCTACTGTTTCTTGCCAGTCTCCAGCTTCTTGAGCTGGGCCGTCAGGTAGTCGGCACAGGGGATGTCTGAAGAGTCTTTGAGGCGAATGATATAGGGCTTGCCGGATGTGGATGAGCGGGTCGCGGCGACCGCGATGAAGTCGGTGGCAGATTTGATCTGGGCGGCGTTTGCCTGCCACTTCCCACGGAGAAACTTCGCGGCGGTTTTGGCGTCGTAGTTGGTTCCGTTGCGAATGAAGGTCGCGTCCTTCAGCCCTTCCAAGTGAGCAATGAGGGTCTCGATCTTGCTCTTCTCCGCAGGCGCCAAATTTTCAGCCTGGAGGCAGGGGGTGAGAACGGCGGAGAGTAACAGCGCGAATGCGGCCTGGACAAATGTTCTTGTGGTCATGTCGGAATTAACCTCAGTGCACAAATAAGAGCCACCCTACACATACAAGAAAAGAGTGATGACAACGACGGCGACAACTGCGGAGCAGAGCGCGGCGATCTGCCATCGTGGGGATGACGATTTGGGGACTGAGTTTGATGAGGATCTGCCAGCGAGCGCGGCCAAAGCACCACCCAGGCAGATAAGGATCACGATTAGGCTGATGATTTCCGGTTTCATGATATTGCAGGTGTTCCCTTTTTTGGAGAGGTCCTACCCTTTAGAGTTCAATTTTTCTTCGTTCGATGTCGGGCTTTCTTCGCCGTAAGTAAGAGGAGCGGGGGTCTGACTATCGAATTCCATCACCGCGTAGTCGCCCAAAGCATCGCTACCGCTGGAGACATCTTTCCAGCCGGCGCGAAGATAGAAGGCGCGGGCGGGAGTGTTTTGCAGGAGGCACTTCAGACGGTGGGGATAGGGTAGCCAAGTATGAAGGCTTTGCAGAAGTTCGGTTCCGATGCCCTGTCGCTGATGGGCGGGATCGATGAAGAGATGATGGATGAAGTTATCCGTTTCCCAGATGGAAATGAATCCGAGGATGGCGCCGTGATCGTCCGTGGCGACGTGGATGATCTCGCCCTCGGTCTGGGGAGCGAAATCAGAGAGTTGAAAGGTAGCGGGGTCGCACCAGTGGAAGGCTTGGATGCGGGCTTCGAGAAAAATGCGGGCCAGACCCGGGAGGTCGGCCTCCGTAACGGGGCGGATGTAGATCACGTATCTATTTTTCACCGCGAAGGCGCGAAGGTTTTTTGAGAGTGGGATTTGGGAGGTGGGTTATCCAGGCGGGTTAGGTGTCAGAGATTGTTTGGAGGCTGCTCCAGCCATTCGCGTTGTAGCATGGCGAAGAGGTATTCGCTGCCCCACTGGCCTTTGAACCAGAGGCTCTCGATGAAATGCGCTTCCTGCCGAAAGCCGAGACGACGGCAGAGCGCCACTGCACCGAGATTGAGGACGTCGATGGACGCAAAGATGCGGTGCTTGTCCAGAGTGCCGAAGAGGTAGTCCAGCACGCAGGTCATGGCCTCGTCGGCATAGCGGCGGCCCTGATAGCGAGGTGAGAGAGTGATGCCGAGTTCCATCTGGCGCGGGTCATCCTTCAGGAAGTGGAGGCCGCAGTCGCCGATGAGGGTTCCAGTTGCGGCGTGGATGATGGCTAGCTGAAACCATGTGCCTGGAACGTCGAATTCCGCCGATAGCTGCGAGTCAATCAAGCGGGCTGCATCGTCGAGGCCGAATGAGTCCCAGGACTGATAGCGGGCTACATTGGGGAGGGAACGATAAGCGCACAATGCTTCGGCATCGCCTGCATTCAGCCGACGCAATCGAAGTCGATCTGTGGCTAGGTATTCTGGAAAGCTGTTGTTCATTTGGGGAGCGCAGCGGCGGTCGGGATCTGAGACTTACACCTAATCTTGCGGAGACACAGTCTGCTCTTTTGGCAGAAAGCCAGCGGGCTCAAGCGCATTCAAAAGGACAATAGCAATGACAGTGAGAGCAATGGTCGCCCAGATGATTCCAATCGCCAGCTTTCCAGCCGAAGATGTTGTCCTGTGTATGCACAGGGAAACGATTGCCAGAATGTGCGCGATTACGAAGGCGGGAATGCCAATGACGAAGGGAATGAAAAAAATTTCAGGTTCCTTATGGTCGCCAAGTAAATGCCATAGCGGCCAAACGACTCCTGCGAGCACGAAAACCCCTGCACATCCGATAGCGCAACCCCCGGATTTATCTGTGGCTGCATAGTTCAAGGCTGCAGCAACATCGGAACACGCACGGCGTCAAGAGTCACCGTAGTCCAAAAAACTTCCCGATTGCTCAAATGAGGTGATAAACTGGCGGTGAGGTTTTTGGACCCGGCACCGCCAGATGATTGATGAAAGGATGATTCGACCTGTTAGGGCCGCCTCCACTTTATCAAATCCCGCTGATCACACCGTCTTCGCTGACCTGGATGCGTTCGGCGGCGGGGACTTTGGGGAGGGCGGGCATGCGGAGCATGGTGCCGGTGAGTGCGACGAGGAAGCCGGCGCCATTGGCGATTTCGAAGTCGCGGACGGTGATGGTGAAGCCCTTTGGGCGGCCCAGCTTGGTGCCGTCGTCGGAGAGGGAGTTCTGAGTCTTCGCCATGCAGATGGGCAGGTGGCTCAGGGTGTTGCGCTCCAGGAGGGCGAGCTTCTCCTTGGCCTGGTCAGTGAGATGGACGTCGTCGGCACCGTAAATGTTCCGGGCGATAGCCTTCAATTTCTGCTCCACGGGATCATGCAGCTCATACAGCATGGGCAGTGGTTTGGCCTTTTCCTTGGGCAGGACTTCAAGGAGGGTTTGAGCGAGCTTGATGGCGCCGTCGCCGCCTTCGCCAAAGACATTGGCGATTTCGCATGCGACGCCACGGCTTTGGCAGAATTCCTTCACCAAGGCTACTTCTTCATCGGAGTCCGTGTGGAACTTGTTGATGGCAACGATGACCGGGCGTTCAAAGTGAGCGGCGCTGTCGAGATGCGCAGCCAGGTTTTCGAGGCCACCGCGCAGAGCGGGAAGATCGGGATAAGACAGGGAGTTCAACGCAGCGCCGCCGTGCATTTTCAAGGCGCGCACAGTGGCGACCAGGACGATGGCTTCTGGAGCGAGGCCGGCCTGGCGGCACTTAATGTGCATGAATTTTTCGCCACCGAGATCGAAGGCAAAGCCTGCTTCGGTGATCGCGAAGTCGGCGTGAGCGAGGGCCATCTGTGTGGCTAGGACGGAATTGCAACCGTGAGCGATATTTGCAAACGGACCGCCATGGAGAAATGCGGGCACGCCCTCGACGGATTGCACGAGGTTCGGCTGAAGAGCATCGCGGAGGACGGCAAGCAGGGAGCCAGTGATGCGGAATTCCTTCGCGAAGACGGGATCGCCATCCGAACTGAAGCCAACAACGATGCGATCCAGGCGCTCGCGCAGATCGGCAAGGGAATCCGAGAGACACATGATGGCCATGACTTCGGAGGCGGCGGTAATGTCGAAGCCGCCGCTGCGTTCCTGGGCTTTGCCAGCGGAAAGGCGGACGCTGCGCAAGGCGCGGTCGTTCACATCCAGCACACGCTTCCAGAGGACGTGATCCGCTTCCAGGCGGGTGTGCTTTTGGAAGAGGTCATTGTCGATGACCGAGGAAAGCAGATTGTGCGCGCTAGTGATGGCGTGGAAGTCGCCGGTGAAGTGGAGGTTGATCGACTCCGAGGGCTGCACGGTGCTTTTGCCACCGCCAGTGGCGCCGCCTTTGCGACCAAAGACCGGTCCCATGGAGGGCTGGCGGAGGGCGAGGGCGGCGTGCTGGCCGATCTTCTTCAGCCCCTGCGCCAGTCCGATGGACATGGTCGTCTTGCCTTCACCGGCGGGGGTGGGGGTGATGGCGGAGACGAGGATGAGTTTGCCCTTGGGCTGACGGTCCTTCAGAGCGTCCAATGACACCTTTGCCTTGTCCTTGCCGTAGAAGGAAAGGTGGTCTGGATTGATGCCGAGGGTATTGGCCAGGGAGGAGATGTCTTTTTCCATGAAGATCGGTTAGCGGAGCTGGAGGGGATGTGGCGGGGAATGAGTGTAGTTTTTACCGCGAAGACGCGAAGGCGCGAAGGTTTTGAGAGGAAAGGTCAACTACGAAGGCGCACTGCGAAGCACGACGAAGGAGTGACGCACGAAGACTGAGGGGAGGAGGGTTTGTCAGGAATTGCGCGAGTCGTCGGGAGTGTCTTAGCGGAAGGACTTGGCGAAGTCGTCGGAGGTGGCTTTGGCCACAACTTTGGTTTTCTGGAAGGTGCTTTGCTCGCCTTTTTCCAGGAGAATGCGTTCGTAGTCCGCTGAGCTCATGGGGAGTTCGATGGTGCTGTCCGTCCAGGTAGAAAGGAGGATGGCATTGGCCAGTTCTACGCTGCGGATGCCTTCTTCAGCGGGGCTGAGGAGTGTCTCGTCCTTCAGGATGGCATTGGTGAAGTTTTGCATGATCTCCACGTGCTGGCCGCCGGCCTGATCCACGGGGATTTCCATATGCCAGTTCTCTGGCATGGCGAAGGCCGCAGAGGATTCCATGCAGAACTTGCTCATGGGCTGGCGATTCCGCTGGAAATGGATCTTCGTGCCGTCCGTGACGGTGAGGCGGCCTTGCTCGGCAGAGATTTCCAGACGGTTCGCTCCGGGGGCTTCACCGGTGGAGGTGATGAAGGTGGCCTGGGTGCCGCTCTTGTATTGGAGCACAGCGGTGACGTTGTCTTCCACTTCGATCTCGTGGTAGCGGCCGAACTGGCAGAAGCCGCGAATGGTGTCGGGCATGCCGAAGAGCCATTGGAAGAGATCCAGATTGTGAGGGCACTGGTTCATGAGGACGCCGCCGCCCTCACCCTTCCAGGTGCCGCGCCAGCCGCCGGTGGCGTAATAGTAGTTCGTACGGAACCAGTTGGTGACTTCCCAATGCACGCGGCGTACTTCTCCGAGCTCGCCGGAGTCGATGAGGTCCTTGACCTTCTTGAAGACGGCATTGGTCCGCATGTTAAACATGGCGGCGAAGATTTGTTTTCCGCCCTTGTGCGCGGCGATGAGGCGCTCGCAGTCCGCCTTGTGCACCGAGATGGGCTTTTCCACCAGCACGTGGAGGCCTTTATTGAGGGCTTCGATACCGATGGTGGTATGGGAAAAGTGAGGGGTGCAGATCAAGATGGCGTCAATCTTGCCGCTGTTGATCATCTCGCTGACATCCGTGTAGCCGGTTTCCTGCGCGTGAAGCTCGGGCAGGGTGCCGACACTTTCGCAGAGGGCGGTGACTTGAAGGCCTGGCACTTTTCCGGCGCGAATGTTCGCCAAGTGGGCCTTGCCCATGTTTCCAAGTCCAACAATGCCAAGTCTAACGGTGTCCATCCGTCGAGACTAAAGAAGATCGGGATTGGGTCAAGAAAGTTAGTGTGGAGCGCTGGTGAATGGGGTGTCGCCTGTGCGCCTGTCGGTCAACGAACTGCCCGTTCCCGATTGCAAAAGGGTGGGTGCCGTGCTGTTGTAAAGAGATGCAAAGTAATTCTTCCACGCCCGGCACCATCCTGGTCACAGGTGGCGCCGGTTATATTGGCTCGCACACGGTCAGGCATTTGTTGGGGCGGGGCGAAAAGATCGTTGTGCTGGACAACCTGATCTACGGGCACCAGGAATCGCTGCCCGAGGACAAGGTGACCTTTGTGGAAGGAGACATGGGGGATGCTGTACTGGTGGAGGCCCTCTTTGCCGAGCACAAGCCGGATGCCGTGCTGCATTTCGCGGCCTTTGCGGCGGTGGGTGAATCTGTGGCGGAGCCGCTTATGTACTATCGGAACAACCTGGCTTCGCCGTTGAATATCCTGGAGGCGATGCGGAAGCACGGATGCCGTCATTTCATTCTCTCCTCGACCTGCGCCACCTACGGAAACCCGGTGACCATCCCGATGGATGAAACCCATCCTCAGGAGCCCGTGAATCCCTATGGCGCGAGCAAGCTCATGCTGGAGCGGGTGCTCAAAGACAGTGAGGTGGGCTGGGGGCTGAAGTCCGTGTGCCTGCGATACTTCAATGCCAGCGGCGCGGATGCCGGCGGGGAGATCGGTGAAGACCACACGCCGGAAACGCATTTGATCCCGCGGGTGCTCATGGCCATCACGGGGGAGATTGAGACGATCACGGTCTTCGGCACCGATTACCCTACGGCGGACGGCACGTGCATCCGAGACTACATTCATGTGACCGACCTCGCGGTGGCCCATGCCCAAGCGCTCGATTACCTGCGCTCTGGCAAGCCAAGCATTCAGGTGAACCTGGGTACGGGCCGGGGCTTCAGTGTGAAGGAGATCATCCAGGTCGCCGAAGAGGTGACCGGGAAAAAGGTGCCCGTGAGCTACGGACCACGCCGTCCAGGAGATCCGCCGGAGTTGGTGGCAAATCCTGCGCGGGCCAAAGAAATCCTGGGCTGGGAGGCACAGTTCAAGCACCCGAAAGATCATATCGAATCCGCCTGGCGCTGGCTGACCGGCCCGCGCAAAGGCCGTTACGGAAGCTAAGCCAGAGCGATAGAGCGAATCATGTTTGTCCGTTGTTGCCACGCCGCCAAGATTCCCGCGATGAAGGGGAACTGGGGCGTGGCTACGCTTTTTCTGACTATTGGCTGAACGCATGAGCGCCACCAAAAGAAGGCTACAACTTCAGGCCCGGAAGCGGACCGAGGAGAAGCGGCGCATCGAGCAGATGAAGCGCGACTTCAAGCTGACGGAGGCGCCTGACCCCGACGCTGTGGTGCTGGATGCGGAGCCGCCGCGACGCTGGGGAAAATTTTTGCTTGGGCTGTTGCTCGCGCCGGTCTGTCTGCTGGCCTTGCTCATCCTGTTCGATCTGCTTTTTCACGCCACCGTGAAGAACAGTTTTTTGAAGTCAGAGGGCTTCTGGTTTTTCGGATCAGGCTGTGTCAGTTGGTATCTGTTGGGGTGGCTGCACAGCCGCCCCACGTTGCTTTATGTTTTCGCTCATGAGATGACCCACGCAATCACTGCCCGATTGAGCGGCGCACGAGTTCATCGCGTGCATGTGGATGAAGAAGGTGGTTTTGTGGAGACGGACAAGACGGGTGTGTTCATCACGCTGTCGCCCTACATGGTGCCGTTTTATACTGTGGTGGTGTTCGCGCTATATGCGCTGATCTCTCTGTTCGTGAACATGGAGCACGAGATGCAGTGGCCGATACCTGGACTGGAATGGACTTTGCGAATGAAGTGGGTGTGGATATTCTATTTCTTCGTAGGGCTGACGTGGTGCTTCCACCTGACCTTCACGATGGATGTCTTGCGGACGGAGCAGACGGATCTTCTGCACAATGGGGAATTCTTTTCCATCATGGTCATCTTCCTGGCGAACTTGGCAGTGATTGGAGTGTTGTTTGTGTCGGCTTCTCCGACGGTGGGTTGGGCGGATGTCTGGAAGGCGGTGACTGATGCGGTGTCTTGAGAACGACAGCGCCATTTAGCATTGCGTACGCGCACGGCCTGATTTAAGGCCCATGACGCTGAGTCCGATCAGCGGAGTTTCCTCATGAGCGCTAGCACACCAATCTATTACTGGGATTCAAGAATGTATCTGGCCTGGCTCACTGAAGACCAGGCTTACGCTGAGTCTCTGCCTTCCATTTTTACGATCCTCTCCAGCAATTTCATGGACGACAACATCATCGTCACGTCATCCCGCACGGCTGATGAAATTAAGAACGCCGGACTGGATGAGTCGCTCGCCAATCGCTTTTCAAAGCTCCTCAATGATGACACGCACAAGCTAATCGAGGTTACTGATAGCATCACGGAGAAAGCCGCGGAACTGCGGGAGAAATCCGGCGTGGCTTTGTCCGAATTGGATGCCATTCACCTTGCTACCGCGTTGGATCAAAACGCGGCACAATTGCACACGCCGGATGATGAAGCCTTACTTGGGCTCGATGGCAGCGAACTCGTGGGAAACTTGGTGATCAAGAAGCCGAGTCAAGGCGTGCGCAATCCCTTTGCCGGCATGGGTTAAGCGGAAGTGATCTGGCGATCAATGATTACGACGTCAGTGTAACCGTACAGCAATGGACACGTTATCGGTTACCCAACTGACACGCCGTATCCGGACTTTGTTGGAAAACGAAGTCGGCACGGTGGTCGTGGAGGGGGAGATCAGCAATCATCGACTGCAATCGTCCGGTCATCAGTATTTCACGCTGAAAGATGAGTCCGCGCAGATCTCTTGTGTGCTCTTTCGTGGCGCAGGTGCGCGACTCAGTACACCCTTGCGAGATGGCATGCAGGTGCAGGTCGTGGGGGAGGTGACGGTTTATGAGCAGCGTGGGAATTATCAGATCCTCGTGCAGACGGTGCAGCCCAAGGGCTTGGGCAGTTTGCAGGCGCGTTTTGAGGCATTGAAGCAACGGCTGGCGGATGAAGGCTTGTTCGATCCGGAATGGAAGAAGCCCATTCCGAAAATTCCAAGGGTCGTGGCTTTGGTGACTTCGCCCACGGGAGCGGCCATCCGTGACATGCTGAACATCATGGGAAGGCGTGCGCCCTGGCTACGGGTGCTGGTCTATCCCGTACGCGTGCAGGGCCAAGGAGCCGAACAGGAGATCGCGCGGGCCATCGGGCTCTTGAACCGGGCCGAGCCATTGGGGCTGCCGGAGCCAGATGTGATTGTGGTAGGCCGGGGTGGGGGAAGCTTGGAAGATCTCTGGAACTTCAATGAGGAGGTGGTCGCACGCGCCATCTTTGCTTCGCGTATCCCGATCATTTCAGCGGTGGGACATGAGATCGACTTCACCATCAGTGATTTCGTGGCCGACTTGCGCGCTCCGACCCCTAGTGCTGCGGCGGAGTTGTTGGCGCCAGATCGGGATGAGCTTCTGAAACGTCTGGAAGGGATCGCCCGGATCATCCGGCATCGCACGGAGGCGACGCTTTCACAGCATGGCCGAGTGCTGGAGTTGCTCGGCAAAGGCACGCTTATGCGCGAGCCGCAACGCTGGCTCCGTGAGGCCGAACAATCTGTGGATGATCAAGCGGATCGTTTGCGGCAGACTATTGACCAGGCATGGCGACGTCTAGGGGATCGTCTTCAGGGTCATGCGCTGACTTTGGAGCGTCACAGGCCGCAGGGGGTCTTAGCCGGTGCCGACCAGCGGGTGAGATATTTGCTGCAGCGGTTGGAGATGGGGATGGAACGGGCCCTTTCACTGCGGGCTCATAAACTGGAGTCCCTTCAGAAGTTGCTTCAGAGCATGGGACCCCAATCGGTATTGGCGCGAGGATTTTCCATCACGACGAATGCCGCGGGACAGGTGATCACGAAGCTTGATCAGGTCAGCGCGGGACAGGAGATCTTGACGCAACTCGCCGATGGAAAAGTCGCGAGTGTGGTGAAGGAAAAGCGAGCGAAAGGAAGCGAAGGTTAGTCTTCCAAAGCCGACGTTTCTGCTGGCTGACGTTTGGCATTCCAAAGACCAGCGGCTGCTACCAAGGGCAGCACAATGAGTAAAGACTCCACGCGCGGGATGCTATTGAAGGAAGTCAGCGTGTGTCCGTCGAAGCAGAGGCCAGCGCAGCCGTAGGTCAGCAGGGCGATCCAGGTTTCATTGCCTTCACGGGCGAGATGGAAAGCGCGGAGAAAGCCGATGGCGAGCATGGCCATAAGCAAGGCGAACGCAAACGCGCCCCCATGGATCAAGGTAGAAAGAAAGACACTGTGCATGTGCTCAGGCTTCCAATGCAGACCGCACTGCCAGCGATCATCTGTATTCCACTGGCCGATACCCCACATCCAATCCCAGCCTCTGGGGACTTGCATGGCGGATCGGTAGAGTTGGAACCGGCCGTTGTCCCAGCGGCTGACCAGTTCCTTGGCGGGATTATGGAAACCCTCCATTTCCTTCAATTCGTCGGAAACCAGGGATTCCGGCACCGGGCCGAGACGAGCCTGCTTTTGCAGGTGCATGAGATTGAAAAGCAGAGGGCCGCTCAGTTGGAAGACTACGGCTACAGTCGCTGCGGCCAGGCAGGGAACCAGGCACTTACGGACGCCGCGCATGAACATCCAGACCGTGCCGCCGGCCATCAGGGCAATCAACGCGCCGCGACTACGGGTGAAGAGCATGGCCACAAGAAGGACAATGATGACACCGGCGGAAAGCCAGCGTGCCTTCGGGTTGCTCACGTCTTTGTGCTGGCAAACCATCCACAGACAGGCGAACCCGGCGAGCAGTCCTGTACAGACAGGATTCAGCCCGTCTTGATACACAAACCAGTTCATGAGGCGCTCGCCCACGATATGGCCGGGAAGGATAAAGTAATAAAGGAGAATGCTGGCTGACGCCGTGAACGCCGCCGTGAGGCCGGTCCACCAACCAACTCTTTCGAGAGTCCCTTGCCGACAGGCAGCGTGCCAAATTAGGACGGCAAAAGCTGCCTGGAGCATAGCGCCAATCACCCCGTCCGCTGCCTCTACTCCCAGTTGACCCTGGGAAAGCCGAAGTTCGGCCATGGACCGCAGGCACATAAATGCCAGAAAGACGATGCCAATAACGGGCAGGGGATCACTTTTAACATTCTGCCGCAGACGCCCCCAATCCAGCAGCATCAACGTAAACGGGAGAAGAAGGACGAGCCACGCCAAGCGAACGACATACGGCAACATCAAATAATGGCCGCAAATCAAACCAACTACGGTGACTTCAGCATACAGCCACCGGGTAGACGTAAAGAGCGATAGGCTCTGGAGGATCCTCGACCAGGCTTTGCCTAGAAGGGTTGATTCCACGGCGTCTGGCACCTCGGATGGCAAAGACATGCAGTATAGGGGGAGAATTCGAGAACTGGCGAGAAATGCCGATGCGAGTGATTCATAGAGAATAGCATTGCCATGGAGTATCACAACAGACAAAAGCCGGGGCGAATTGGGCACTAGGCAAAAAGTTTAATTCATTCGAGAATAATCAAGGCCCGTTCCGCGCGGGCGAATTGTAAATAAGTAACGCGTTTGAGGGCTTGGATTCTAATGAGGGCCGTCCGGGAAATAGAATTCTGGGTGACGGCGCTGTAACACACGGGCCAGAGGAAGAGGGCAAATGAAATTCGATCTTTGGAAAATTATTCGAGATTTCGCTTGAACTACTTTGTTTGTCTCCACATGCGGATTTGAGGCCGTTAGTCGTCAAGCTGTTGAGAATCTCGACAACCCACAGCGGGATGGATTGTGGTAATCAATTGTAAATCAACAAAATATACCGTTTATCAATATCGATGATGGAATATCTGACCACGATTTAAATGACGGCTACGTCGATAAAAAACGGGACGGCTATTCAATGTATATTGATGTTCCACGCATAATTTATCGAGGTTCCACGGGCAGCGAGGAATGCAACGGGCGCGTGACATCCGATCAGGAGTGCCACAGTCGCTTTTCTTCTTAAAATCACTGTTAATAACTTGTGAATAAACGTTTAAGAACCCCGCAAGTGCTTGCCAGACGGGAGGTTGTGCGATTTGACAACCCTGAGGCTCGCGTAGGGGTAACTGCCTAAATCTCAATTGACCACCCGGCTCAGACCTAGTACGCATTGCATATGAAAATCTGGCCACTCCTTGCCTGCCTTCTGGGTTTAGTCGTGTCTCCCGCCAATGCGAGAATGGGCGAGACCCTGGCCGAATGCACCGCTCGCTACGGCCCGATGATTGAGGCGCGAGTGCCAATGTTGAACGAGAGCACTGGCGAAGCGGCCGTGTTCAGCCGGATGGGAGTGACCATTCTTGTCGAGTTCCACAATTCCGTGGCATGGAGGATATCCTTCAAGAAACCCTCGCTGCATCGTGATGAAATGCAGGCTCTGCTCCAGGCCAACACTGAGGGAACCTGGAGTTCCCCACTTGCCATTGGGGGACGTCAGTACCTGCTTTCAGTCGATGGAGGGCGTCTTGCCATCCTGGAGGGGTCCGAGAAGAATGTGATCGATCATATCGTCGTGATGAATCGGGAGTGCTTGGCCGCTTATCAGCGTCAATATGGCGTCGTACAGTCTAGCCCGGGCGTCTCTCCTACAGAGAAGCCCGCTGCGGGGGGCGGAAATCCGCTTCCGGGATTCTAAAAGCCCAACGGATCAGATTTATAAATTTTTAGGCAATTTAACAAATTGCCGCTTTTTTGGCATTTTCCATGATTGCCAAATATATCAATCGCTGATAATTAAGATATCTGGATTATCAGTCGTTACGATTTTCCCTGCCTACCTGCTATTCGATGAAGATTTGCCTCACAGGACCCTCTCTGCACGCCACATGGCCGGTTGGGGCGTCCCTGACGGAAAATTTGCTGAGGTGGTTGCGTCACCTTGAAACCTGGCCGTGGCCTGGAGGCGGCGCTGCGCAGCCTCGATCCTCCTGGAGTATGCAATCTGAAGGCGGCCGCTTTGGCGGTCAGTCACCGAGATCTGAAAACGACGGGCGCACGCCTGATTCAGACGAGAACGAAGACGCCCTGGGACATTATCATACTTCGGTATTGCCCCGAGAGATCCAAGAGTTCCTGAGGCCGAGCGCCGGTAAATTGTTCCTGGATGGCACCCTCGGGGCCGGAGGCCACACGGAGGCACTCTTAAAAGCAGGAGCCAATGTCCTGGGACTGGATCAGGACTTGGAAGCCCTGGCGTATGCCAGGAAGCGCCTGGAGGAGCATGGCGATCACTTCTGCGCGCTAGCATCGAATTTTAGAGAGTTTCCGGATCTGTTGCGTGAGATCGGCATTGGTGCCTTGGACGGCATCCTGGTGGATCTCGGTGTTTCGTCCCATCAGATCAACGAAGCTGGCCGCGGATTCTCATGGCAGCAGGATGGGCCGCTCGACATGAGAATGAATGCCACTTCCGGATCCCGCACCGCCGCCGATCTGGTGAACGAGGAGAGCGTGGAAACGCTGGAGCGGATTTTTCGGGAGTATGGGGAAGAGCGTTTTGCCCGCAAGGCGGCGCGCTTCGTGGTGGAGCAGCGGGACGAAAAGCCCTTCAGTACGACCATGGAACTGGCGGCTTGTCTGGAGCGTGCGATGCCTCGTTTCGGCAAGAAGATCCATCCTGCCACCCACTGCTTTCAAGCCCTACGCATCGCGGTGAATGACGAGCTGGGTGCCCTGAAGGATTTCCTCGCGGAAGCTCCCCATTGGTTGAAGCCCGGCGGCCGTCTCGCCGTCATCTCGTTCCATTCGCTGGAAGACCGCCTGGTGAAGCATGCCTTCCAACGGTACGCCGCTCCCACGCTGGATCGTCCGGAGTGGCCTGAACCCAGGCCGAACCCCGACTATTGTCTGCGCATCCTGACCAAGAAGCCGCTGGAGGCATCTGCCGAAGAAATCGCCAGCAACCCACGTGCCCGCAGCGCCAGGTTACGGGTGGCCGAAAGAGTCTGAACTGAATCGATCATGAGCAACAAGATCATCAACGCTCCGCGGCGTCGCGAAAGAGGTCCTCGTTCGGGACTGGGTTATCTGGTGCTGGCCTTGACCGTTTTCCTCGGCGTTCTGGCGCTGGTGCACATTCTAGTGAAGAACAAGACGCACGCCATCGGCCGGGAGCAGAAGGTGGTAGAGCTGGAGATTGCGGCCTTGACGGCCAAGGCGCGGACGCTGGATGTGAGCATCGAAGAAGCGCTCTCGCGAAAGAACATCACGGACAAGTTGATCGCCCGGCGGTCAAAGTTGAAAGCCATCCTCCCGGAGAATGTTGTGCGTCTGAGCATGGCGTCGCAGGGGCAGTAATCCGACATGAATTCACCCTCCCCAGACAAAACGCTGCCTGATCCAAATCGCTGGATGCCCCAGCGAATGGTGGCGGTCGGCGTAGTGTTGCTGGGGCTCTTCACTTGGGTCATTTTTCGTCTGCACGAGCTGCAAATCGTGCAGAACACCCAATGGGTAGAGCGCGGCGAGAAGATGCTGCGGCAGAAACAAATCCTGACGGCGATGCGTGGGGCAATCCGGGACACCAACGGGGAACTGCTGGCGCACAACAAGCGCATGTATGAAGTCTGGGTGAACACCAGTCACATGCGCAATCCTGTTGAGGTGCGGCGTCGCCTGGCCAAGGCCTGGGAACGGAATCTGAGCGAACTCGACACCATGATGGGTGCGGAAGAGATGGTGCGGATGTACCGCCGTCATGTCTCGCAAGTGCTGGCTGGCCTGATGGGCGAACCCGGTCTCACCGAGCAGCAGAGCTCCGATCATTTTGACCAGATGCTGGAAGAAGAGAAGCGCGTCGAGTTTCGTCTGGTCAAAGAGTTGCAGGAGGAAGACGCGGCAGTCTGGAAGAAGCGTCTGGAAGACAACTACGTCAGCGCCATCACTTTGCGTGAGACATCGAAGCGGTTTTATCCCTGTGCCGAGCGTCTGACCCATGTGCTGGGTTATGTTCGTCAGGAGCAGGTGAAGGCGGCCGATGAAGAAGACGTCAATCGCGTCCGCGTTAAGGATGTGGAGATCGGCACCGAAGGTGTGGAAGCTGCCATGGACAAGGCGCTCACTGGCACCGATGGCTATCGCTGGATCGAGAGAGATCGTCTGGGCCGGGAGATTCCCGCTTATGAAGGGAAAATGATGGAACCTCGCTTCGGCCAGGATGTCTTTCTGACCATCGACATGCATCTCCAGGAGATCACGGAAGATGTGATCGATGAAGCCTTCGAATTTCATCAACCGCGCCGCATTGTGGCCGTCATCGTGGAGCCTCGGACGGGTGCTATTCTTTCCATGGCCAGCCGGCCTCATTTCACGCGGGATAGCATGGAAGGCACCATGTCGAACCTGGCTGTCGGCGCCCAATATGAACCCGGCTCGGTTTTCAAAATTGTCGCCTTCGCCGGTGCTCTGGATCGCAAGCTGACCAGCCTGGAAGACACCCTCGACTGCGATGCGGATGCGCCAGGTCTTGGGAAGATCCAGCTCAAGGATCACGTCAGCGGGACAATCTCCGTGGCGCAGGCGCTGGCGCAGTCCAGCAACCGTGCCGCCTACCTTTTGGCCAAGCGGCTGGGAGAAGAGCGGTACATGGATTATGCGAAGCGTTTCGGCTTTGGTCAGAAGACGGGCATCCCCCTGACAGGTGAAGTTCCAGGTGTGGTGATTCCCCGCAACAAATGGGACTCTCTGACTTTTTCCCGTATGGCCATCGGTCACGCGGTGACGGTAACACCTCTGCAGATGGCCATGGGCATGGCGGCGATCGCCAACGGCGGCTCGCTCATGAAGCCGATGATTGTGAAGGAAGTGCGCGACGAGCGGGGTCAGGTAGTGCAACAGTTTAATCCTCAGGTGGTGAGCCGGGTTTGCTCGGAATCGGCTGCCGCCGCCCTCCGTAAGGGATTGGCCGGAGTGATCACCAACGACAAAGGCACCGGCAAACGCGCCTCGCTAGGCGAAATCACTGTCGCTGGAAAGACCGGAACCTCCCAACGCCGCAAGGAAAATGGCCGTGGCTACGAGGAAGGTCACTATTGTGTTTCCTTCGCAGGCTTCGCGCCTGCCGAGAACCCGCAACTTTGCGCCATCGTTGTGGTGGATGATCCAAAGGGCAATCCTTCGGACTTGATGGGTGGCAAACTGGCTGCTCCTATCTTCGCCCAACTGATGAAACAATGTCTGACTAATATTGCCGTGGCGCACGATACGCCGGCGCTCCGTGAAGCCTTTATGAAAGGGGGCGTGGAGTGAATTTAAGGGAACTGGGTGACGTCCTCGATGACGCCGTGGTGAGTGGTCCGCTCGATGCGGAGATTTCCGGAATCGCCTATGATTCGCGCAAGGTGGGACCAGGCGTGATCTTCGTCGCCCTGCGGGGTGGCAAGGTGGATGGACATGAGTTTATCCCTAAAGCCATCGAGGACGGCGCGGCTGCGATAGTGGCCGAAGTAGCGCCGCCTGAGATCTGCCGAATCCCGTGGTTCCACGTGAAAAATTCCCGCCGGGCCTTGGCGGAACTCGCTACGGTATTTCATGGCGCGCCTTCCCAGAAGCTGCGTGTCGGAGCGGTCACCGGAACGAACGGCAAGACGACCACTGCTTTTCTCCTGCATCATTTGCTGAATCACGCGCACCTGCGTTGCGGACTCCTGGGCACGGTGGTTTACGATGTGGGTGGCGAACTGAAAAACGCCACGCACACCACGCCTGAATCCCTGGAGCTGCAATCGCTCCTGGGTGAGATGCTGGTCAATGGCTGCCGGGCTGTCGCGCTGGAAGCTTCATCCCATGCACTCGAACAATTCCGCGTGCACGGCATGAAGGTGGACGCCGCGATCTTTACGAATCTGACTCAGGACCATCTGGACTACCACGGCACGATGGAAGAGTACTTCAAGGCCAAGGCTAAGCTGTTTGATATGGCCGCGGCCTGTGGTGGCCATGCCATCATCAACGCGGACGACGCCTATGGCCGCCGTCTGTTGGATGCCAAGACAGAGGGCAGCCGTCATACCAGCTACGGTCTTGGCGTGAACTGCGACTTCCGCGCGGTGAACCCTCGTTACGACCTAACCGGCACTCATTTCGAACTGGAGCACAAAGGCCGCTCGCTGCTGGTGCGCATTCCGTTGATCGGACAGTTCAACGTCTACAACACTCTCGGAGCGCTGGCCTCGGCTCATGCCATGGGTTGCAATCTCCGCGACTCTGTTCGCGCCATGCAATCGGCGCCGCAGGTGCCAGGCCGCATGGAGCGCGTGACTCCGGATAATCACGGCTTCCACGTCTTTGTGGATTATGCGCATACTCCGGACGGCTTGATGAATGCGCTCACCACAGCGCGCGCCTTGCGCCCTGATCGCATCATCACCGTCTTCGGCTGTGGTGGCGACCGCGACCGCTCGAAGCGTCCCATCATGGCGAAGGCCGTGGAAGATCACAGCGACATCTGCATCCTCACAAGTGACAATCCGCGCACAGAAGATCCCCAGCGCATCATCAAGGACGCGGCCAAGGGCTTCACCCGCACCAATCACGCCCTCATCGTGAATCGCAAAGAAGCGATCCACACCGCGATCAAGGGCGCTGGCCTCAGGGACATCGTAGTTATCGCAGGCAAGGGCCACGAAAACTACCAGGACATTGAGGGCGTGAAACATCCATTCGATGACCGCAAGATCGCGAAGCAGTTGGTCGAAATGGAAATCCGCATCAAGGGCGAGCAACGGCTCGAAGCGCGCCGCCGCCGGGATGAGATGCTATGAAAGCGATGTCTCTTGATACCATCGCTGAATATTGCGGAGGACAACTCGTCCATGGGGATGGCAGTGTCCAAGGCCAGAGAGTGAACACCGACTCACGTAAGATTCAGGCGGGTGACGTTTTCGTCGCGCTCGTGGGCGAGCGATTCGACGCGCATCACTTTTTGCTGCAAGTTGCGGAAGCCGGTGCGGCTGCCGTGATCGTGAGCCGTTTGCCTGACAATCTGGAACAGTTTCCCTGCCCGGTCATTGTGGTGGGGGATACCCTCATCGCGCTGCAGAATCTGGCTCTGGCTTACCGCCGACATCTTGGTGTGAAGATCATCGGGATCACGGGAAGCAATGGCAAAACTAGCACAAAAGACATGGTGTTGGCTGTGCTAAGAAGCCGTTTCTCGGCCTATGCCACGGCGGGAAACCTCAACAACCACATTGGGGTGCCTTTGACCCTTCTCAGCATGGATGACAGCCATGAATTCGGTGTGGTAGAGATGGGCATGAATCATTTTGGCGAGATCGCCGTGCTCGCAAAAATCGCCGAACCAGACGCTGCCATCATCACCAATGTCGGTGTGGCCCATATCGAATACATGGGATCACGCGCGGGCATCGCGAAAGAGAAGGGGACATTGGCGGAAGCCATCGGCGTCCGCGGGGCTGTCGTTCTGAATGCCAACGATGACTACTCGGATGAGATTGCCGCCCGCAGCAAAGGGAGGGTAATTCTGGCTGGCGTGGAGAAAGGTGACGTTTCTGCCAAACGATTGAAGTTTGAGAATCACGGCACCGAGTTCGTGCTCAACTTCGCGAGCAAAGAAGAAGCCTCCGTGACGCTGCCCGTCCTGGGTGAGCACATGGTGGGCAATGCGGCGTTGGCAGCAGCCTGTGGTTGGCATTTCGGTGTCACTCCGGAAGAGTGCGCCACTGCACTAAGCGGTATGGAACTCACCAAAGGCCGCCTGCAAGCGAAGACCATCGACGGCATTTTTTTCCTGGATGATTCCTACAATGCCAATCCCGACTCGATGAAAGCCGGGCTCAAGACTCTGGCGGCCACACACACCTCGGGCCGACGCATTGCGGTGCTCGGGCGCATGGGGGAATTGGGCAGCCATGCCGAGTCCAGCCACCGGTCAGTCGGAGAGTATGCTGCCACTCTGCCGGTGGACGCAATTTTCACGGTGGGCTCCTCCGAAGCGGAATGGATCACGGATGCCGCAGGGCAGGCGCGTGGAGAGTTTCTTCATCAGCATTTTGCCACACATGCGGACTGCGCCGCCTACCTGCGGCGCTGGTTGGAAAAAGGTGACGCCGTCTTATTGAAAGGCAGCCGTTCCTCGGCCATGGAACAAGTTCTTACCCATTTCGAATCGGCATGATCCATTGGCTTACGGAACAGAAGGACTTTTTTGAAAACGAGGGCTTGGTTTCCAAGTTCCTCAATCTGCTGGAGTACCATACCCTCCGCTCCGGCGCGGCGCTCATTACGTCCTTCCTTCTCTCCATGTTCTTTGGGGAAAAGGTGCTCCGTAAGTTGATCTCCCTGAAGATTGGCCAACCCATTCGGACGAGAGAGGAAGTGCAGAAGCTATACGATCTGCAGGGCCACAAGGCAGGCACCCCTACCATGGGTGGCGTTTTGATCCTCGCCACCTTCACCCTGTCGGTCCTGATCTGGACAGACTGGAAAAATCCCGTGGTATGGGTTGTTCTTGGAAGTACCATCGCCTTGGGCGGACTTGGCTTCTGGGATGACTACATGAAGGTCTCCAAGAAGAACTCGAAGGGCGTCAGTGCCCGCACAAAGCTGGCTTATCAGTTCGCCGTGGCCATCGTTGCGGCCCTGCTCTTTGCTTATGTGCTGCCCGGCGGTATTTCCTGGGATGGCCAGCCAGTCAGCTACCGCAGCCTGACGGTCCCCTTCTTTAAGGATCCCTTGATGTGGGATATGGGTTTCTTCAGCGTGGTGCTTTTCTGTCTCATTATCGTGGGGTTCTCCAATGCGGTTAACCTCACTGATGGCCTGGATGGACTTGCCACGGGGTGCTCCATCAGCACGGGCCTGGCGTATGGGGTGTTCTGCTACCTCGTCAGCAATGTAAAGTACGCGAAGTTCCTTCTGGTGCCTTACTTCGCCTCGGCCGATGAATTGACGATTGTGGCCATGGCGCTGGTCGGCTCCTGCATGGGCTTCCTCTGGTTTAATTGCCAGCCCGCGCGCATGTTCATGGGGGACACTGGTTCTCTTGCCTTGGGCGGCGCCATTGCCACTCTGGCGATCGGCTGCAAGCAGGAACTTTTGCTCCTGGTGGTCGGCGGGGTGTTCGTCATGGAAGCGGGTTCCGTGATGCTGCAAGTCCTCAGCTTCAAAACCACCGGCAAGCGGATTTTCCGCATGTCGCCCATCCATCATCACTTTGAACTCGGGGGCTGGAAGGAAAGCCAGGTCGTGGTTCGCTTCTGGATGCTGTCACTCATGCTGGCCCTGTTCGCCCTTTCCACCCTGAAACTTCGCTAATTCATTTTCCTCAGTCGACTCGAACCTCTCATGAATCTTACCGGACAAAACGTAGCCATCCTGGGCGCTGGTAGAAGCGGCCTGGGTGCAGCACGTCTTGCCCGCAAGCTGGGAGGCCAGCCGATGATCTTCGACGATGGGGATCCAACGAAGCTGCAAAGTGCAGCCGCAAACTTCGCGAAGGATTCCATCCCCTTTGTCGTCGGCCTGGACGATGCCCGCGCGGAAATTCAGAAGACGCCTTTTGCCTTGGTCGTGACCAGTCCGGGTTTGGATGTCGGATGGCCGCTGCCCAAGGCCTTTACCGGTGCCGGCGTACCGCTCATCGGGGAGATGGAGTTCGCTTGGCGGGACATGCAGGACACGCCGGTGGTGGGTATCACTGGCACCAATGGCAAGACGACCACCACGGAACTGGTGGAACGCATCCTCAATGGCTGTGGCAAAAAAACCGTTGCCTGCGGGAACTACGGTCTCGCTCTGGCCGAAGTCGCGGTCAGTGGGGAGAAGTATGACGTGCTGACGGTTGAGGTCAGTTCTTTCCAACTCGAGACCATCACCAGTTTCCGGCCTAAGGTGGCGTTATGGCTGAACTTCGCACCGGATCATTTGGATCGTTATC
The DNA here is from genome assembly GCA_965284365.1 of Phragmitibacter sp. Lineage (GTDB taxonomy): Bacteria > Verrucomicrobiota > Verrucomicrobiia > Verrucomicrobiales > Verrucomicrobiaceae > Phragmitibacter. Next base: position 3,833,040 of record OZ260079.1, read on the forward strand.
CCGACAACGAGACTTACTTTGCCGCGAAGCTGCACATGTTTGATTACATGACGGCGGATGATATCGCCGTGATCAGGGAAGGGGAGCCATTGGGGACCTTGAAGCCCCAGGTGATCACCTTCACCACTGATGCCGGGGTCGATGCCGACTTCCAGTTGGTGGACGGCAGTCTGCTCTTCCGCGGCGAGAAGTTTGCTGCGGCCACGGACCTCCCCCTGCAGGAACGTCATAATATCGAAAACGAGATGGCAGCACTCGGCGCTGGCTGGGCCATGGGCCTGACCTTCGCGGAGATGTTGCCTGCTTTGGCTGGTTACGAACCCGCACGGCATCGCTGCGAACTTGTCCGCGAAGTGGATGGACGCCGCTACATCAATGATTCCAAAGCAACCAATCTGCACGCGCTGGAGACTTGTTTGAAGTCCCAGGATGAGCCTGTAGTCCTCATTGCAGGCGGAAAGGAGAAGGGTCTCGACTACGCTCCCTTCCGCCCGCTGCTGAAGGAAAAAGTCACTGCGCTCGTGACACTGGGAGAGATCGGTGATAAATTGGCGCACCTGTTCGAGGACCTCGTGCCCACCTACCGTTCCAGCACGGTGGCAGAAGCCGTGGCCCTGGCCACACAGGCAGCACTGCCCGGACAGGCCGTCGTCTTCTCTCCCGGGACTTCCTCTTTCGATATGTTCAGCGGTTATGCCGAGCGCGGCAATGTCTTCCGCGACGCTGTGATGGCTCTGTAACCTTAAAACCTTTAGAACCCTTTCAACTCAACACGCAAACTAACCATGAAAATCAAAGTGAACACTCCTCATACGACGCATGCCGCGACAGGGGCGGGCGCTTTTCAGCGGCCATATGCGTCAGCTCTGGAATCCGATATCGACATGTCGGAACCGCAGGAAGGCAGCAATCTGGGCAGGGTCTTTACCTTTCTGTTCCTGCTGCATTCCTTCATCATTGGCGCTGTGGTCATGTATAACGTCCTGACCGACAAGCCGCGTCCCACCGTAACCGCTACTTCTACCGTCACTCAGATGAAGAAGTCTGATAAGACGCCAGCGGCGACGGATCAACAAGCTCCTGCTACCAACACTGCTCCTGTAATCAAGGAAGAAACCACGGAGTTTATCGTCAGCTCCGGCCAGAGTCTCCGCAATATCGCGGAAAAGACGGGCGCGACGCAGGAAGACATCATCCGGCTGAACAACCTTGAGAACAACGGCGAGCTTTTCGTGGGCCGCAAGCTCATCGTGCCGAAGCGCAAAGACAGCGTGGTGGCAGCCATCCCGGTGCCTGCAGCATCAGTCGCTCCAGCATCGGTTTCGCAATCCTCCAAAGTCGTTCCACTGTCAGTGGCGGCCAAGACTGACGCGAACAAGTCTGCTCCGGATAAGGCCGTCACCAAGGTGGCCGAAACGCCTCCCGCTCCTGCTCCCACGAAAGCGACTGCCGGCTTGGAAGAGCTTCCTCCTCCCTTGACCCCGCCCGGCGCGAAGCCCGGTGCAAAGACTGTTTTGGAAGCTCCACCCGCTCCTGCTGTTGTAAAAAACACCGAGGAACCTGCCGCTACCAAGCCAGAGCCTGAAGTGGAAAAGCCCGTTGTGGCGAAGCAGACGGAAGCGCCTGTGAAGAAGAAGGCCGTGCCCGTGCAGACGCCTGCGGCCAGTAAGTCCGTGGCGAAGACTTCCGCCAGCAAAGGTGGAAAATATGTCGTGAAATCCAAGGACACTTTTTATGGCATCGCCAGCAAGCACGGTGTCTCGGCAACCGCACTTATGAAGGCGAATGGTTACAAGGATGCGGGCGCGCTGCGCGTCGGTTCCACGCTGACGATTCCCAAGAAGTAAGAACCGGATTTGTTTAGCCGTAGCCGATCCGTCCACCCATGAGCAGGGCCAGCGCTTACATTCTTCTGTTCTCCGTGAGCCTGCTCGCGGGATTGGGAATGGTCATGCTGGCCAGCACCAGCTTCTTCCTGGAAGATGCGGGTGGGGAAGGTTACGCGATGCTCCGCACGCAGGGCATGTGGTTGGTACTTTCCGCCGTAGCGGCAGGGGTGTTGGCCTTTCTGAACTACTCCTGGCTCTACCGCGCGCGCTGGTGGATCTATGGCATCGCGGTCTTCGGGCTGGTGCTCTGCTTCGTGCCCTTCGTCGGGGTCGAAGTCAACGGCGCGGCTCGCTGGGTCAGCCTCAAGGCCATCGGCCTGCCTCAGTTGCAGTATCAGGCGTCTGAGTTGGGCAAGCTCGCCTGCGCCATCATTCTCGCCAGTTGGTTCGCCCGTTTTGAACCGCAGACGCGGGAGTTTCTCGGCGGATTCGTTTATCCGGGCTGTCTGGCCATGGTGATCATCGGGCTTGTCGCCATGGAAGTTGACTTGGGCACGGCCGCTCTGATCGGCAGCCTCACCGTATCCACCATGTTTGTGGCCGGTGTCCGGCTTTTTCATCTGGTTCCTCTTATCCTAGGTGGTGTTGCTGCTTTGGTATTCATCGTCACGATGATGCCAAACCGCATGGAGCGTATCATGGCCTTTCAGGATCTGGAGGCGAATAAATCTGGGTTCGGTCTGCAGCAGTGGCGAGCCCTCCTGGCCTTTGGCTCCGGCGGTCTGGAAGGCGCAGGCTTGGGCAACGGCCGCATGAAGATGAACTATCTGCCCGAAGCGGAAACGGACTTTATCTTCCCCGTGCTGGGCGAGGAGATGGGCTTTTACGGCACCGTCTTTGTGGTGGCGCTTTACATCTTCATTCTGATTTCCGGCATCAGCATTGCCCGACGCGCGCCAGACCGCTTCAGCCGCCTGCTGGCTTTTGGCATTACCTTCACTCTGGCATTGGAAGCTTTTATCAACATGGGGGTGACGACCGCGCTGCTGCCGAACAAAGGCTTGCCGTTGCCCTTCGTGAGCAAGGGTGGCTCCAGCCTTTTCTTTGCCATGGTAGGCATTGGCATTCTGGTGAACATCCACCGCAACACCGGTCTGTCCCGTAAGAACGACTTGATGCTGTCCAAACGCAGCGGTATGCCTGTCGAGTCTCATGGCCTCCTCTGACCCACAGCGTTTCCATGTCCTCATTGCCTGCGGTGGCACCGGTGGGCATCTCTTTCCCGGCATTGCGGTGGGGGAGGCTCTCCAGGCGCAAGGCCATGGGGTCACCCTGCTCATCAGTGAGAAGAAGATTGATTCCCTGGCAGCCAGCAATCACAAGGGCATGAACTTTGTGAAACTGCCCTATCTGGCCATGCCGAAGCCTTGGTCGCCCAAGATGCCCGGCTTTCTCCTGGGGGTTTATCGCGGGCTGAATCAGTGCAAAAAGCTCATCAAGGAGCAAAACACCCAGGCGGTGCTCGGCATGGGGGGATTTACATCCTTCGCCCCGATTCTGGCCGGGCGGCAGATGAAGATCAAGACGCTCATCCATGACTCCAATGCCATTCCAGGCAAGGCAAACAAACTCACGGCACGTTTCGCCGACGCAGTGCTCCTGGGGTTTGAGGCCTGTGCGGCGAGCTTTCCAAAGCAAAAGACAGTGCGTATCACAGGCACGCCAGTCCGCAGTGCGCTCCGCCAGGCGGCGAAGGAAAACCGGGATGATCCTTATGACTTCTTTGGGCTCAATCCCGACATGAAGACCCTGCTCATCATGGGTGGCAGTCAGGGAGCCCGTGGTGTCAATCAGGCTGTGGCGCAAAGCCTCAACCACCTCACAGGCATGGGCGTGCAGATCCTGCATATCACCGGTCCGGCGGACTATCAGACCGTTTCCGACTCCTATCAGGGAAAAGAGATGAGGCAGCACGCGCATATCGCGGCGTTCTGCCATCGCATGGAGCTTGCTTATGCCATCGCTGATCTGGCGCTGGCGCGTTCCGGAGCTTCCACGCTGGCGGAACTCGCCTACTTTGGTGTGCCCAGCCTGCTGGTGCCTTATCCCTTCGCGGCGGACGATCACCAGACGAAGAATGCACTCATCTTTCACGAGGCGGGGGCCGCTCTCATGATCAAGGAAAACGATCTCTCCGCGGAGAAGCTTGCGTTCACCGTAAACGATCTGCTCAGAGACACAAAAAAGCACGCCACCATGAAGCGCGCATGCAAGGCACTGGCGCATCCTGATGCTGCTGAAAACATCGCAGGGACCATTGAGGAAATCGTTCCTTAAGCAGACCACAACCGACTCGCGCAACGATTTCTTGCCGTAGGTTGGCCTATCTGACACCATGGTGGTGTCTCGGCACTTTCGCTATGCTCGTGGAACCTCGCACCTGTCCCCGATGCCACTCGGAAGTATCCGATGAAGCGAACTATTGTCCCCAGTGCAGCGCGTCCTTGTCGATAGGGGAGGGCGCCAGAAATAATGGCGCTGGACGATCTGATGAAGCGGAATTCCAAGGCAGCATCGCAAAGGCCTGTGACGGCCCCAAGGGAAAGGTCATTCTCTTTGTCATCCCCTTGGCGGCCTTGTTCACGTGGTGGGTGTTGAAAGAAAAGGACGGAAAATCAGGCGGACCCCGCATGGGAAGTTCCAACGGACCGGCAAACGTCGTGTCAGCGGTGGAACTGGATCGTTTGGCTCAGTCGCAGCGGGCCAGCAGAAGCAACAGTTCCCAATCGGCAGTTGCAACCAAGTCACCTGAGTTTCCGCAAATCGTGGCCGCCGACCTGGGTATTTGGGTCGGTGGTCAGTTCGTGATTAAAGACACTTTCAAAACAGGGGAATGGCTCACCATGCGTGTGCGGGTGAATCAGCCCGGATTTCTGCGGGTTTTGTATTGGCCGGCCAAGGGCGATCCCATCCGGATCTTCCCGGAGAGTGACGGATCGGATGGCCGCATCCCGGCCAATACGAATGTGCTCGTGCCGGATCCGAGGAAGCTCACCCAGAATGCGCATGACTCGGAAGTCTTCCAGCTTGTGAACGATCCCTCGGATGACCGTACGACCGTGGAGCGTGTTGCCGTGCAGATTTCAGATGAACCGTTTACGGATGGCGGGTCAGTGCGGAACCCTGATGACCTCTACCGCTCTTATCCGGGCCTGAGCCTCATGCAGGCCCGGGTGCAGGGCGTGACTCGACTACAGGGTAAACCGATTGAGGACGCGATGCGCGAGATGGAGACGTATTTGAATCAGCGGACGCTGCCGCTGAGCATTGTGCCGTGAGGTTTCACGTCCGCGCTTAGGCTTACGCCCAATCCTGCTGCGGCCCGGCATTCTGCCCCTTCAACGCCGTGCGCACGACTTGTCCGCTGATCTCCTGAGGTGACTTCCCATCCTTCACTGACAAGGCTGCTGCGAGCCCCGCCGCTTCGCCCATGGCCATGGCTGTTACTGTGACGCGAGTGGAAGCATGAGCACCGCGAGTGGCGGAGTGGCAACGTCCCGCGACGAGGAGATTCTCGATCTTTTGTGGCAGCAAACTGCGATAGGGAATGTCATAAGGCGCAGGCTGCACCTTCTCCGGCTTGAAGTCGTTGGCGCTACCGAGCGTGGTCTTGTTGGGATGCAAATCGAGATACCAGCAGCCAGTGGCGATGGCGTCATCAAAGCTGCGGCTCTTCATGATGTCTTCTTCGGATAAGACATGCTGGCCGATCAAGCGGCGTGACTCACGAATGCCAATCCAAGGATAAGCTTCCATGAAATAAGCGTTCTCAAAGCCGGGCACATCCCGCTTCCACGCGTGGAACATGGCCAGCGCATCCGACCGGCCCTGCATTTCCGCCCGGGTCAGGTCGGCGGCATCCGTGGGGTTTGCGGGCACACGCACACCGTGAATGTAGATCTCGTCGTCGGCATACATGAACATGATGCCTGGTCCATAAAAGTGGGGAAGTTCGCCGAGTTCCTGCGCCTTTACCAGCGCTGCCCGGCAGTTCTTTGAGAAGTCGGGTGTCTTGCGCACCTTGCCGATCCGAAAGTGCAGCGTGAGCGGCTGAACCTCGGGGCTTTGTTCAAAAGGCGCACCTGCCCATGCGGCGACATCGCCATCGCCGGTGCAGTCCACGACGACCTTTGGTTTGATGTGCACAACTCCATCCTTATTCGCCACGATTACGGTGGTGATGCGACCGTCCTTGGACTCTGCTCCACAGGTAAAGGTATTGAACAGGGTTGTCAGATGCGGCTTCTGCGCATTCAACTCACGGTCCAACAAGACCTTGAACTCAAAGGTATTGGGAATGACGGGATTGTGCTTTTCCGTGTGCGTGGCATCCGCTTTGCAGACGCCAGACTTGGAAATAAGCTCCAGGCCAACGCCACGCACGACAATGCGGTTGTCTTTGATGTCCGAGATGCCGTCGAAAAAGGGCAATCCCGTGCTGGTGATGATCCCGCCGGCAAATGGCGCCTTCTCCACCAGTAAGGTCCTAGCGCCCTGCCTCGCCGCACTCAATGCCGCCGCGGTTCCCGCGCAACCGGCCCCACAAATGAGCACGTCCATTTCGATGATGCGCTTCGCAGTTGGGGCAGTCGATTGGCTTTGCGCAACAAGTGGAAGTGATGCTGCGCTGGTGCCAGCAGCTGCGACAGTGCCTTGCAGAAAGTTACGACGCTTAAGGTTCATGAGGGATAACGAAACGCGTTGGACTCGGGAATGGAAAGTACTCCCGGCGATGGGATTGGCAGCAGAGTAAGGGACGTTTCAACCTAATCTTTCGCCAAACACGATTGCAATTGGAGAACGACAGGTTCGCATGGCCGCAAAGCGGGGTCGCGATTATTTTACGATCGATCCACTGCTTAGTTTGGTCGGGTTTACGGGGTGCCGATTGAAATGAACTTCGTGGAGTAAACTTATGGTTTTACGCTGGGCGGCATGATACCGTGCAGTAGCCATGGCGAATGAGAATGATGAGCCAAGAACCGATGACTTCGATAACTTTGATACTTTCGCGGAGGCCGAGGATCAGGCTGGGGATGAGACCATGGATGCTTTGGAAAACCATGCTGCCACGTCCAGAGCACACGCGAAGTTTGGAGTAACGATCATGCTGGCAGCGCTCGGTCTGTTGATTATTTACACGCAGCAGCCGATCAAAGATTCCAGTGAGACTTCTCGCAAAGCGTTCGAGCCAAATGTTAAGGCTTTCGTTTTTACGATTGCGTTTGTCGCAATCGATAAGGATACAAGGCTTCCGGTGAAGGGTCTCTCATCGCAGGGCCGGGCTAGTGAGAAAGACGGTCCTTTTGATGCAGAGGGATTGGGCGTCTCCGCAGCAAAGGAAAATGGCTGGCTGGTGTTGTCCGGCCATGGCATCGGCAGAGTTTACGTGAAGTTGGGAGCGCCCGGGTATCATAGCCAGGTGGTCATGCTGAATGCGGATTCATCCAAAACCCTGCAGATCGAACTCGTGAGAGACCGTGCGACAAAATGGTTAATGCCCTTGCCTGAGTATTCGAAGTAAATTCAATCACAACCCAATCCGGCTCACCGAAATCTCTCCGCCAAAACACGCCTCCACGTCCGACCCCGCATCCTTGTTCCGGTCGGCATAACGGGCCGTGTATTGCAAAATGGTTTTCTCGTTGAGCCGCTGTTCCACCGCAAAGGCCACGGGCAGGGGAGAGCGGGCGGGAATGGTTTCGCGCTGGGCGGGCATGGGCCGCTCGCCGGGTGGGAGGTGGGGGAAGTTCACATTCCAAAAACCATTCTCCAGCTTCGGGCGGCTAAGCAGATCCTGAATCAGAGTCGCCGTCCAGTGGGCCACGCGATTCCAATCCAGGCCGATATCCTTTTTGAGGTAATGCGACACGGCGATGGCGGGGATACTATGGAAAGCCGCTTCCCGTGCCCCGGCCGCAGTGCCGGAAACCGGCAGGTCTTGCCCCATATTACCGCCGGCATTCACGCCGGAAAGCACCACGTCGGGCTTCAGATTGAGGGGAAATAGACCGACACGCACACAATCGGCGGGGCTACCACTCACACTGTAGCGGCGGGGAGATAACTCATGAAGCGTCAGGGGGATATGCGTCGTGAGGCGGTGTCCGCAGGAAGATTGCTCCGTTTCCGGAGCGACGATGGTGAAGGTGCTGCCGGGGATCAGCTTCACAGCGGCGGCCATGGCTTCCAGGCCGGGGGCGAAAATGCCGTCGTCATTGGTAAGCAGGAAATGCATCCCACCTTCCGTGCCGCAGGAGGGCAGCCCGATCAAGTGTCAGTCGTCAGGTCCCGGGCGGATGTTTTTCCAGCGCCTCAATCAAAAGGCTGTAGCGACGCTCCAACCTGGTCTCCGTGAGGAGCTTCTGCTGCAACTTGGGGCAGCGGGTGAAATGGTAGCTCAGGACATCGCAGACCAGTTCCAGGTCCTCATTTTCAGCCAAGGTATCGCGCAGTTGCTGGGCCTGATCGCCATGCTTCGCGAACATTTCCAGCACGCGCGCCTTGAGGCTTCTGATGAACGTAGGGTTCCCGAGTTCCGTCACAACGGGTTCAATGCGAGCGACCCGAAACGGTTTTTCCTGCGTCCAGTCCAGAAAGCGGATGCGCTTCATGCCCAGCAGCAAGAGATGCGAAGTGCCGTCATTTTTCTGCACACAGGCCCGGACCAGACCGGCAGTGGAGATGTTGCTAATTGGCGCATCTTCATCCTCGCCCTCCCGGCTACCGATGCAAAAGATGCGATTCGTCTGAAGGGCATGGGACAGCATCTGTCGGTAGCGCTGCTCAAAGATGTAGAGAGGGAGCAGGCAACCTGGGAACAAATGGCATTCCGGCAGGACCATGACCGGAATCTCTTTGGGGAGTTCCGGGTTCGTTCCGTTTATGTCAGGGCAAACCATCGTATAGATTACGCGCGGCAAGCTTCGTCCAGATGGATTAAGCAAACAAGCTCGCAATCGGCTTTCCACCGTCCGTTATCGGCACTGGCCGGGAGGCATCCATAAGTTCCTTGGCGGGATTGATCCCCATGGAGGCCAAAATCGTCGCATGGAAGTCTGGAACGGAGACGGGATTCTCCACAATGTTCTTGGAAAGATCGTCCGTGACCCCGTAAGCGCCGCAATGCTTCAGGCCGCCGCCCGCGAGGACGAGAGAGAAGCAGGTGCCCTGGTGGCCGCGACCGCCGCCGCCATCGAACTGAGCGGGTCGGCCGAACTCGGTACCGATCGCGATGAGGGTCTTGTCGAGGAGCTTCTTCTCCTTCAGATCCGTGATCAGCGCCGCAAGAGCGATGTCCAGTTCCTTGATGAGTACATGCTGCTTCTCCTGGCCGTCGTTGTGCGTGTCCCAGCCGGTGCCATTGAGGAAATTCAGATTGTGGGAGACTTCGATGAAACGCACTCCGTCCTGCACGAGGCGGCGGGCGAGCAGGCAGCGTTGGCCGAACTCACCACCATAGGCATTGCGCAAGGCGGCGGGTTCATCCGCGAGTTTGAAGTTGCGCATGAATTCCGGACCGGCGAGACGCAAGGCCTCCCGCTGAGCGGTTTCGTAGTCAGCGAGAAGCGATTCATCCGCGACGCGATCTTGCAGAGGACGGAGCAATTTTTCCCGCTGGGCCATGCGCTGATTCGTCACGAATTCAGGGCGCGTAAAACCGGAAGGACCTGACTCCGTATCCGTGAGGTAAATGTAACCATGCTGCGTGCCAAGGAAGCCGGGGCCGCGGCTGACATTCGGGTAACCGATGAGCATGTAGGCGGGCACCTTGGGATTCACCGCGCCCAACTGATGCGCCGCGAGCGAGCCGATGGAAGGGTAGGTGATGTTCCCACTGATCATGCGGCCCGTGTGCACGATGTTGGTCGCAAAGGCATGTTCGTCAATCACGCGGTGATTTACCGTGCGGACAGCGGTGACATGCTCCATGAGCTGGGCCGTCTTCGACAAGTGCTCGCATACCTTCACGCCCGGGACAGAGGTATCGATGGAAGGATAATAAGAGCCGGCTTTCTTGGGATCTGCCTTCGCATCACCCATGGCCTTTGGGTCAAAGGTGTCGATCTGGGCCATGCCACCGCCGAGCCAGATGAAGATGCAATGCTCGGCCTTGCCCTTGGGGAAGGAAGCCAAAGGATTGGCATAAGTCTGAGTGCCAGCGGCAAGAGAGCCCAGCAAGCTGGTTTTGAGGAAATTGCGGCGATTCATGTGAGTCAGTCGGAGGAAGTTTACGTCAGTGAGTGAGCGATTTCTGTTAGGGATTTTACGAGGATGCGTGTCAGGGAGCGAAGACCCACTCAGGAGCGTTGAGCATGGCCCAGAGGACGTCTTCCATCCGGAGACGCCAATCTTCACTAAGGCGAGTCGTGGGAGGATCCCCCTTACGAGCGGCTACTTCTTCCTGCTGCCGCACAATGGTAGCCTCCGGATCGAGGTGGTTCGTCCAGGTGACAAACTTCACCGGGCGTCGCGTCGCGCTGGAGGCGTCGGCCTCAGTCTCAGACTTCTCAGCTTTTGCTGCGATGCGTGAGTCATAACCTTCCGCAAGATACTCCCGATACATCTTCCGTTCTTCCTCCGTGGGCTTGCGGGTGAGCATCTTCAGATAAAGCGTGTCCAGCAACTGATCGACGCTTTGATCCTGCAACGCGAGCTGCGTGATGCCGTGGTCGTCGCTCAAGCGCGTAAGCCAGATGCCCACCGTGCCATTGCTGAGGATGGCAGGTTGAAGCGCATTCGGCGCGGACTCCCGCACACTGGAAGGATCCTGCCGGGCACCGCGCCAGCCAAAGGCAGCGAGCACGTCACACACCGCTTGAATGCGAGGCAGCGACAAGCTGGGGCGGTCGCGTTCGTTCGAGGTACTGGTCAGCATCCAGGACCGGGTGGGCTTGCCCAGCGAAAGCGAGTTGCGGAACTCACGACGGCCATCAATGTCCAAACTGACTTCTTCCGTGTGGAAGCGCTTGCCGGTGGCTGCAAACATGGAATCTACGATCTGTTCGGCATCCAGACGGCGAGGAGCTGGCGCGGAGTAAAGAGGGCTGGCCTCGCGGAGTTCTGTATCGGTGGCGCGCTGATAAGCATTCGAGTTCAGAATGACACGGGCCAGGTTTTTCATGCTGTAGCCCCCGCGCACCAGTTCACGGCCCAGCCACTTCACCAGGTCAGGATGGGTCGCTTTGCCCTTTTCCCAGTCGTCCAGAGGTTCCACGATGCCGCGTCCCATGAACTGCTTCCAGATACGATTGGCGATGACCTGGGCGAAACGCTCGTTGCTTGGCGCGCTAATTAACGAGGCCAGCACGTCGCGTTCGTCCTTCGGATCTTCGGCGAGCTTTGCGGCCACAGACGGATCGCAGAATTCATCAAATGGCCACTTCGGCGCAACCTTCGCACCCGGCTGTAGGGTTACCTGAATGAGGGGTTTGCGGCCACCTTCATGCAACTTGTCCATGGGCACGCTGCTGGTCGGCGGCACCTCGATGGTTTCCGTCTTCAGCATGGCGGCCAGTTCAAACAGGTCTTGTTGGGAACTGGTGTGAGCAGGCGCGTCGTGGCAGCGCGCGCACTTCATTTCCACGCCAAGAAAAGCGGAACTGACGATGGTGCCTTTCGCCGCCATAGGCACGTCATTCTGCGAAGCCGTGCCGAAGCCCGCAGGACCACCGAAACGCTCGCTGCCGCGCATGCGGAGCAGTTCCGTGACGAAAAGATCCATGGGCTTGTCATCTTCCAGCGACTCATATATCCACCAGCGGAACGGACCCGTATTGTTCAGCGTCGGATTCAAGATGTTCGGATTCTCCGCAAGCACATCCTGCCAATAACTGACCCAGCGGTCGGCCCAGCGGCCATCGGCGAGGAAGCGATCAATCGCCTTGGCCCGCTTGTCCGGGCTCTGGTCCTTCGTGAAGGTTTCGATCTCTTCCAGACTCGGAGCGACGCCGACCACATCCAGTGAAACACGGCGCAGGAAAGCCAGGTCATCCGCGAGCGGCGTGACTTCCAGACGATCCGTCTTCATCTCCGGCCAATGCGCGCCTTCCTTGATCCAGGTCGTGAGCAGGGCGACCTGTTCCTTCGTCAAAGGATCGCCCTTCGGCGGCATGATGGCATCTTCCTCCGTGCTGACAACACGGGCGAGCAGCGAACTCTTGTCTGGATGACCGGGAGATACAGCAGGGCCTTCCTCCGCGCCACCGTGTTGCGCGTCTGCCAGGGAGTCCAACTTCAGATCGCCTTTGGTTTTCGCGCCCTTGTGGCAGTCATAGCACTTCGTTTCCAGGATCGGCTGGATGTCGCGGAAGAAATCCACGGTCAGGTTCTTCGAGGCGTTCTTCTCCGCTTTGACCTTGGCGATCTTTTCATTGAGGAAGTGGTCGATGGCATTGCTCGCGGGCAGTCCGGCGCTCGGGGCGGGCACAGGAACTTCCTTGCTGCTAGTGAGCCACTTGGTGGCTTCCTCGCGGCGCTTTTTCCAATAGCTCTCGTGCTCGGCACGGACCGTGGCACGGCGTTCGGCATTCACGCCCTTAAGCCATTCGCGGCGCTCGGTTTCATAAGCTTCCCAACCTGCGTCGGTATAGGCCACCTGACGTTTGCCAGGGCTGAGCAGGTTCCAAGACTCGGTGCCTTGCAAAGAAATGGCCACCACGGTCTCGCCAATCTCGGGACGGCGTTTGTTCTTGCCCAGCATGCCACCCACCACTTGCTCCATGACGAAGAGATGCTTGCCACCCTTCGACTCAAACTCACACCAGGCTTCGTTGTTCCCGGGAGGCGCAAAACGGAAATCCGGACCGAGATTGAGCCAATCCTTCTGCTCGGCTAGGCGACCATGACCACCGCTGTCAGGGCGGGGAAACGCGGTCGCGAGGAGTTGTTTGCCATCGACATGTAGATGGGAGGCACCGCGTCCGCGCAGTAGCAGGCGATGTTTGCCGGGAGGCAGTTCCACCATGGCCGCAGCACGCATGACGCAAGGATTCGCGCGGTCACCCCGCACACCGGTATCCACATACTTCTGCGGAAGCTCGAAGAAGCCGAAGACATCTTCCTGATAAGTCTCCGTGACGGCTGCAGGCAGCGTGGGCCAGGCGTTCTTTTCCTGCACACCGTTCTCGCAGATCTGCACGAGCACCTTACCCTCGGTCAGCATCTTTTGGTTCACCGGAGGTGGTGGCGGCACGAACTGATAGCGCTGGGCCAACAGAGCTTCCGGCAGGGCCTCGCGGTAAATGGCCACTTCATCCAGGAAACCATTCAGCGTATTGGACTTGCCACCACCGTTGCCGGTGCCGATGAGCACGTCATCGCCATCGGTGACCGGAGGCTGCGTCGTCTTGCCACCCATGTCCCAAGTACCCCCGGAGGACTTTTTCCCGTCCACATAAGCTCGAATTTGATCCGGCTTTCCGAACTGATACGTCACCGCAATATGGTGCCAGCCTGAGCCGGGGCCAAAGCCGTCCTTCGCGACCCAGCGATGCCAGTTGTTGGTCTTTTGCGTGCTGCGGAAGAGGAAGCAGGGCTTCGCTTCGCCACTCTCGGCCTTCAGGCGCAGGGCCCAATTTTGATTCTCGTTGTCGAAGGCGGTGTTCTTATTCCGGCCCTTGCCGATGATGTAGATGTACTGTCCGTCCTTCAGTTCTTCGAGGTTCACCCAAGCCTCAAAGGTCACGCTGTCGCCATTGGTGAAGCGCAGGTTCATGCCGGGAAGATCCGCCTCCCGCACGGAGATCATGGAATTGTCGCCGTTAAAGAAAGCAGCCTTGTTCTCCTTTTTAAAGGCGGGGAAAACAGGAGGCTTGGGCCCCAGATCCTGAATGGCGGCCTTGCCGATCCACACGCCGGGTTCCGTCGCATCGAATGTCCACTTCAAGAGCGGTTTGACGGGAGTTGATTCCTTGGTCGCGTTCTGGGAGTCATTCTGGCTCTCGCTCAGGTTTTGGCTTTGGGGGGTGATCTTTCCCTGGGCTTGAGCCTTGGCTTCGGCTTTGGCCTGAGCCTCGTTCATGATTTCGGCTGCTCGCGCATGGACGCTGATTTCCTCGACGGGCGTCTGACCTTTCTTCGAAGTGGACGCCGGAGGAGCCGCAGCGAGCACGAGCACCGGGCTGGCCAACAGTGCGGCAATGAGTGCGGTGGAGCGGAGGCAGGAGCGGTGCATGAGGCTGAGCTGGTGAACGAGTGAAAGCAAGGATGAGGAAACGAAAGGCGAACGAAGAGCCTCGGAAGGTCTGTGGAGAGAATAACGGAATCCGGGGGTCGCATTCAACACCGCATTGGTGGGGGGCCGGAATAACACTTTCGGGTGATGCCGGGGGGCCTCGGTGGGAATGCGGTGGAAATCGGACCTCGAAGCCACGCTACGAAGCCTGAATTTCGGATAAACTATTATCCGGTACCCGACGTTGAAGGTTGTCCGCACACCGCATTTTTCTAAAATCGGACGCTCGAGCTCCATATTCTCCTCATGAACCGCCGCCATTTCCTCCAGTCCTCTCTCGCCATCACCGCAGCCGCCTCGACTCCTCCAAGTCTTACCTCTGCTCAATCCGAAAGCGGAAAGGGGGCTGGGACGGGCGAGGGGAAAGCCAAAAAACGCATCCTCCTCCGTTCCTCCTGGCAGACGGTGAATATCGGCGATATTGCCCACACCCCAGGCATGCTGCACCTGCTCGAGAAGCATCTCCCTGAATATGAAGTAACCCTCTGGCCCAGCAGCGTGGAGAACGGCGTGGAGGCAATGCTCATGAAGCGCTTCCCAAAACTGAAGATCATGGGCAAGACGAAGGAAGCCAAGGCGGAAGCCTTCCAGACGCATGACTTTCTCTTGCACGGATCCGGTCCCGGGATCGTGGGTCAGCAGTCCCTCATCGAGTGGGCGGAGAAGACCGGAAAGCCCTATGGCATCGGTGGCGTCACCTGGAGCGGTGGTGGCCATGAAAACACGGGCGTGAAAGTCATCAGCGACGCCAAATTTGCCTTCTTCCGCGACTCGGTCTCGCTTGAACTGGCGAAGAGCAAAGGCGCCACCAGCCCCATCATGGAGTTCGGGCCAGACGCGACCTTCGCCTGCGATCTCGTGAATGAGGAAGCCGCCGCTGCCTGGCTAAAAGCGGTGGACCTGGAGGACGGCAAATTCGTCTGCTGCATCCCAAAACTCCGAAACAGTCCCTACTGGGAGATCAAAAAAGGCTACGCCTTTGATCCGAAGAAGCACGCCCGGAACGAAGAGATGAAAGAGCACGACATCTCGCCGCTGCGTAATGCAGTCATCGCCGTGGCGCGACAGACGCCTTTGAAAGTGCTGCTCTGCCCAGAAGACTCCAGCCAGATGAAGCTGAACAAAGAGATGATCTACGACAAACTCCCCGACGACGTGAAAGCTAAGACCGTCTGGCGGGAAAACTATTGGCTCACCGACTTCGCACAGAGCGTCTACAACCGCAGCGCGGGGCTCTTTGGCAACGAGCAGCACAGCCCCATTATGTGCATCGGCCACGGCATCCCCGCCATCGTCTGTCGCTACAAAGAGCAGACCAGCAAAGGCTTCATGTGGAAAGACATCGGCCTCAGCGAATGGCTCTTTGACCACGACCATGATGAAGCCGAGAAAGGCCTGACTCCAGCCGTGCTGGCAATTGTAAACGACCCCGCTACTGCGAAGGCCAAAGCCCTCAAAGGCAAAGCCGTCGCCGATGAGCGCATGAAGCGCATGATGGATGTATTGCGGGCGGAGTTGGAGGGGTGAATGGAGTAAGGACGCACAATGCGCGTCTCTTGCAGTGGATATCTAACTACCTCACCTCACCGCCACTCGTGCTTCGGATACCGCCCTTTAAGCTGAGTCTTGATCCCCGGATAACTGTTCTTCCAAAAATTCGCCAAGTCCCCAGTTACTTGGACAGGGCGCTGATTCGGCGCGAGGATCTCCACTAGCACCGGCACTCGCCCTCCCGCGACTTTGGGGTTGTCTTTGGTATCGTAGAGTTGTTGGAGAATCGCGCTCATGAGAGGTGGAGCGTCTTTGCGATAAGTGATGCGCGCGCTCTTGCCCATGCCGACCGGTAGGCGTTCGGGCGCATAGCGATCCAATAAATCATGCTGCGATGCTGAAAGCCAGGACCTCAGGGCAGAGTCTGGCGTGCGATCCTTGATCTGACGATAGGCGATGGCCCCCAGACACATCTGCTCGATGATGAGGCGCTTGTCTTCTTCACCGATCGTGGGCAATTCCAAGTCTGGCATCCAGGCGGCCAGGCAGTTCAGGCGAGTGATCCACTGGTCGTGTTTTTCCGTCCAGTTCGGCAATGCGAGACGGCCCGCGATGATCTCGTCCGCGAGCAGCGTTGCCGCTAGTCCAGCTTCCGGTTCGCCGCGTTCACGGCTGCGAAGCGTCAGCCCACGGAAACGGGTTTCTTCGCGATTCATAACACGGCGATTCACCGCATCATAAACGGCATGGAAAGCCGTGGTCAATTCACCCGGGAATAGCTCCTCCAGCCAGGCTTCCTCGACACGAGTGGTCAGGTTCAGCTTCACCTGCAGCGCCTTCCCCTGAATCTCCGCGACTTCGGCGGCGACCAGTAAAGGCGGTGGTTGCGCATGAGCTTCTTTGTCCAGATGACCCCGGAAGCCTCCCGCCAATTCATACACACGCGAGCCACTGGCCGTCTCTGCTCCGAGGTGATCGGGAAACGCGCTCAGCACGGCCTTTGCCAGAGCTTCGGCAGGGTTTGCGGCCGCTGGCTCGTTCGCAGTCAGGCCACGGGTGAGACGCAGAAGTTGATCGCGAGTACGCATCGCTTCACGAGCCCCACCCGCATGCAGGCCCCACGCGGAGCAAGCCTGTGGATCGAAGTTCAGCGCCGCAGCCTTTTCACAGGCTCGAGCCAGACGTTGAAACTCCGAAATGTCATGCCGCTGAAAGAACTCCTCCTGCTTCCGTTTGATCTGCTCCGTCGGCTTCAGCAGGATATCGCGTCCCTGCGCTAATGCCGCACTCAACGCCGCTTCTTCAATGCAGCCAAGAGAAGCCGCCGTGACTAGCATCCGCGAGAACCGCGGATGCAGCGGAAACGCCGTCATCTGCCTACCCAAGGCAGTCGGCTTAATGCGGCCAGTAGAATCATCCGGATCTTTTGTGATCGCGCCTAGATCCAGCAGCAGCCTGACGGCACGCTCCACGGCATCCGGGGCCGGAGCCTCAAACCACGTGAAATCCAGTCCAGACTTTTCACTAACCACCGCCAGCGCCAGCAGCGCCTCACTAAGATCAAGGCGTTTCACTTCCGGCAACTCACTCTCGGCACGATGCAGATGCTCGCGCTCCGGCCACAGCCGCACACACAAGCCTGGCCCCAGACGCCCTGCACGGCCGGTGCGCTGGTCGGCACTGGCACGGCTGATCTTCTGCACCATGAGCGTATTGATGCCACGACGTTGATCATAGCCCGCCACGCGAGCCAGCCCGCTGTCCACAACGGCTTTCACTCCTTCAATGGTCAGCGAAGTCTCCGCCACATTCGTGCTGACGATAATCCGTCGACTCCCACCCGGGGCGACAGCTTCGTCTTGTTGGGACGCGCTCAACTCTCCGTGCAGAGGCAGGATGCGGAAGCCCTTGGAAAAGCTGCGTCCGCTCAGCGCGGCCATGGTCTTGCGGATCTCATGACCGCCGGGCATAAAGATCAGCACATCGCCATCCATACCCGGTTTCGTCACCAGTCCTTCCACCGCACGCGCGGCCTGATCCCAGACAAACTCCGTGTTACCCACCTTGTCCCGTAGTGGGGCCTGATAACCCGTCTCCACCGGAAAGGTGCGCCCTTCCGAGTCGAAGATCTCGCAAGGCTCTAGAAAAGTCCGTAACGGCCCCGGCGCAATCGTCGCAGACATCACCACGATCCGCAGATCTTTGCGCGCTCGTTCCTGCGCCGCCTTGGCCCAGGCCAGGCAGAGATCGCCATCCAGATGACGCTCATGGAATTCATCAATGACCAGGCAACCGACTTTCCGCAGCAGCGCATCATCATGCAAAAAGCGAAGCATGACCCCCTCCGTGACGAAGAAAATACGCGTATTGGCACTGGCCACTCGTTCAAATCGGACCTGATAGCCCACTTCATCACCCAGACGCGCCCCACGTTCCTTCGCCACCCGCGCCGCGAGCATGCGCGCCGCGATGCGTCGAGGCTGCAGCACGACGATTTGCTTGTCTCCCGCGGCGCCATGATCCAGCAGCATCTGCGGCACCTGCGTGGACTTTCCTGAACCGGTTGGCGACCGCACTACAGCATTGCGGACACCACCCGCCGCGAACCAGTCCCGAATAGGCTGGCGCAGGGTTTCAACGGGAAGATCGGACGTGCGAAAACTCAAGACCTTGGCATAGCGCAATCAGCGCTGGGTGCAACTGTGGCAGAAGACGGTTTGAACTCGGTTGACTTCTGTCCACGACTCTCAATGAAATCCCGATAAGTCTATTGCGCGCAGTCAGTAGAAGGAGACCACTGACTTTCACCCACACGTATCCTATCTTGTGCTACATTCACCCATGGCCGAGAGGCGGACCTTTTTAGGCATTGAGACAGGAGCAACCCACTCCACTGCGCTGCTCGTCGATGAGGCGGGAGAAGTATTGACCCGGCTCGAACTCGGCCCTGCCAATGTGCGTCTGGCAGGAAAGGCAGAGATCGCTCAGTTCTTCCGCAGCGTCCGCGATCAAACTGGAAACCCAGCCGGCATCGGTGCAGGCATGGCAGGGCTCCGGCATGAGAGTGATAAAGCGGCAGTGACGACGCTGGCCCGGGAAGTTTGGCCGGTGACCCCCATGCTGTTCGCCGGGGATCTGGAGTCTGCTCTGGAAGCAGCCGGCCCTTGGCCCGATGAAGCATCGGCGCGCGTGCTCTTGCTGAGCGGCACGGGCTCGGCCGCCTACGGCAAGAACAGCGAAGGCGCCACCGCGAAATTCGGGGGCAGGGGACATATCCTCGGCGACCAGGGAAGCGCGTGTGATATCTCGCTGGCTGCTCTGCGCGCCATTGTTTATCAGCATGACCTGAAGGCGAGATTTCCCGCCCTCGGTGAAGCGGTCCTGCGCACCCTCATGTTTAATCATCCCGATGATCTCATCGTCTGGACGCAGCACGCCGAGAAGCATGAGATCGCGCACCTCGCTATGACTATCTTCGACGAGGCCGCTAAGGGAGACCGCCTCGCTCAGGAAGTCTTGAGGCAGGCCGCCGAAAAGCTGGCCGACATGGCCGCACGATGCGCGGGTCAGCTCACCGAAGAGAGGCAGCATGTCCAGTTTGTTCTCGCAGGCAGCGTGCTTCTGAAGCAGCCCAGTTTCTGCGCAGCGGTGAGCAAGAGATTGCATGACCGCTGGCGCATCTGCCGTGTCGAAAAGCTGAAACGCGAAAGTGTCTGGGGCACGGTGGAACTGGCCCGCACGGCCGCTGGCTTGGGAACACCCGAAACAGCAGGCGCCATCGCTCCTCAGACTTCGGTCGCCTCAACGCCAGCACCGTCGTCACCCGACCCATGGGTCCCTCCCATCTCATCGCTTGCCACCTCTCCCACCGAGCAACGCAATCCTCGCACCGTAAACCTCGATACCCTTCCGATCGCAGAAGCAGTCGACCTCCTCATCTCTGAAAATGAACTCGCGGTTCAGGCCGTTTCCGGCCAGCGTGAGCAGATCGTCTGGCTCGTGAAAAAGGTGACCGAATCCTTCCAATCTGGAGGCCGTCTCTTTTATGTCGGCGCCGGCACCAGCGGGCGTCTAGGCGTGTTGGATGCCAGCGAGTGCCCGCCGACCTTCCGTGCCAAGCCCGAGCAGGTGCAGGGCATCATCGCGGGCGGTCGACGCGCCATCTGGTCCGCCGTCGAAGGCGCAGAAGACCAATACTCCGCAGGCGAAAGCGCTATCAAATTCCGCGGCGCCAAAGTCGGTGACGTCGTCCTCGGCATCGCCGCCAGCGGCCGCACTCCCTATGTGTGGGGTGCCCTCCATGGTGCCAAACAAGCTGGTGCGACCACCGCACTTCTGGCCTTCCATCCCACCTTGGAAATTGACCCATTGCACCGGCCAGATCAGGTCATTCTCATCAATGCCGGACCGGAGCCGCTCACCGGCTCCACTCGCATGAAGTCAGGCACCGCGACCAAGGTCGTCCTGAACATCCTCACAACCCTGGCCATGGTTCACAATGGCAAGGTCATCAGCAATCTCATGGTGGACCTGAATCCCAGTAACGTGAAACTACGCGATCGCGCAGTACGCCTTGTCCGGGAAATCACAGGCTGTGCTGTAGAAATCGCCGAATGCGCCCTGGAGCAGGCCGGTTGGATTGTAAAGGAAGCTATCCGGATAGTAAAAGGCGAAGCCTGATCGGAACCTTTCCAACTCATCCGCCACATCTCAACCAACCGCGCGCTGTGGCAGCAGTGCTGAGAGTCCCGATGTCTGGGCAGTCTCGGAGTGGCCTGCTCCATTCACCCACTTCGGCATCACCAGGGAAAATGTGGAGCCCATGCCTTGTGCCGTAATGCATCGCACATCTCCACCCATGGCGTGCGCCATGCGTTGCACGATCCAAAGTCCCAACCCATGCGAGCCTTCGCCACCCGTAGGTTGCGGCCCCAATCGCGCAAATTTCTTGAAGAGCCGCTTCTGGTCTTCTTCAGATAGACCGGGACCTTCATCCCTCACATCAAACAAGATACCATCGGCGGTTTCCCTGACCGTGCAGCGCACCGTTGTGTTCGAAGGCGAATACTTGACGGCGTTGGAAATAAGATTATCGAGGATCTGTTGCATCGCCCCTTCGTCTCCTCGGGCGCAAATGGATGGTACACAAGGTACTGCCTTCAACGCGATGAACTTCTTTTCTGCACTACGCAGATGGTTTTTGACGATGCCCTGCAGCAGTGGATCGGCGGGACAGCGCTCCGACTTGAACTCGATTAATTCTTCCTCAATGCGCTGCGCATCCAGCAGATTGTTTACAATATTCAGCATGCGCTGGGACAGCCCGACAATGGTTTTCGAAGTGTCGAGAATCTGCTCCTTCGTAGGCGGATTGTAATAGGCCAGCAGCTCCGCGTAACCACTGATGCCACCCAGCGGATTCTTCAGGTCATGCGCGGCTATCTTCAGAAACTCATCCTTCTCGGTGTTCACCTTTACCAGCCTTTGATTGGCAAAAGAAAGTGAGGCCAGCGCCCGCTCCATGCGGAGAAACGAGCGCGCCCGCAGCCGCTCGAAATTGATTCCGAGCAAAGCCAGAAACAAGACAAGTCCGGCGTAGCCTGCGGTACTGATCAGATCGTCGTATTGCAGGGGATAGGCCTTCGGGAAATGTTTGCCAAATACTTCCATCAGCCCAAACGTCAGCGCCGTGACAAAGCTGAGGCAGCACCAGGTGAGCGCATGACGGATTGGCAGTAGCAAAAGCGCACACAGTGGAATGGATGCCAGCCACGCGATGGCATGTCCATGCAGCCCGCCCTCAATGCCCGTCAGACCGGAGAATCCCATCAGCAACACCGCTGAATACAGATTCCCCGTGAACTCGAGTTTACCCGTGTGCTGTAGCAAGGCAGGCCCACAGGCGAAGACCATGCTACAAGCGACGATAATCAGAGCGCCATGCCAGTGATCGATGGCGCCGTAAAAACTGGCATACACCGCCCCAAAGATAGCGCCCAACCAGCCAAAGCGTATTTGCAAACGGCTGCGCCGCAGCTGCTCTTCATCTTCCCTCAGAGAGCGAGGCACAAAGGAATCCCACAGGCACTCGCCAAGTCCTCTGTGCTCCAGAGAAAGCCTTTGCTGAACCTGTGTGAGAATCGACATGGGGAAGGCTGGGAACGATATCCTCTTAGAATTCAATGCCCAACGTCAGCCCCACCCAGCCAGCCTCCAGGCTGACTTCGCTGTCATCGTATTCCGTGCCGGTGATGGAGTCGCTGCCCGCCTGCTGACTGGCCTTCAGATCACGCTGATAGGCAAGATCCAGGTGGAATGGGCCATTCTTATACCCAATGCCCGCAGCCACAGTGTGCTCGGAAATTCCCGCCGTTTGCGGAAGCAAGGTGCTGCCTGGGATCGGGCTCTTCCCATAAGTGTAACCCGCCCGCAGTGAGAAGGCGCTTGTCACGTCATACTCGGCGCCGACGCGATAGACAAAACGATCCTTCCAATCCAAAGCAATCGTGTCCTTCAGTTCGTCGGTGCCCAGCAGTCCGTTGATGGAATCATTGCTGCCATTGGTGAGCAGCACTTTGAGATCATCAAAAGCGCGGCTCCAGTTCACCCATTCGAGTTGCCCCATCACCCGCAGACGTTCGGCGATCTGATAGGAGCCACCCAGAGCCGCTTTTTGCGGCAGAGCCGTTTCGATATCCGCGTCATAGTTGAAGCTGGACGGCACATTGAGCCCCAAGTCTTCCAGTTGGTTGCCGATATCACCCTCCGCCGTGCCGCTGGTATCAAATTTTGTCGGTGTGCGGTAGGAAAGCGCGATAGACAGCTTGTCGGAAGCCTTCCACGCCATGGCCAGATCGCCATTTACGCCATATCCATCCGTCTCCAGATCCAGCATCGTCTTCATGCCTGCCAGCACCGGATGGCTTTGGAAAACATACGGTGAGGCCAGTTCGTTTTCCGTATACACCACGCCCACATTCGCCCCGATGCTGAAGGAATCGGAGATCCTCCAGCCCACACCTAAAGCGCTCCGCACATTAAGAATCAGGGATTGGTAATGCTGCCATCCGTAGGACGTATCACCGCCCGCACCACCTACCGGGTCTCGAATGTACCAGTCTGCCTCTCGACTGGAATCAGGCACCACGGAAAGGCTGATCGCGAAATTCTCGCCCACCGGCGTCCGGAACGCCAGCTCAGGCAGAGCATGAAAGTCCTCCTCTAGACTGCCTCGGAACCCCTCCTTGTCCATATAGGTTCCCTTCGCCCAAGCTCCGGCGACCGTCGCGTAGAGATCGGCCTGCTTGATGAAGCCTAGGGCCGCTGGGTTTTGAGAGGCTGAAGTCATGGCGTCCTCAAAGTCGGCTAGGGAGGCGCCAGCCACACCCATACTGCGCGCGCCCACGCCATTTCGATCAATCCCGTTGGCGAAAATCGTCGCCGGGAAAGTCAGCAGAGCGACGGCAAAGAAGCCGAAACACTTAGGAAAGGGGTAGGGACTCATTCTATTTAATATCAAATATATAGTAATTATTATCAATTATCAATGATTTTTAATAATTACCACAATATTAACATCCGGTTCGGGCGTGTATTTCCCTTGCGGGAGAGGGAATTAGGGACCCCCAAAGGATATCCCTTCAGGCTCTATCTCGGTGTCCCGACAAAATAAACCCCGGCTGATCGCTATCGGATCAGGCCGGGGTGGGAATGACTTTAGAGAACTACGGAGAGACGCCCACGTCGGGCAGCCCTGAATGGCAATCAGCCGCGCTCTCCCGAAAGAAAAAATCAGTTTGTTGCCGCGGCTGGCGGCTGATTCGGCGAAATCTGCGGCGCCTCACGGCTTTTCACATAGCCTCGGAGCTCGTCCACCCAGCTTTGCGCCCGGGGGTGGCTCGGGTTCTCGCGGATGATCTTGAGCATGTCCGCCAGCGCGATGATGGGATTGATGTTCTTCTCGAACAAGTATTTCGCCTTCTCCCAAAGAAGCGGGGGATAGTTCTCTTTATAGTACTCCATGAACTCCGCTTCGCTTTGCACCGCTTTACGCAGAGCGAGTTCCGTGCTGATGCGGGCGTCCCATTGAGCCGGAAGCTCCGTTGGTTTGTTCTTCTCGTAGTAGGGGAAAATCACGCGGTTATAGATGCCTGCAATCTCGAGAGGCTGATTCTCCCATTCTTTGTTCTTAAGGTATTCATCCAACTGATAGGCACGGCTGTATTCCGTCCCGGTCACCGATTGGCGCAGCATGTTCACCAGTTGGCCGTTGAGACCACCGCCACCTCCTCCGCCTCCACCTCCGGGGGGACGTCCGCCGCCGCCCGGTCTCCCGCCTTGCCGGTTGGGGCCGCGATCCTGTTCTTTCTCCACCACCGCGCCTGCCGCGTTGTGCTTCATGGTTTCCTGCACCGCCACCACCGCCTTCTGCAGAAAGGCCTGCAAGGCGGGAATCAGCGGAGAAGTGTCATCCATGGAGGCCGCCTGAATGGTCAGGACCAGGTACTCCAGCTGAAGTTGCAGCCCCCTCATGTTGTCAGGATTTTTCAGGCGCTCCTCATTCCGGTCCTTCCATTCGTCGAAGTCGGCCTGCTTCAAATTGCGTTTGTCATAGTTCTCTAGCTTGTAGCAGTCCAGATAGAGGGAGAGCGCGTCCCGCTCGCTGCCCATGGCGGCACGGAAGCGCGCCAAGGCCGTGCCGAGAGCATCGGTGCGGTTTTTGGTGATCTGAGACTCGATGAGATCAAGCTGCTTGCCGATGTTTAGAACTTGCTCTGCCGTTAGTCCTCCACTGGCAGGAGCCGGTGGAGTAGTCACCGGCGCTGGTATCGGCGTTTGCGCGGCGAGAGAACCTGAAAAGAGCGGAACGAGGATCGCAGCAGTGAGACGGGCTTTCATGAGGGAGGAGGAGGGAAGGGTGCGGGGCGAGTCGGCTGACGTCGAAGGGTGCCTGATTAACGTCCCGTTTCCTATAAACTTAGCGGACGGCTGCATGGTTGCCTCATATTTGCCATTTTTTGCAACCCATTGGCAAATCGCGACATTCTTGACGGAAAAAGTTTTCTCTTCTGCCCGCGCCTTCTATAAAAGTGCGGACCCTTCCCGTATAACCACCTACATGACCACCACCTCCACCCGCTCTCCCCACACCAAAAAGCTCTTTTTCATGATGGTTATTGAGCTGTTCATCTGGGCGGCGTGGTTGCCCATGATCTTCAGCTACCTGCCCAGCCTGCATTTCACCCCGGGCCAGCAATCGTGGATCCTCAATGCTTTCCCTATCGCGGCCATCGTCGGCATGTTTTTTAGCAATCAGTTCGCGGACCGCAGCTTCGCGGCAGAGAAATTCCTGGCCTTCAGCCATTTGATTGGGGGCGTGGCCATGTTGGGCCTCGGTTTTGTCACCACCTTCTTGCCGTTCTTCATCCTGATGTTGATCCACTGTCTGCTCTATGTGCCGACGATCTCCATCACGAACTCCATCGCCTTCGCCAATATGAAGGATCCGCAGCGGGAGTTCGGTCTCATCCGTGTGGGCGGCACCATCGGCTGGATCATGGCAGCCTGGCCCTTCACATTCATCTTTGTGGATTGGGCCAAGGTTAATGCCACCGAGACCCAGGGGTTTGTGGAATGGCTCGGCGTGGTCCTGGGTTCCGGCCTGACGGGGGATGCCCTCAAGGCAGCTACAAGGTGGGTCTTCGTGGTCAGTGGTATTGCCTCACTGCTCATGGCCGCGTTCAGCCTCACGCTCCCACATACGCCCCCAAAGCCACCTGGCAAAGGCGGGGAGAGCCTCGCCTGGCTGGAAGCCCTGAAACTCCTGAAGCACCCATTCGTGCTGGTGCTCTGGATCGTGACTTTCATTGATGCCTTTGTGCACAATGCCTTCTTCAACTGGGCCGGTTCTTTCCTCGGCACCGCCAAAGAAGCAGGCGGGGTCGGCATTCCCGGAAACTGGATCATGCCAGTCATGAGTGTTGGGCAGGTAGCGGAGATCCTGACCATGTTTATTCTCGGTGCCACGTTGAAGCGCCTCGGCTGGAAAATCACCATGCTCATCGGCATCTTGGGCCACACCCTTCGTTTCCTGGTATTCGCTTATCTGCCGGAGCATCAGTGGCTCATCGTCACCATCAACATGCTGCACGGCATCTGTTATGCGTTCTTCTTCGCCACCGTGTACATCTTTGTGGACGAGTTCTTTCCGAAGGACGCCCGCGCCAGTGCCCAGGGATTGTTCAATGTCATGATTCTCGGCGCCGGCGTGCTGCTGGCCAACACAATCTGCCCCTACCTCATGCAGAAAGTCTTCACGGAAAGTGGTGTTGTTGACTTCCACGGTTTGTTCCTCGTGCCTGCGGCTGCATCCTTCGTGGCCGTGCTCATGTTGGCCCTCTTCTTCTGGCCGCCGAAGGTAAAGGTGCCAGTCAAAGTTGGACATTAATCCGCTGCATCCTCATATTTGTAACCTCATGAGCAAGCGTTGGCGCATCGCAGGCATCAACTTTGACCACTTTCACATGGGCGACCTGCTGCGGCAGTCCGCCGCACATGAGAACGCGGAAATCGTGGGCATCAGCGATGAGCAGCCCGAGCGCATGGTGGATGCCGCCAAAAAGTTCGGCCTTGGTCCCGATCAAGTCTTCACGGACTACCGCGAGTGTCTTGAGAAGACCAAGCCGGATCTCGTCGTGCTCTGCCCGGCTGCCTCGAAGCACGGTGAGTGGGTGGACAAGGTCGCGCCCTATGGCGTGCACATCATCATGGAGAAGCCCTTCGCCGCGAGTCTCGCCGAAGCCGATGCCATGACCGCCGCCATGCAGGCCACGGGAAAGCTCCTGGCCATCAATTGGCCCCTCGTGTGGCAGCCTTCTCAACTCACCGCGCATCGTCTCATTCAGGAAGGCGTCATCGGCGATGTCCGTGAGTTCCACCACTACGGTGGAAATCGTGGCCCACTCTACCACGGCGCCGACAAGTCGGAACACGTGCCAACCACGGCTGAAAAAGCCGCCAGTTGGTTTTACCAAAAGGCGCAGGGTGGGGGATCGCTCCTGGATTATATGGGCTACGGCACCACCCTCGGCACTTGGTATCTCTCCGGCCGCGTCCCGGTGGAAGTCACCTGTCTCTGGGATGAAGGCGCATCGCTGGAAGTCGACGAACACGCCATCGCCGCTGTGCGTTATGACTTCGGCATCAGCAAGACCGAAACCCGCTGGGGAACCTTCACCGACCCCTGGACCTTCCAGCCCCAACCCAAGTGCGGCTTCACCCTCACTGGCACGGATGGCACCATTTCCTGCTACGATTACGAGGACACCGTCCAGGTGCAGACCCGCGCGAGGCCCGAAGGCTACATGCTTCAAGCCGATGAACCAAAAGCGCCGAATCGCAATCCCATCGAGCACGTCATCCACTCCATCGAGACCGGAACTCCCCTGATCGGCCCCCTCACCGTAGAATACTCCCGCATCGGCCAGCGCATCGTCGACACCGCCTTTGCCAGTGCCCGGGAAAAGCGGACTCTAGCGTTGTTGTAAAAATCAATGCCGTGTAGTCCAATCAAGTCGCGTGAGGAGATAGCATCCGCACCGACATTGTATGCACATCAGCTGGAATGCGTGCAGCTTGCTCCCACGTGGAGGGATAGGCATTAACGCACTCTCGATCACTGTCTGCCGCCAGACTTTTCGGAGTGCCGAGATGGCGCAATGCGCCTTCTCGGAGGGACGCCGCTAGCCCACGCCACCAATCCTCTCGTACCCTCTTTGGCGCTCCGAATGATAAGCCCATCCCATCATCTTCCGGCCTCAGTCGGTGCCTTCATCGTCAGCGCACTGAAGAACATCGTTAGCAGGCAACACAATATCATGGTGCCAAACACCCCGTTCCACCCAAACTTGTCGGCGATCCAGCCGACACCGGTGCCCGCCACCGCTGAGCCAAACGCGTAACCAAAAAACCCAGTGAAACCAGCGGCGGTTCCCGCGGCTTTTTTTGGCACCAGATCAAGCGCGTGCAGGCCTATGATCATGACCGGCCCGTAGACAAAGAAGCCAATGGCGATCAAGGCTGCGCAGTCGATCCAAAGAGGGCCATGACGGTTCAGGCCATATACGATCAAGCCCGCGAGTGTCATGAGCATGAACAGGATTGTAGCTGGTGCCCGTCTGCCTTTGAATACTTTGTCCGACATCCAACCGCAAAGTATGGTGCCGGGGATCGCCGCATATTCAAAGAGTGACCAAGCCAGGGCAGACTCCTTAAAGGAAAAGCCTTTCTCTGTCTGCAAGTAGGTCGGGATCCAGTCCACCACACCGTATCGCACGAAATAGACAAAGGCATTGGCAATGGCGATAAACCAGAGGAAGCGGTTGTTCAGCACATGCTGAAACATGATTTCCTTGAACGTGAGCGTCTTCTCATGCGCCTCGGAATAGTCCGGTGGATAGTCATTGCGGTATTGCTCCACGGAAGGGAGACCGCAACTTTGTGGTGTGTCCCTCATGAGAAAAAGTGCCAGCAGGCCCATTGTGGAGGCAACCATCGCATTGAAGTAAAACGTCGCCCCCCAGTCATGAAACAGGCTGACACCAAGGACGGCGAGACCCGCCACGAAGGCTCCACCCACATTGTGGGCCACATTCCAGACTGACACAGTTAGTCCACGCTCTCGAGTGCTAAACCAGTGCACCATGGTCTTTCCGCAGGGAGGCCAACCCATGCCATTGAACCAACCGTTCAAAGCTTGCAACGCTACCATGCCAATGAGGGAAGCGTAAATCATTTCCGACACGCCAAAGAAAGCCGTAACCGCACAGGAAAGCCAGAGACCGAGTGGCAGGAACCAGCGTGGATTGCTCCGGTCAGACACCGAGCCCATCAGGAACTTTGAAAGCCCGTAGGCAATGGAAAGCGCCGTCATCGCCGTGCCCAGATCCGCCTTCGTGTACTGCGGATAGCGCGTCAGGATGTCGGGCATGGCCAACGCGAAATTTTTCCGCACCAGGTAATACGCGGCATAGCCGACGAAGATCCCAATGAACACCTGCCGTCGCAGCTTGCGATACTCTGCATCCACTCGTTCCGCTGGCAGGGGATCACGTAGCGGTGCAGGCTTGAGAAAGGAAAGCATGTGATGTGTTCGAGCAAGTGGTTGTGCATCTTAGTCAGGGCATGAATGCGGGAGCAATGCAAATAGGCGCGACGGCTCTCATCACGCGTCAAGCTGCCCCACCTCCCAAAAAGCCATTGCATTGTGATCTCCGACGTCCTACGTGCGATCTCCTCGCTACAGTCAAGCGAGACCCTCTCAACTCGCTCCCATGATCCACCCGACCGCGATTATTTCCGATGAAGCCCAGATCGATCCCTCAGCGGATATTGGCGCTTATGTGATCATTGAAGGACCGGTCCGGATCGAAGCGAAATGCCGTATCGCGCCGCATGCCCAGATCGTCGGGGACACCATCGTCGGTGAAGGCACGACCATTGGGCGTGGCGCCGTCATCGGCGAAGATCCTCAGGACCTTTCCTTCAAACCCGAAACGAAAAGCCAGGTCATCCTCGGACAGAAAAATACCATCCGCGAGCACGTCACGATTCATCGCGGCTCCAAGGAAGGCAGCGCTACACAGATTGGGAATGGCAACTTCCTCATGGCCGGTTCCCACCTGGGCCACGATGTGCGCTTGGGCGATGGCAATATCCTCGCAAACGCAGCCCTCATCGCCGGGCATGTAACCATCGGAAATCACACCTTCATCGGCGGCAGCGCCGTGTTCCATCAATTCCTTCGCATCGGCGACTACTGCGTCATTCAAGGCAATGGTAGTTTCAGCAAAGACATCCCTCACTATTGTGCCGCCCAGCGTGTGAACCGCGTCACAGGCCTGAATGTCATTGGCCTGCGTCGTCAGGGCTTCACCACCGAAGAGCGTGGCAAGTTAAAGGAACTCTTTGGACTCATCTTCCGCAGCGGCCTAAACCTCAGCCAGGCCATCGCCACCGCTCGTGAGCAAACCTGGCCGGACAAAGCCCTCCGCTTCCTGGAATTCCTCGAAGCCCCCAGCAAAAAAGGCATCTGCCAACTCCGCCCCGGCACCGACGCCGGCGACGAAGCTTAAAGCATTGCAAAAGCGAGACGACTCCGGTCACTTTCATACACGTTGCGAGCCATTTGTTCGGAGTGCGTGCAGCTTGCTGCCGCTCGGTTGGAGGAGCTTGCTCCGACGGGTTGTCACTTTCGCACCACTCCAGTCTTCGAAACCTCCAACCCCAGTCACGTCTCGTCACTCACCTCTCTCACCCTCGCAGTCGCCGCCCCCTCCCACGCCCGCTTGACAGCCCCAGTCCCTCCGGCCAATAGCACACATGTCCGAGTCCCATATCCCGATTCAAAAAATCGCCACCCTCGCTCGCTTGCAGATCAGCGAGGAAGAAGCAGCGAAATTCGACGGACAACTCTCCAAAATCCTGGCCTACATGCAGGTGCTGGAAAACTACGCACTCGGCGACGTCGAGCCAACCGCCCACGCCATGCCCGTCTATGACGTCTGGCGCGAAGACGAAACCCGTGATGGACTCACCCACGAAGCCGCTCTGTCCAATGCCCCCCGCAAAAGCGCCGGCCAATTCCTCATCACCCGCGTCGTGGAGGAATAAATAAACAATCCAGCCAGCCGCCCCCACTCCGCCGCCCGCATTCGCATCTCCACTCGTCCCTTTCGCCTCCGTGTCTCAGTCTCTCGCTCAACTCACCCTCACTGACCTCCGCGCCAAACTGCAAAGCCGCGAAATCTCACCTGCGGACCTGCTGAGAGATGTCCATGCCCGCATCGAAGCGCACAATGGATCACTCGGCGCTTACCTGTCCCAGGACTTCGACGCCGCCCTGAAGGAAGCCGAGAATGCGGACATCAGCGCCCCATTGGGCGGCATTCCCATCGCGATCAAAGACAACATCAATGTCACAGGCCAGCCCTGTACCTGCGCCTCGCGCATCTTAGCCGAGTCTTATCGCTCGCCCTATGATGCCACGGTCATTCAGACACTGCGAAAAGGCGGCGCCATCCCCTATGGACGGCTGAACATGGATGAATTCGCCATGGGTTCCTCCACGGAGAATTCAGCCCTTGGCGTGACTCGGAACCCATGGGACACCGCACGCATTCCTGGCGGCTCGAGTGGTGGTTCCGCTTGCGCCGTCGCATCGGATCTCGCCATCGCCGCGCTCGGCTCGGACACTGGTGGATCCATCCGCCAGCCCGCCGCCTTCTGTGGTTGCGTGGGCCTCAAACCCACCTACGGCCGCGTCTCACGTTTCGGCCTCGTGGCTTTCGCTTCCTCTCTGGATCAGATCGGCCCGATCACCAAATCCGTCTCAGATGCAGCACTGGTCATGAACCATCTCTGCGGAAAAGACGTGCGGGATAGCACGAGCCTCACCATACCCGCCCCCGACTTCACCGCCTCGTTGGGCAAGGACATCAAAGGCCTGCGCATCGGTTTGCCTAAGGAATACTTCATCGATGGCATCCACCCCGGCATCCGCAAAGCCGTGGATGCCGCTGTGAAGGTCTACGAAAGCCTCGGCGCGGAAATCGTGGAGATATCCCTGCCGCACACCGAGCTGGCCATTGCCACCTATTACATCATCGCCCCTGCCGAAGCCTCCGCGAACCTGGCCCGCTTCGACGGCGTCCGCTACGGTCACCGCGCCAGTGGCACCACGGATCTGTTGGAGCACTACAAAAACTCCCGCGCGGAAGGTTTTGGCCCGGAAGTAAAACGCCGCATCATCCTCGGCACCTATGTACTCAGTTCAGGTTATCACGATGCCTATTACCTGAAAGCGCAGAAGGCGCGCACCCTCATCCGCCAGGATTACACGGAAGCTTTCCAAAAAGTGGACGTCGTGCTTTCTCCGACCTCGCCCGAACCGCCCTATAAACTGGGCGAACATAATGATGACCCCCTGGCCGTCTATCTCGCGGACCTTTTCACCATCCCCGCGAATCTCGCAGGTCTTCCCGGCATCAGCGTACCCTGTGGCTTCATCGACGAATCCGGCGTCAGCCTACCCGTAGGCCTGCAACTGATCGGCAAACCCCTCGACGAAGCCGGCCTCATCCAGGCCGCCCACGCTTACGAGCAAGCCGCTGGCTGGCTCGGCAAGAAGCCTGCGTTGTGAGCACTGGCGAGCCAGTCCCTCGCCTCTCACCGCGCCCCGGCCTCCATCATCATCTTGATCCCTGAACCAGTTCTAGAATCTAATCTAGCTCAGTTGATTCAAGTGGCTCTCGAATAGGTTGCGAAACAAACTTTCTGTCAGTGTGCGCAAGGGACAAGGCGTTAACGTTGTTTCTTATCGAGGTAGAAATGGCATGCCATTGCAAGTAATAACTGTTTCAATTAAAGATCAAACGGTGGCTGCAATTGACTTGGTAATCGACACCGCAACGCCAAACGGCAAGGAACTTAGCAACAAACTATTGACTGGCTACAAAAAAGTGTGTTCCCATAAAACCACAATGTTGACGGTTTCACTCGATGAAGATACTCAGACATTTGAAGAACTCGAACGACCTTCAGCAAGGTCGAGAGCGCTGACATTGAACAACAGCAACGGAAGCAAAATTATTTTTTTCGCAGCAGATCTGTTATCACTCGATCAAGTAATGCCTTCAGTTGATCAGCTTCCACTAGGCCTACTCGAAAAAGCTCGCGCACTTGCGAAAAAGCAAAAAGACATGATTGAAGAGGAAACGAAATAATGAAGATTAACAAAGTATGGTTTCCCGTTGCAATCGTGCTTTTGCTTTCGATTGGTGTCATCTATTTCAAATGGCGATACGGGTTTGTCGTAGCGGAATCTGAAGATGTTCAGGTTAGGGAAGTTCCTCTTGCATTCAATTGGATTACCATCCCCGGAACCACAGATTATTTGTATGTAATAGAGATTGGGAACTACTACCCTTCCTCATCAACGTTTCGCGTGGGGTGGGATAGCTACAAAGCTGAAAAAATATTGATAAAACATCTTACAAATAGCGGTTGGGATTTCGAAGTAGAATTTGATGGTTTATACAGGGTACGTGCACGAGTGGGAGACACTGAAAGCGCGGAGTGGTACACACATTGACACTGGCAGCTCATCAAAGGGGAAATGGGGTCAGGGTGGAATGGCACTCGGTTGAGCGGCTTTTTTGTAGCGTGAGCGATGAGGGTTTTCGACGTAGTGGTGGCGAGGTTTGTTGAGCAGCGGGTAGGATTTGGGATGTCTTTTGAAAGCTTTGGGTCCACGGCGCTCAGGGCGTGCGGGGACGTGGCCCTCTGCGATGCAGCACAGCAGTTGTTGGGTCGGTTCTCTGGCTTGGGCAGGGCTTGAGGCCAGGCTGATGACCCATTGCCGTGCTTGCACACGTTACACGGCGCCTTTGAAGTTGGTGCGTTCCCTGTCGGCCCCGCTGCGTCAGATCAGCGCTCGCAACAGGTTGCAGGCAATCAGAGAATGGCTTTTCTATCCATGGTGATGAGCTAACGGTTTTATTCCACGAGCGCACCATTATATGGAACAATGCTACCAATGCACGGTCGAGAAGAAAAGATTCGTCTGGCACGCGAGCACCTATCCGATGAGCGGATCAGGGCCTTTCTCCGCGCGACTCAGCTTCAAGTCCTCTTCGGCTCCTTTTTGCCAGGCGATTTGCTCAAGCCCAAGTTCAGGCGGCTTGCTCATGCCTCCTGCCGCAACCGGACCTACACCCCAACGGTCACTTTTTGGGCCTTCCTTTCCCAAGTCCTCGATCCAGCAAGCTTCTATGTCAAAGCCGTCGCCAAGTGTCACGCGCAGATGCTCGAAGACATCGCCAATGATGTGGTGCAGCCAAGACCTGTACGCTATGAACCCAGGCTGGTCAAAGGTCGACGTGACAGCTACTCACTTCTCACCCGCCCAAGGGCAGAAATGCGCAAAGTCCCCGCTCCACCAAAACATCGCCTTAAGGCTGCGTAACACGTTAAGTTAGTGCCATTCGACTCTGACCCATTTTCACGACACAGGAATTCACGGCAAACCTGATAACAACAATTGGTTATACCATGAAACAACTCCTCATCTTGTTGTTGGCTTGTTTTGCTTTGCCGATCTATGGCCAAGAACCTGTAGCTATTGCTTCAGAAATTAACGATCTCTTGTCTCGGCCAGACGATGCTGATAAACAACGAGACGTACTCCGGTTGCTTCCAAAGTATGCCCGCCAACCGACTGCCAGGGATAGGCTCGCCGGGAACATCCGTTTCGATTTACTTGAAGCCTCCGATATCCCTCTTTTGGTTAGGACAGCCTTGGAGATTGAAGCACGTCCACTCAAACCTGAGGATGTGCGACCGCCACAAAGAGGGGGTGTCATTGATCCCATCGCTCAAATCACCTTTTGGTTGAAGCGTCTCCTCTTGCCTGACCCTAAAGCTTTTGAGAGGGCAATGTCATCCGTTGATGATGACGTGGAATATTTGGGGCCACCAGCCAGCTTTTCTTCTTCGATTGTAACATGGATCGAAAAACATAATATCAACTCTCCAGAAGCTCTGGCTGTCAGAGCAGAAATTGAGCGGTTTTCCGCGCAACATGGTCACGCCTCTCCTCAAGCCAAAGTGGACCCGGCGACTGCCGCGCAATCACTGAAGAAAGCATCCGAAGTAAAATCCTCAATTTCTGCACTGGAGCAGAAACCCATCCCAGCCTCATCAATGCCGTGGAGGGTGACCTCGGTCGTAGTCTTGGCAGCAGGTGTCCTGCTATACTTGCTGTTCAAAGCGCGAAAAAAGGGGGCATGAAAATAGGGGAAATGGGGTCAGTGTGTAAGAAATGACAATTTAACCTTCTGAGCCGCACTACGTCGCGGTCTCGAGAGGAGTCAGACTTCCATTTCCGGGAGCGTTTTGTCGTGTCATGGCTAGCGGCAATCGGAGCGAAAGCACTTTTATTCGTGAAAATATGACTGGCGCTTTTGCCTTGCTACGCTTTCGGAGGCTTGCAGGATGGCCTGGGTGAATGGCCAATCTCAGCCGTTCTCCGGGATTACCCCGCTTTTCAGGCGACGATCTATGGCGCCGGTTTGTTTTGTTAACGCATGACTGGCAAATAAATCGGATCACTGTCCTCGGCTCCAACCGCCCCGTCCTTCCATTGCAGATGCCAGTCATTTTGGCACCTTGGGAAATGGAAATGTCCGGCCAATCCACTTCTCAGTTCTGGCTGCCGCACACAACACACATGCATCAACTCTCTGCACCCCATCGCCAGCCCGCTCAAACACCGCATTCAAGCGCGATTGCGTACTGCGTAGTACGCAATTTCGCACATTGCGTCACGCCCCACCGTCACTTCACGTCTTTTAGCCCCGATGCAATCACTCCATCGCACTACGACGATTCATTTCCCGCCAGCTTCACGCACTCCTCGCTCTGCCATTCCGTACTACGTAGTACGGTAAATCGCATGTTCCGCCACGCCTCAGTGCCACTGCGTGCTTTTCTGGCCCAGTTCAACCACCCAATCGCACTTGGTGCCACTTTTATTTACCCACGATCACCCTAAGGCATCCCGGATCCGGCACGTTTCACTTGAACATGAAAGGAATGCGCGTCCAACCGCGTTCCTGTCGCGTTAGTATCCTGATCAAAAATCACCACCACCTGCCAAATTTATGACGCACGCTACCCTTGCCTTCCTTGGTCCTCTCGGCACGACTGAGACCATCATCATCGCTTCCCTGGTTCTCGTCCTTTTCGGCGCCAAGAAGCTTCCCACCTTTGCGCGTAGCCTCGGCAAGAGCCTGGGTGAGTTCAAGAATGCCCGCAAAGAGTTCGAAGACGAAATCAAAGGCGCCTAATTCCGCGTCAGGGAACATCCCGCTTTTTTCCAGCAAAAGCGGGGAGAGGGTGTCGAATCCAGCGGGAGGAAGACGTATATTCTTGAACACCGGCCTTGTGGTCCGGGCCTAAAGTTCTCTTTGCGCAACCCCGTTTATCCCCTAATCTGTCTATATGTATCACGCGACGCTTGCCATCGGGCCCCTCGGGACCACGGAAATGATCATTATCGCGGTCTTGGTGCTGGTCCTGTTCGGAGCCAAGAAACTGCCCACCTTTGCCCGCAGTCTGGGCAAGAGCATGGGCGAGTTCCGCAAGGCTCGTGAGGAATTCGAATCGGAACTGACTCGCTCTGCAGATGAGGTGACATCGACTCCATCTCCATCTCCGACTCGTGAGCCGGAACAGAAACGCATTCCCACGACCACCGAAGTCTAGTTTCTTCTCTCAAAATCCGGAACAGTCCTGACGGTTCCGGCTTGAACATCTCACCGCTTCGTGTTGCCTCTGGCGGCATGAGGCGGTTTTTGTTTTCACAGTTTCGATTTTTGCGGGTCGGGCTCAGCCTGCTGCTCGCAGTCTGCGGAACGGGTGCCAGCCTTTTCTCCCAACAGACCGAAGGCATTGTTTTCTGTGCCTACAACCTCCGGAACTACCTCAAGATGGAGCGCTTCGTGGACGGCGAGCGGACCGAAGGGGTTGGGAAGCCAGAGCATGAGATTGAGACTGTCGTGCGCATCCTGACTGAAATTACGCCAGACATTCTCGGGCTGTGCGAAATCGGGACCGAAGAAGACGTCCGAGACTTGCAGGGGCGTCTCCGGCAGGCAGGCCTCGACTTGCCTCATACGGAACTGACTCACGGAGGGGACACCGCGCGTGGTCTCGCCCTTTTGAGCCGCCTTCCCCTCGTGGCCCGGCAGTCAAAAACGGATCTGAGCTATCGCATTGGCGAAATGACGCTCCCCATGCAGCGCGGTATCCTGGACGTGACCGTGCAACTTCGCGAAGGTCTCGACCTCCGCCTGTTGGGGGTTCACCTTAAGTCGAAGCGTCCGGTGCCGGAGGCAGATGAGGCACTCATGCGGCGGAACGAAGCCCATCTGCTGCGCCAGCACATTGAAGCGATTTTGACCGCCGAACCGCAAACCAAGCTGCTAGCGTATGGTGATTTCAACTCACAAAGGAACGAGGCAGCCCTCGTCGAAGTCAGCGGAGCGCCGGGGCATGATCTCTCCATGATGGACATCCGCCTGCGCGACGATCGCGGCGAAAGCTGGACCCATTACTGGGAGGCCGCCGATCTCTACTCCCGCCTCGACTACGTTTTTGTGAACCGGGCGCTCCAGACTTACGTCGATAAAGAAGCCTCTCACGTGAACAGCAGTCCGGACTTTTACCAGGCCAGTGATCATCGTCCGTTGGTGGTGAAGATCGATCTGGCGAAGGACAAGCGGGTGAGCTCGCCGCGAAGACGCGAAGGCGCGAAGGAATGAAAAAGAGTTGGGAAGTTGGGTGGACCGTCATTGTTTCGCCAGCGCCAGTACTTTGAAATTGCCCGAATGATTCTTCTCGAACACACATCCTTTCTACCTTAAAAATCTTCGCGCGTTACTCCTGCGTCGTGCTTCGCAGCGCGTCTTCGCGGTAAAACTCAAATTCGCATGGCGTCATTGTTGGCCAAACTTCCCACTCCGTTTCGAGAGTCGCGCAATTTCATCATCGTTTGCGCCGCCATTTTCGTGGCCTTGCTGACAGTGAAGCTCAGCGTGCCCAAGCCGGTGAAGCAGGAAAGAGCGATCGAGAAGAAGCGGGTCGAGGGAAAAGTGATTTCGCCCGAAGCTTACGTCCCGGTATGGCTGTATAAAGGCTTGGAGTGGAATCTCCTGCTGACTGGGGCAGTACTGCTGGCAAGCCCTTGGCTGGGACGTCGGCGGCGCGACGGTGTGGGTCTCTTGCCCAAGCCAGAGGTCTCTCCCCTGAACTGGTGGAAGGCAGCAGCAGTGGTCGGCATCATCGGGTATGCCGCCTGGCAGAACGCCCCGCGCCTGACGCTCTCCATGTGGGGGGATGAAGAGTTCAACGCCAGCCGCTTCATTCTGGATGAGGTCGAACGGCAGCCGGACGGGACACTGAAGATCACCCCGCGCTCCTGGGTGACCACGCTATGGAACATGCGTAAACCCACAAATCACTTGGGGTACAGCACCTTCGCCCGGCTGAGTCACGACACCTTTTTTCACAAAGGCACAGGCCCGGATGATCCCGTCTTCAGCGAGGCACTTCTGCGAGCCCCTGTATTCATCGCGGGGCTGCTGCTTATTCCTGCCTTTTTCTGGGCGCTACGGGCTTGGGGACTGTCACCGTGGTTCGCCTTGGTGCTGCTGGTGTTGCATCCCTGGTACCTGCGGTTTGGCGTGGACGGCCGCGCCTATGGCTTTCTTATGCTCGCAGCGGCGTTGATGATGGGGGCATCCGCTCGTGCCTTGCAGACCGGGAAGTGGGCTTGGTGGGTGGCGCTGGGCTTGCTGGGGTTCTTTGCGCTGTGGAGCAATTTACAGGGATTATATGTTCTGACCGGCGGTCATTTAGTAATCGCGTTGTCACTACTAAGGAAAGATCTGAGCTGGGATGCGCGCTGGATCCTTGGCAGACGCTGGGTCGTTTCTGGGCTGATCACTGTCGTCCTGGTGCTTGGTTACCTGACACCCTGCTGGCCACAATTTCTGGAGTTCAGCGCCAAACGGGAGATCAGCGGTGTGATGGACCAGCGATTCTGGCAGGACGGGCTTTGCGCTTATTTCTTCGGAATGCCATGGCATGCCTGGGGTGTGCCGGAGAATCCGCTCCGATATTCCCTGGAGAACAGCATGTCGACCCTGCCATGGGTGCACGGGATAGGCATCATCTTCTTCGGTGCGCTCTTTTTGCTGGGTCTTGGCTGGCTCATCATGCGGAGGGATCAGCGGTCGCTTCTGGGTCTCGTTTTGGGCGCGCCGGTGCTGATGCTGTTGCACATGTGGATCACGGACAACAAGCCGTATGACTGGTATTTTTGTCCTTTCATACCGGGATTAGCCGTCATCCTGGCATCGGCCTTGCGATGGCCTTTGTTGACGCGCCGACCAGTCCTGGCCGCGGTGTTTTGCTGCATGGTCGCCAGCTTCTACTTTTTCATGTCTCGTCAGCCTCGCAGTCTCTTCCGTGAGCATCCCACTGAGGCCTGCCGCGAGTCGGTGCAGCTCTACCGCAAGATGATGAATCCACGGAACAAGGATTTGGAGCGAAACGTCATCAGCGGCAGTCTGGCGATGTACACGGAGGGATACGACCCAGCTTTGTATCGGCCCAAGGACGCGACCGCCTTGCGGGAACTCATGGCAAAGGCGGATCAGGAAGGCAAAGCCCTCTATATCAACGTGGGATACATTAATTTTCTCCGGGGGAGCGAGGGGACCAAGGAGGCCTGTGCGATTCTGGAAAATGCCCAGAATTTTGAGCATATTCAGACGCTCTGGGGGCTGCTGCCCTACACCACAAGGGAGGTTTTCCGGTACCGGGGAGGCGAAAAATGAGTTCGCGAATTGGCATAAATGAGGAGAACAGGTTGCATTTTCTATCGTCCCGGACAGAGTCGCCGCTTGCCGCTTTCATGCCTGCTACCAACCTAACACACAACACCGCTAAAACCGCAGGCACGCGTGTCGGAGTTGTGGGGACAGGATTTATTGCTGTAGGGCTTTGTGTCGCCCTGCGTCACTTGCCGGATATGTCGGTGTCCCGGCTGATGACCCGGCGGACGATCAATAGCGTCGGGAATGTCGATGCCCGGCTGCTGACGCGCTCGCTGGACCAACTGATCGAGGAGTCTGACGTCATCGTGGAATGCAGCGGAGATGTCCTGCACGCCGCCACCGTGGTGGATGCGGCCATGAAAGCCGGAATCCCGGTGGTGACCATGGGTTCGGAGTTCCAGGTGACCGTGGGTTCTTATTTCGCTGGGAAAGGCTGGCTTTCCGAGGCGGAAGGCGATCAACCCGGCTGCCTGGCCGCGCTGAACGAAGAAGCCAGAGACATGGGCTTCGTGCCGCTCGTGTATGGGAACATCAAAGGCTTCCTCAACCATCACCCCGAGCGGGAAACGATGAGCTACTGGTCGCAGCGGCAGGGGATCAGCCAGATGCAGGTCACGAGCTTCACGGACGGCACCAAATTGCAGATTGAGCAAACGCTGGTGGCCAATGGTTTGGGTTGCGGCATCGCACAGCGCGGATTGATCGGCACGCGCGACATGCCACTGGCAGAGGGTGGCGCGATTCTGGCGCAGCATGCGAAACTTCTGGGTCACCCGATCAGTGACTACCTTCTAAATGCGCAGTTGCCTCCCGGTGTGTTTATCACGGCGGAGCATCCTACGGAGCGGCCTGAGGTATTGCGCTATCTGAAGCTGGGTGATGGTCCGTATTACACGCTTTTGCGCCCGTATCATCTTTGCCATCTTGAGATTCCCCGCACGATCAGGCGGCTGAAGGCTGGCAGGGGGCCTCTCTTGAACAACAGCGTGAAGCCGAAGGTCATGGTGGCGGCGGTGGCGAAACGCGATGTGCCAGCCGGGGCGGTGATCGAAACAGCCATCGGCGGCGAAGAGTTCCGTGGCGAGGCCATGCTGATTGGAGAGGCGCAGGATCTTCCACCGCTGGGTCTATTGATTGGCGCACGGATCAAGCACTCCCTCGCCCAAGGCCAGACGGTGAAATTGTCCGATGTGGAAATTCCCGATAGTCTGGCGAAGACAGCTTGGGAATCTGTGCGCGATGGCTCTTCGGCCAGTGTCGTGGCGGACGCCTGATGCACGGCTTTTGAGCAGACAGGAACACTGAACGAAGCACTCATTTTATCTCATGTTGCAAGGCAAGAAAATCGCGGTCGTGATGCCCGCCTATTTCGCGGAAAAAACGGTCGGCAAGACGGTAGGGGCTCTGCCACGCGATTTCATTGACACCATCATCCTGGTGGATGACTGCTCGAAGGACAACACCGTAGAGGTATCACGTGCGCTTGGGATTGAGGTCCATCGCAACGAGCCAAATTTGAATTACGGCGGCAATGTAAAGCGCTGCCTGCAGTTCGGTCTGGATAGCGGTGCGGACATCGTGATTCAGTTGCATCCAGACTTTCAGTATCCGCCGCAGATCGCGCTGCCCATGGCGGCACTGCTTACGACGGGGTATTACGATCTCTGCCTCGGCGCGCGCCTGGGCGGACGTGGCGATGCGAATGAGTCCATGCCCTTCTGGCGCTTGGCGCCCAACCGATTCCTGACGTGGGTCATGGATTTGTGCTTTGGGACGAAGCATACGGAATACCACACCGGGTTCCGTGGCTACAACCGCAAGCTGCTGGAGACTGTGCCGTTTCATACTTTCAGCAACACCTTCAGCTTCGACAATGAGATGTTTGCCGAGGCGCTGAAGCATGGGTTTGCCACCTGTGAGGTGAGCTGCCCTACGCAGTATGAAGAAGATAGCAGCAGCATCACGTTCAAGAAAGCGGTGCGTTATGGCATTGCCTGCTTAAAGATATCCTTCGGCTACGTGAAATGGCGGCTGACGAATGACCGCGTACCCCGGCCGCAGTAACGGCACCTTGCCATTCTGCCAGGCAAGGGTTCTTGCCACGAAGCGGGCTTTAAGCTAGAACCGCCTCACATGGTTTCGATATCGGTAAGGCACGTCACGAAAAAGTTCAGCGGCCATCTGGCGCTCAATGACGTGAGCCTGGAGATTGGGCGGGGGGAACTGTTCTTCCTACTGGGACCGAGTGGTTGTGGAAAGACGACGCTGCTGCGGCACATCGCTGGCTTCTACCAGCCGGACAAGGGGCAGATCCTTTTTGATGGGGAAGATGTTTCCAAGCTGCCGCCCCACCGCCGAGGCGCGGCGATGATGTTTCAAAGTTATGCCCTGTGGCCGCACATGTCCGTGGAGGAGAATGTCGCCTTCGGCCTTGAAGAGCGGAA
The DNA here is from genome assembly GCA_965284365.1 of Phragmitibacter sp. Taxonomy (GTDB): domain Bacteria; phylum Verrucomicrobiota; class Verrucomicrobiia; order Verrucomicrobiales; family Verrucomicrobiaceae; genus Phragmitibacter. Next base: position 3,874,558 of record OZ260079.1, read on the forward strand.
GCGGCCGCGGGAAGAGATTGATGACCGTGTGGACGAGGCCCTTCGACTGGTGAAGATGGAAGGTCTGGGGGAGCGGCGGATTCAGCAGCTCAGCGGTGGCCAGCAGCAGCGGGTTGCGCTGGCGAGGGCTTTGGTGGTTCGGCCCAACGTGCTCATGCTCGATGAGCCTCTTTCCAATCTGGACGCCAAATTGCGGATCGAGATGCGGCTGGAAATCCGGCGTATCTGCAAAGAGTTTGGCCTTACCGGCATCTATGTGACGCACGACCAGGAAGAAGCGCTGAGCATGGCAGACCGGATTGCCGTCATGGATCATGGCAAACTGGCGCAGGTGGGGAGCCCCATGCAGATCTACCGCAATCCCGCCAGCAAGATGGTGGCTGAGTTCATCGGGGAGACGAACTTCATCGATGGGACGGTAAAGCAGGCGAGCTACCGCCAGGGATATTGGGATATCGACACGCCCTGCGGACAGTTGCGGGGACGCCCCACAGAAGGGTTTCATCCTGTGGCAGGGCAGCCCGTCAGTCTGAGCATCCGGCCCGAGGCGCTGACCCTGGCAGGCGTGCCCGACACGCCCAACCGGTTCTTTGGCAATCTCCTAGATACCGTTTATCTCGGCGATCAGGTGCAGTATGAGCTCTGCACTAGGGACGGCACGTTGCTGCGGTTTGCCGAAATGAACCCATTTGATCTCTATGAGCCGGGACCCGACGAGTTTCAGGTCATGGTCGCCGTGGACGATGTGGTGATCCTGAGGCGGTAGAGCCCAGGAATGGCCAAATGCGCCCCGGATGTAGGGTGGCGCGTAATTATTCTGGCCTGGGGTCGCCTTGCCCCCGGATTTTGTGTCCAAAGGCGGGTGGCGCAGGGGTCAAACACTCGTCTTGCGCAAAAGCAAAGTTCATCCATGCTATGCGTCCCCTTTTTTCATCCGCCTCCCTTTTCACATGTTCGATTGGATCATCCGCAAAATCATCGGTACGAAGAACCAACGTGCCGTCAAAAAACTGTGGCCGCTAGTCCACCAGATCAATGCCGAAGAGCAAAGGCTGCAAGGGGAGCCCGAAGAGAAATTGCGTGAACTGACGGCGCAGTGGCAGGAGCGCTTCAGGGCTTTTCATGAGCCGCAGTTCCTGGCCGGCGTTTGGCTGCGCATCGCGGATGACGCACAGGTGGAAAATTGCCTGCGGATTATCGAAGATAAGTTTAACCGCCTGAAGGAACATTTTCCTTCCCTGGACGCGGACTTGGTATCCGAAACCGTGTGGCGAAATGAGCCGCTGGATCAGAAGAAGGATCGCATCGTGCGTGCGCGAGCAGCGTATGAAGCCATCGCTCCGAGGTTCGGGCAGATCGAGCAAAATATTCTGGATGAGATTTTGCCGAAGGCTTACGCCGTGGCGAAGAACGCCGCACGGCGCCTCTGCGGTCAGGAAATCCTGGTCTGTGATCAGCCACTCAAGTGGGAGATGGTGCACTTCGATGTGCAGCTTATCGGTGGTACGGCTCTGCATCGCGGCATGATCGCGGAAATGGCTACGGGTGAAGGTAAGACACTGGTGGGAACGCTGCCGGTCTTCCTGAATGCACTGACTGGACGTGGCGTGCACGTGATCACGGTGAACGACTACCTGGCACGCCGTGACTCGGAGTGGATGGGTACGCTTTACAAGTTCCTCGGACTCTCGGTGGGTTGCATCCAGAATGATCAGCCGCCGGAAGTGCGCCGTGCGCAATACATGACGGACATCACGTACGGCACGAACAGTGAGTTCGGCTTTGACTACCTGCGGGACAATGGCATGGCGCGCAGCAAGGATCATCAGGTGCAGCGCGGACATTACTTCGCGATCATCGATGAAGTTGACTCCGTGCTGATCGATGAAGCGCGGACGCCGTTGATCATCAGCGGACCGGTGACGACCAGCACGCATCAGTTTGACCGATTCAAGCCGCTGGTGGAACAGTTGGTGCGCCGTCAGAACGCATTGTGCAACCGCCTCATCAGCGAAGTGACCGAGCACTTCGCCAAGGGCGAAGCGGATATAGCGGGCCGCAAGCTTTTCCAGGTGAAGCTGGGTCAGCCAAAGAACCGCGGTCTGCTGCGCGCGCAGGAAGATCACGAGAAGCGCCGGTCGATGGAGAAGTCCGAACTGGCCTTCTATGCGGACACGCAGAAGACAGGGCTGTTTGCGCTCAAGGAGGAGTTGTACTACACGATCGATGAGAAGACGCATGATGCGGATCTCAGTGAGATGGGACGAAGCTTCCTCAACCCGGATGATCCCGATGCGTTCGTGCTACCAGATCTGGCCACGGCCTATAGCGAAATCGACGGTGACAGCAGCCTAAGCGATCCGGCGAAGCAAGCGAAGAAGGACGAACTGCAAGCCAGGCTGGACTCCCAAGGCCAGCGCATTCACAACATCAGCCAGCTCCTGCGCGCTTACTGCCTCTACGAAAAAGACGTGGAGTATGTGGTGCGGGAGAACAAGGTTATCATCGTGGATGAAAACACGGGCCGCGAGATGCCCGGCCGCCGCTGGAGCGATGGTCTGCACCAAGCTGTGGAAGCCAAGGAAGGCGTCCACATTGACCACGAAACGCAGACGCTGGCGACGATCACGATTCAAAACTATTTCCGCCTTTATCAAAAGCTGGGCGGCATGACCGGTACGGCTGAGACGGATGCTGCGGAGTTCCATGACATCTACCGCCTGGATGTGCTGAGCATTCCCACCAATCGTCCAGTGAAGCGCTTGGATAACAACGATGCCATCTTCAAGACTCGCCGTGAGAAGTATCAAGCTGTGCTGAAGCTGATCACGGAAGTGCATGCCAAAGGTCAGCCATTGCTGATCGGTACCGCCAGTGTGGACTCTTCCGAGACGCTGGCACGATTGCTGAAACTGCAGAAGATCCCGCACTCCGTGTTGAATGCCAAGTATCACCGCCAGGAAGCGGAGATCGTGGCTCGCGCGGGTCAACGTGGAGCCGTGACGGTTTCCACCAACATGGCAGGCCGTGGTACCGATATTAAGCTGGGAGAAGGCGTGGCGGATCTGGGTGGTCTCTACGTGCTGGGCACGGAGCGGCATGAAAGCCGGCGCGTGGATCGGCAGTTGCGTGGACGCTGTGCGCGTCAGGGCGACCCAGGCGAGAGCAAGTTTTTCATCAGCTTTGAAGATGACCTGATGCGGAACTTCGGGGCCGCGGAGCGCATGACGAAGATCATGGAGCGCTTCGGCATGGAAGAGGGGCAGGAACTGGAGCACCCGTGGCTGAACCGTTCCGTGGAAACGGCGCAGAAACGTGTGGAGCAGCGCAACTATCTCTCCCGCAAACACGTGCTGGAGTATGACGATGTGATGAACCAGCAGCGTGAGGTGGTATACACCTTCCGCAATGAAGTGCTGGACAGTCCAGACCCGCGCCTGCTGCTGAATGAGGTCATCGAAAAGGCGGTGCCAGCGAAAGTGGCCGAGTTTATCCCACGTGAGAAGAACGATGACGAGCCCCCGAATTACAGCGCGCTGCTAAATTGGGTGAACACGACCTTCCCGGTGGGTGTGAGCGCGAAGGAAGCTGCTTTTGAGACGCGGAGCTTTCAGGAGAATGTGGCCTTCATCATCGAACGTATCAATCGTGCTTACGATCTGAAGACGACGGGAGTGCTGCCTCAGCTCCTCCAGGAGAGTGAGCGCGTCATCATGTTGGAAGCGATCGATGAGCTCTGGCAGCAACATCTGTATGCCATCGACGGCTTGCGTGAAGGTGTGCGTCTCCGCTCCTATGGACAGAAGGACCCGCTCGTTGAATACAAGGGGGAAGCCTATCTGATGTTCGAGGAGCTGATGAACGGCATCCACGGAAAGGTGCTGACCAATCTCTTCAGCAGTCATCAACGCCTGCAGATGTTCATGGAGCATATTCGTCAGACGATGATGCACGCACGTGCCACTTCTGCTGAAGACGCCCAGCCCGAGCAGGGGACACAACCCGCCCGTCCGCCGCAGCAATCCGGCGGTGGAGAAGGAAACCGTCCCGGTGAAGAGGACGGCCCCCGCATCACGATTCCGCTGAAGCGGGAAGTGCCGCGGGTGGGTCGCAATGATGCCTGTCCCTGCGGCAGCGGCAAGAAGTACAAGAACTGCTGCGGACGGACAGCGTAGCTGGCCAGAACGTGAGTTTCGCAAACGTCATCACGGAGAGGTCATTCTCTGTGATGACGTTTTGCTTTGCAGATTTGGCATGGCACTCGAGCGGCCTCCCCGTTGAGTGCAAAGCCTTGTGAGGTTTCCGGGTGAATTGGAGGATGACTTTTTCAGGGCGAGTGCTGAGGCAAAAGTCCGCCATCGACGAGCGGAGATACATCCGAAACCGCGAGGTGAGTCGAACCCCGGGTTATGAAAACCTTAGTCTTTTCTTTGTTGTTGGCCAGCATGCTGGCAATGGTGAGCTGCTCCACGCGAGGGCACATCGGAAAGCACTCCACGGGAGCTGGCATTGACACCCCTATTGTCAGCACGAGTGGCAGTGTCCGCTATTAGTAAAGCGCAGGCATTCCCCTCCGCTGGGACTTACAGACGGTAGTCAGGATGATCTCCTGACTACCGTCTTTGCTTTAGTCCAGAGCAAGCGAGAGCACATTGATGGCGGACATTACACCTCGACGCTGCGGCAGTGTACATCCAACTGGGCGGCGATCCGGCTGATCTGATCCGGCGAAAGGGTACGGTCATATTTATCCAATGCCACATAGCGGATGCATTTGGGAGGCAACACCTGAACGGGGGAATGGGCGCTCACTCCTTTGATGAACCAACCTGGCAAGGTGAGCACAGGTGAGACGGGGATCGATTCTTTTAATATCTTTGAGAGCATGTCTGCCAACTCATCTGCCTGCCACTTCGCCTGCCGAATCCACTTTGAGTTCTTAAAACGGGGAAAGTGAAGGAGGTTGCCATCGAAGGTGACTTCATGAGCTGGCTGGTTCGACGTAGAGCGATGTTTGCTGACGGTCTTTGTCTCTATGGCGAAGACCCCGGCCTGGGAGACGACCACGTGATCCACGTTGCCGCATTTCTCCATGGGGACGTCATGGAAGACATGGCAGCCGTCCAGCATGAGGCGATTCAGCTCTTCGCCGACGGCTCTCTCTCCATGGAAGCCGAGGCGATACCGGCGTAGCTTGTAGAGAGTCTTAAGAAGCAGATGTCCGATGATGAGGAGGAAAATCACCGTCATCGTAAGAGCCAATACCATGGAGGCGCTGCCAGAGAGTCCCTGGCGATGAACGAGGAGCGAAACCATGATCATTGAAGGGACGGCCATTGCCATGGTCAGGTACAGATTGATATCTTCTCCGAGCTTATCGATCTGTTGGCGAAGGTATTCCCCGGGGGGACGAAGCAGTTTTTGAGTCACAGGGACCGCGCCTACGTGTTTACGTGCGCGGTACACCCGGATGCAGACGTAGGCCAGGAAGCCAAGCTGCGGGACGATCGCCAAAGTCATGGCGACGAAAGGGGAAATGCTGGTATTGAGCATAAGGAAAACTATTATAAGCAAACATATATATTTATGGAATTTATAGCAATTAGTTTTTTGAATGTTTGTGTGACTTTTTTCTATAGCCTTGGATCTATGCACGCGGCACTGCTGATCCAGATTGATGCTTAGACTCCTTTTCCAGAACGGGGAAAGAGGACGACTTGAAGCAATGTCCTGCTCAGAAAACGGATTATTTTCAGTATGGGAGTAGGATTGGAGCGAGAATCAGTTAGGGATTTGGCACATGAAATACGCAGTCGCTTTCATTGTTTTGGGGGCATGCGCAGGCACCTACGGCATGCTGATGAGTAATGATGTGGGCAAAGGCGTGGGTCTTTGGGTCGCCACGAGTTTCATCATCTTGGGCGTGGCATACGGAATGCGAAAGCCAGGTCTGTTAGGGAAGAAAAGAGACGGCACAATGCAGATCTATCAGAGGCTACTGCTGGGGCCTTACTTTGGGCTGACGTGGTTCCTTTGGCAGATGCTGCGGTGGTGCAGCCGTAAGCCATCTGTGCAAAAAGTGTGTGATGATCTCTACATTGGAAGACGGCTACTAGCCAAAGAGCTTCTCGATGAGCCGAAGTTTGATCACTATGTGGATCTGACGGCGGAGATGGAGGATCCCGAACAAATCCGATTGATGCCAGGCTATCGCTGCTTGCCCATCCTAGACGCGAGCACGCCAGATAGGAGGGAGTTGCGGGCTACACTCGAAGCGGTGAAGGACGGAACCACGTTCATCCATTGTGCTCAGGGGCATGGCCGCACAGGTATGGTGGCACTAGCGCTTTTGCATTTTCGCAGACGAGTTTTGAACCTGGACGAAGGCTTGGCGTTGCTGCAGAAGGTGCGGCCCGGTGTGGCGTTGAATTTTGAACAGAGACGGTTTTTGCAGTCATTCATTGATGAAAGTGATAGCCTTCGTGCATGAGGATGCCTCCTGTTGCGATCTAGTCTGATCAGGCCAATGCGTCGAAATCGACCTGGTGCGTTTGGGATTCGACATTGGTACGCATGACTTCGAGACCGGCTTTGAAAGAGTCCGAGATCGTCGTGGTATCCAAGGTGCGGTGATAGTGGATGTAAATGATGGCTTCGCGGAGAAGGAAGAAGGCTTTGAGGTAAGCGGGATTGATGTGCTTCAATGGGCCTTGCTCGGAGTAGCTCTGCCAAAAGGCGACCCAGAGCGGGGCGATACGGTCTTGCAGACCGGGGTCGGCGAACCGATGGAGAACTTTGCAGTAGATGGAGTCGTAGAGGACGGTGGCGAGGTCCTGGAGAAAGTAACCGTGCTCGCAGTTGTCGAAGTCGAAGATGTGGAGTTCACCCTCATGGAAGTGGCAGTTGCCGAAACTGACATCGCCGTGGATGAGGCCGTAGGTTAGCGGCGAGATGGGGAGAGTCTGGATTTGCTGAATGAGGTCTGCGACGCTGCGGAGGAAAGCGGGAGACAGGTGTTGATGGAGAGAGGTGACGTCTTGATTTAAGAGACGTGACTCGTGCCACTGTGGTCGCGCTGTAAAGCGAAGGGCATCCCCGTTTTTGGTGACAGCTTTTGCCTGGATATGCATTTGGGCGACAAGTGCGCCGAGGTTCCGGTAGAGAATAGGGGTTAGGTCATCAGCGGTGATGGCGCGGCCTGGAGCATGGCGGAAGCAGGTGGCAATCACTTCCGTCCCGTCGTCGGTAATTCGGCAGATGGCCTGGTTTCCATCAAGAGCAGGAATGGGCTCGCAGGCTTGGATGCCATGACTTGTTAGATAGCGAATCCAGCCAAGTTCAGCCAGTACCTGTGGCAAGGTGCGATGTCGACGGTGGGAGATGCGGAGGATGTAGGGATCGTCACCTCGTCGAACTGCGTAAACGGCGTTCTGGCTGGAGCGGAGGAAGGTGATGGCGCCGGGTGATTCGTCCAAGCCGAAGGCTGCGGCGAGCTCGGAGAAATTAAGTCGAGAGAGCGATGTCATCGGTTTGGCGCAGGAGAGAGCTTGACCTCGTGGCGTCAATTAGGATATGGCTTAGCGATGCGTTTGCGCCATTCCTTCTTTCTTTTCTCCGCTGCTGTATGGAGCTTTTGTGCGGGGAGCCTTCCTGGGCAGGCCCCTGTGTTTCGTGCGCAAGAGATCGATACACAAATCCAGATCGGCTACGGTCTGGCGATTGCCGATGTGCAAGGGGATGGGAAGCCGGATATCCTGCTGGCGGATAAAACGCAATTCGTGTGGTACGAGAATCCTACCTGGAAGAAGCATGTCATTGCGGAAAATCTGACGGTGAAGGACAATGTCTGTATCGCGGCGCGGGATCTGGATGGGGATGGCAAGTGCGAGATCGCGGTAGGGGCGGAATGGAATCCGTCAGATACAGTTGGCAGCGGGGCGGTGTTCTATCTTGTCGCGCCAGAGGACAGAACCCAGAAATGGGAGGCGGTGAAACTTCATGCGGAACCGACGACGCATCGGATGAAATGGGTGCAGCGGGAAAAGGGCCGCTATGATTTGGTGGTGGTGCCACTGCACGGAGTAGGGAACAAAAGCGGGGAAGGCGCTGGTGTGAAGATCCTGGCGTATCAGAAGCCCGCTGATCCCAAGACAGGTTCAGCCTGGACCACGCAGGAGATTTCAAATGAGTTTCATCTGACTCACAACTTTGACGTGCTAAAAGATGGTGGTGAGGAGGAAGAGCTTCTGGTGTCTGGCAAAGAGGGCTGGAAGCAATTGAAGCAAGGCAAAGAGATTTGGCCTACTGTCGAAGAGTTCGCGCAACCTGCAGACAGTGGCTTGAAGGGGGTGGGGGAGATCCGCCGCGGGCGGTTGGGCGATGAATCATTCGTGGCCACCATCGAGCCGATGCATGGCAACAGTGTGGCGCTCTATCGGAAGAGGGATGGGGCGTGGAAGCGTGAGGTGTTGGACGACTCCCTGCAAGATGGACACGCGCTGGGCTGTGGGGATTTGCTCGGACTCGGCAAGGATCAAATTGTAGTCGGCTGGAGAGCGATGGCCAACAAGGTCGGCCGTGTGGGCATCAAGGTTTTTGTGCCGGATGCCGATGGGCAGAAGTGGAGTGCGCACCCCATTGATGACAACACGATGGCGTGTGAAGATCTGGTGCTGGCGGATCTCAATGGGGATGGGAAACTGGAAGTGATCGCTGCGGGGCGCAGGACGCAGAACGTGAAGATCTACTGGAACGAGAGGTGAGAGGCGTGCGGCAAAGGCGGCATATATGGAATGCGGGATTGCTGTATTAGATGCGATGAGGGGTGGAACTCCGTCGTTGCCAGGGGCCTTTTTCGATATCGCACGGCTAAGATATCCGCGGTCCTCCTAAAAACAAAACGGCGCCATCCACAAGGGATGACGCCGTTAAGACTGAAGGAACAAAACTAAATCAACTCAAGCCAATCTGGCCGGGCATTGCCTTAATCTCGAAAGGTCAGGGTTTTGGCACGGTGTCGACGGTCTTTAGGATACGGGAAGCGATTGCGTAAGGGTCGCCTTGTGAATTCGGACGACGGTCTTCGAGATAACCCTGATACTTGCCATCGGCCACGAAGCTGTGAGGCACGCGGATGGAAGCACCACGGTCGGCAACACCGTAGCTGAACTTGTCGATGGACTGGGTCTCATGGAGACCGGTCAGACGCAGGTGGTTATCAGGCCCGTACACGGCGATGTGCTCTTCCTTGTACTTGTCGAACGCAGCCATGAGGGCTTCGAAGTATTCCTTGCCGCCCTTGGTGCGGAGGTATTCGGTCGAGAAATTGGCGTGCATGCCAGAGCCGTTCCAGTCGGTATCGCCGAGAGGCTTGCAATGGAACTCGATGTCGATGCCGTATTTTTCGCAGAGACGGATCAAGAGATAGCGGGCGACCCACATTTCGTCAGCGGCTTTCTTGGAGCCTTTGCCGAAGATCTGGAATTCCCACTGGCCTTTGGCCACTTCGGCGTTGATGCCTTCATGGTTGATGCCGGCGTCTATGCAGAGGTCGAGGTGTTCTTCCACGATCTGACGGGCGACGTCGCCGACGTTCTTGTAACCGACGCCGGTGTAGTAAGGGCCTTGGGGAGCGGGATAGCCGTTCTCAGGGAAGCCGAGAGGGCGACCGTCCTGATAGAAGAAATACTCCTGCTCAAAGCCAAACCAAGCGGTTGGGTCGTCGAGGATAGTGGCGCGGGTATTGGAAGGATGCGGAGTCGTTTTGTCCGGCATCATGACTTCGCACATGACGAGGGCGCCATTCGTGCGGGTGGAGTCAGGATACACGGCGATGGGTTTCAACACGCAGTCAGAGCTCTTGCCTTCTGCCTGCTGAGTGGAGCTGCCGTCGAAGCCCCAATAGGGGAGGGCTTCCAGGGCGGGGAAAGAGTCAAAGTCTTTGATCAGGGTCTTGCTACGCAGGTTCGGCACAGGCTTGTAACCGTCGAGCCAGATATATTCCAGTTTATATTTAGCCATGGATAGATGATTTGATTGCGATGTTGAGTTTCGGAGCGTTTGAATTTGGGGGTTAATCACCCATCACCAGATACCTGGTGTGGACGAGAAATTCTTAAAGCACCCGCTATGCCATTTACAGTGAAAAAGATACCGTGATTTTGCGATTACGAGCGCTGTGCTGCCTGTCGGTTCAAAACGAAGGGGTTGAGACAAATCGCAGGTCGTAAGGAGTTCTATTGGAGCCTCCAAAAAGATATGACCGAGACAATGCCTGGTGATGGAGACCAACAACTCTGGCCTACTGTAGAGCCCGGACGGCAGAACTGGCGACAACCCCTCCAACAAGGGTATTGCCTCGTCCCAGCAAATCGAGTTTGCCTTACAACGCCTCGGGTGTCTGTAGCAGTTGCGCAACGCGTGAGAGGAGTCTGCCCGCGCCGCCGCCGTCGAGAATGCGGTGGTCGAAGCTAAGGGTGAGTTCGGCTTCGGTGACGGGGATGAAGGTCTGGACTTCTTCGCTCCAGACGGGGGCTTTGCGGCCGGCGCCGAGGCCCAAGACGAGGTTCTGCTCGGGGAGGGGAATGGGGGTCGCCCAGACGATGCCGAAAGTGCCGAAGTTCGTAACGGTGGCGATGCCGGGGGTGTTCGCTTCGTTAGGGAGGCGGCGGGAGCGGGCCTGCTCGACGAGCTTGTTGTAGGCGTCGACAAGGGTGGAGAGGGGTTTCTTTTCCACTTCACGCAAGGTGGGGACGAGCACCCCGTCGGTGACTTCCACGGCGAAGCCGATGTCGATGGCGCGAGGGTGGACGATACGGTTTCCGACGAGACGTCCGGCGACAGCGGTGTCTTCACTGAGGGCGATGGCCAGGGCGCGGATGGCGTAAAGGGCAGGGCCGGGCTTCGGATTTGCTTTTTTGCGGTGGGCCAACATGGCATCGAGCACAACCGGGGTGCCGACAGTGGCGAGAGGGCGGCTCCAACTGCGCCTCATGGAGTCCGCCACGGCGATGCGCATGGGGGAGGCATTCGTCATTCGGTGCTGGTCAAGATTTCGCAGGAAATGCTCGAAATCCTCCACCGTGACGCGTCCGCCTGCGCCGGTGCCAGCGACGGCGGAGAGGTCAGAGGAGTTCAGCCCGAGTTCGTTCATGCGGGCGCGCATGCGAGGGGAGATGTAGTGTGCGCCCGCAGCACCCGCTGGCACGGGAAGGCCGCCACCTACGACGGGTTCGACCGTGGGTTGGTCGCCCTCACGGATGACGTCGCCGTCGCTAATCTTGAAATGCAGATTGGCGGGTTCTTCTTCCTGCCCGTTGACGCCGTTGATGCGATCCGAAGGTTTGGGAGGTGAGGGTGGTCCCTGATTGACGGCGAAATCCTGGGCGTCCGCCTCGCTGGCCACCAAGGAGCCGAGTGTGGCGCCGACGGCGTAGCTGGTATTGATGGCGGCAACGATTTCGCCGATCTGGCCACCGCACGGAGCGGTCACGGTCATGACGGCCTTGTTCGTCTCGACTTCGAAGATCTCGTCACCTGCCTTTACCGAACTCCCGGGCTCGATGAGAATCCGCACGATGGTCGCCTCCGCGATGGACTCACCCAACTGAGGCATGAGAATGGGAATGGTGGGCATGGTTGTGAGGAAGAAGGAAGTTCGAAAGAAGTGCTAAGTGCGAAAGGAGAACCGCTGGGAGAGGGGACGAAACGGCTCAAGAGGAGGCGTCAGAATTTCAGCAGTTTTCGCAGTTCTGCTTCAATGCTGTTGGCGGTAGGACGGTGGGCCTTCCACAAATTTGGGTGGTAGGGAATGGGGGTGTCCTTGGAGTTGAGCCGCTGAGGGGGAGCATCCAGAAGATGGAAGCCTTCGGCAGTAACACGGGCGATGACCTCGGCGGTGACGCCACCCCAAGGGAAGCTTTCGCCGACGCAAAGGAGCCGTCCGGTGCGGGCAACGGAGGCGAGGATGGTGTCCGTGTCCATGGGCTTCACGGAGCGAAGGTCCACGACTTCGATCTGATAACCGTCCTGCTGGAGTTGTTCCGCGGCGCGGATGGCTTCATGGACCATGGCCGAGTAGGCGACCACCGTGGCGTGCCGACCGGGGCGCACGATGCGGGCTTTCCCGATGGGTAACGCGCTTTCCGGAAGGCTGTCCGCCTTGAGATGGTAATAGAGGAACTTGTGCTCACAGAAGATGACCGGGTCATCCAGCGTGATGGCATCCAGCAGCATGTGATAAGCATCCTCTACTGTGGCGGGTGTGAGGATGATCAGCCCGGGATAGTGGGCATAGATGCTCTCCATGCTCTGGCTGTGGAAGGGGCCGGAGCCAGCAGTGCCGCCGCTAGGCAGGCGGATGACGATGGGGCAGGGTACATTGGTGCGCCAAAACTGCGTGGCCGCCTGATTTACGATCTGGTTGAAGCCCACGCTGCTGAAATCAGCGAACTGCATCTCCACGATGGGGCGGGAGCCTTCCAGGGCGGCGCCGATGGCTGCTCCGACGATCGCGTCTTCACTGATGGGCGCATCCAGCACCCGGCCAGGGAACTCTACGCTGAGGTGTTTGGTCGCTTTAAAGGCGCCACCGAAACTACCGATATCCTGCCCATAAATGAAGACCCGGGGATCACGCCGGAGAGCCTCATACTGGGCTTCGCGAATGGCTTCAAGGTAGGTCAAACTCATTTGCCGCTGTCTTCGTCTAAGAGGGAACCGGTGGCAAGAGCGCGCCACGATTCTTTATAAGGGTCGGGCAGAGGCTCGCGACTGGACTTGGCGATGGCTTTGTCCACCTCGTCTTGAGCTTCGGCGCGAAGGCGGGAAACCTCGCCGGCCGTGATCCAGCCCTCGGCCAGAAGGGATTGTTCGGCCTTGATCAGGCAGTCCTTGCCGAGCTCACTCTGGCGCATGCTATCGGGGATGTAAGAGGAGTCATCGTGCTCGCCGTGGCCGCTGAGCCTGAGGAGCGAGCCCACTACCAGCTGAGGCCCCATGCCGGCGCGGGCATTGCTGACGGCCTGACGGAACACCTGGACGGAAGCGGCGAGGTCGGTGCCGTCCACCGTGTGTCCCATCACGCCATAGCCAACTGCGCGATCCACGAGGTTTTCGCAGGCGAACTGGCGATTGTTGGGCGTGGAGTACGCAAACTGATTGTTCGCCACGGCGATGACCAAGGGCAGCTTCTCAACGGCAGCCATATTGATGGCCTCATGGAAGGCGCCCGTGGAAGTGCCACCATCGCCGATGCAGGTCGCGCCGACACAATCGTGAAGCCGGCCATGGAGACGGCGGGAAAGCAACATGCCGGAAACGACGCTGACCATTGACCCGAGGTGGGAAATCATGGCTGGCATCCCTTCTTTCGGGCGGCCGCGGTGGACATTGCCATCCCGTCCCCGCATGGGGCCCAGAGTGGAACCCAAATAAGTTCTGGTGGCGTCCAGGATAAGCTCACCGAAGGCGAGTTTGCCGGCCTGATCGCGGATGATGCCGGCGAAAATGTCTTTCCCTTTTTGCAATTGGACGCCGAGGGCCGCGCTGTAAGCTTCCTGGCCGCGGCCTACGTAAACACCGCCGACGATACGGCCACCGGCACGGTAGAGGCTGGCCAGTTTATCCTCCAACACCCTGGCCCGCACCATGTGGCGGAATGCTGTTACACATTGACTCTGCAAAGTCAGGTTTGCTGACGCTGCTCCTGCGGTTGGGTTGGTCGTCGAACTAGGCACTGGCGAATCGAAGGATGGCATACGCTTCGGGGAATGGAAATTGTTTTTGTGACTCCCCGAGAGATGGATTTTGTCAGGGACTGGCCAAGGCGTCAAATCCAAGGAAAAGCTGCCCAGTAGCACCCGTTGGAAATTGCCAGAATTCCGGGGAGAAAAAAATGTTGCCAAATCCCACAGGCTCGCCATTTTTGATGCCCCCAATCCGCGAGTCCAGCTAACCGCTGTCGGTCTTCGGATCTCCCTTCTCACGAAGTGGAGAATACTCGCTCCGAAGGTAACCCAGCAACTCATATCCTACATGTCCATCAGACTAGCCCGATTCGAAATGCCGAGTCGCCTCGTGAAGAACGAAGCGACGGCCACTGACTACTACGCGCAATTTGTCGCTGAACCCTTTGACCGTGGCTATGGCCACACCATCGGCAACAGCCTTCGCCGCGTGCTGCTTTCCTCCTTGGAAGGTGCGTCCATCACCAGCGTCCGCATCAAAGGCGCCGAGCATGAATTCACCACGCTTCCTGGCGTGCTGGAAGACGTCACCCAAATCGTGCTGAACCTGAAGAAGGTGAAGTTCAAGCACTTCGAAAGCAAAGAAACCCGCCTGCTGACCGTTTCGGTCGACAAGGAAGGCGTTGTGACCGCTGGTGACATCAAGGAAGACAATCACTATCACGTTATCAATAAGGATCAGATCATTTGCACCTTGGACCGTAAGGGCAAATTCGAGGCTGAACTTGAAGTTAAAGTGGGCCGCGGCTTCGCCACTGGTGAAGAAAACAAGCGTGCGGACATGCCAATCGGCGTGATCCCGATCGACTCCATTTTCTCCCCGGTCACCCGTGTGAAGTATGGTGTGGAAGCGACTCGTGTGGGTCAAAACACCGACTATGACAAGCTCATCGTCGACGTTTGGACGGACGGCCGCGTGGTTCCTCAAGACGCGCTGCTTCAGTCTTCCGCCATCCTGCGCAAGCATCTGGATGTGTTCGTGAACTACGACGATTCTCAGATCGAATTCGACGCGGCTCCTGAGGCTCAAAGCGAAGAAAACTTGGAACTGCGCAAGCTGCTCAATATGTCGGTCAACGAGATCGAACTGAGCGTGCGTGCGGCGAACTGCCTGAACAACGCCAATATCACCACCGTGGGTCAACTTGCGATGAAGAGCGAAGCCGAGATGCTGCGCTACCGCAACTTCGGCAAGAAGTCCCTCACCGAAATCAAGGAGAAGCTGCTGGAGCTTGGTCTAACCCTTGGCATGAAGCTCGACGCCTCGCTGCTTGAGCCCCTGCCTGGTGGTGTGTCCATGCTGCGTTCCAACAGCTTCCGCCGTGAAGATGACGAAGAAGCTGATGCCGACAGCTTCTCCCGCCTGATCTCTGCCAACCTCGGCGATGACGACGAGGAGTAAGCCGCGCCACTGAATGACGCCTTACCTCTCCTAACCGAGATAACCGCCAAGTATCATGAGACATCAACGTAAAACGGTCAAACTTCAGCGCACGCAGTCCCATCGCGATGCGTTGCTCAATAACCTTTGCAAGAGCCTCGTCGAGCACCGCCGCATCCGCACCACCCTGGCCAAGGCCAAGGCATTGCGTCCAGTGGCGGAGAAGCTTCTGACCCTGGGCAAAAAATCCCTCGCCGCTGAAGGCAAGGACGCCAAGGAAGTCGCTGCCAAGCGCGTGCATTTTGCCCGCCAGGCTTTTGCGACCCTTCGCGACAAAACCCTGGTCAAGAAGCTGTTCGATGAAATCGCAGTCGCTTCCAAAGATCGCCAAGGTGGCTACACCCGCATCACGAAGCTGGGTCAACGCCATAGCGACTCCGCTTCGATGGCCTTCATCGAGTGGGTCGACTCTTATGTGTCCAAGAGCGAATCATCTGCTGACGCCACTGAGGCGGTGGTAGTTGCTCCGGCCAAGACTGAAAAAGCTGAGAAGGCTGAAAAGCCAGCCAAGACGAAGAAGACCGAGACGAAAGAAGACTCTGCTGAGTAATCGCAGGCATCTGATTCTCGCTTCAACGTAAGCATCCATTGAAAAGAGCACGGAGATTTGGTCTCCGTGCTCTTTTCTTTTGCGACCGGACGCGGGGCATACTTGGCGGTTCATGGTCCACCCCCACGCCTAGCAATAGAAAGTGCTCGGTAATGGGAGGCATATTAGCCGCCATGCCCGAGGCGGGTTTAGAAAAGGTGCCTACAAGACTCCAACGCCGCATTGATGAACCGCACGACATAACGCAATTTAAAACGGAGACAAGATTGCTAATACCGATGAAGTCCTGCACTCGCCCGGATAGCCATGATGTATGCGGAGACGACGAGCGGGGTGTGGCGCTCCAGAGAATAGAGGTCAAACTCGCCCGTAGAAGGCCGGAAAAATAAAAAAGGACTTTCACTTCCCGAACGTTATCTACTCTATCCGAAAGACATCACCCGATGCGGTCAGGATAGAGTGTTGAACTTTTCAAGCACCATATGATCAGGGCCGTACTTTTCGAATTGGGACAGACCGCTGCACAGCGGAAGAATAGTGATCTGGACATTGTTGAAGCTCTAAAAACTATCTGCGCCTTTAGCGACGGAGCGGGTGCAAAGCTGAAAGTGGTATTGCTTTCCGAAGGTGAAACATCGAAAGGGAGTAAGCTGGCTACGCAAAAACGTGTGCCAGAAGAGCGCCCTGCGGCAATGACCAGAAACAGTGGGCTCGCGCCTCACTTCGATCCGTCCGATGTGATGGTGATTACACGCGAACAAATTCTCAACCCCGACCTAAAGCTGATTGAATCTGCTGCGAGGCATGCAGGGGCTTCAATAACGGAATGCTTGCTCGTAGCTAAAGCGCATTCTCTTTTGGAAAAGGCTCAGGCTCTTGGAATGTCTGTCTTGGCTATCGGGAAGATTAAACCGGCTATTCCTTCATTTACCAATTGGCTAGAAGCTCCATACAAAGTTGCCAGATTGGTCGCTCCGAGTCTTCATGCGAACATTGAAAAAGCAATATCCTTCCAGTTGCTTCGACAAGAGGGTATCACTAATTTCAGGTTTTTGTCAAAGGAGGGGTCCATGCGGTTTCACGGGCAGGGTTCGCGCAAGGTGCCTTTGCGAGCAGGAGATTTGGAAGAACTGGAAGGGACGTTAGTTGATATGACTGTAGACGTGTCTGTTGATTGCAACATTCCGGGCGACACCTGCTCATTCGAAGTGTCGGAGCCATCCCAACAAGATTATCTGGAGACCACTACCTATGTGAGAGGTTTGGTACGCAAGGGTCACGTCAGCAACGAATCAGGTCCACTGCTTCCCGGCGTAACACATGTGATCAAAAAGAATACGGATGGTTCCAGCAAGCTTACCCGTAAAAGACGATCTGCAAGATAGCCGCAACTTTTGATCACACACCCCTGCAGGAAAACCTGATGCGTCTGAGAATTTTCTGCCCGCGCACTTCTGATATTTCATGAGTAACATCCGGAGGCAGTATATTCCGACTCGCCTTACTGCTTGCAGAACGGCGACCGCCACGGCTCCTATTACTTGATGCGTTAGTGAAACTGATGCGCCCGAATTTGACCAGTGACTCAACGTAGGACTGCACATCCGATATCGTCACATCAGCATTTGAAACATGTCCCATAATCGTCATGGCTTCGTGACTTTGGCCTACTAGCGCAGCCTGCGTGGCCATTGCCACAACACCCTTCAACTTTTCGTGGATACCTGAAAGCGGTACGGCTCGCTGATAAAGTGCCTCCTGGAATTGTTTTCCTACAAGGGTGACTTGAGAGATGGCCAATTTGGTAGTTTCTGCTCCAAGAATCTCGGCCAAGCGGCGTTTGACTCCTCCAACAACGTCAGGCGGCGCTGAGGTTGCTCCAGTTGACCTTGCACCACGTCTTGGGGCCGTTCCCAACGTGCGCTGAGGCGCCAGTGCTGCACTTGCCCCCAAAGAGATATTGTGACCCGAGAAGGCCTCCTGGATGGCACTTCGGTTCGCGGCATTGTTCTCTTGCTCGTCAATGAGCACCATCAATCGGCCAACCTCCCGGAAGAACTGAGATCGTTGAGGAACCTGCAGGCTCGCCTTAACGAGAAGGGATCCTGCAATCACGGATGCTTTGCCAAGATTGGCAGCTGACTGAGAACTCATGCCCTTAAAAATATTCAGAATCACATCGTAGAAGCAGCCACTGAATATCTGGGCGAAGCTATGCTCTTCATAAATTAACGCACCTGGTCCGCCTGTTGTTGGAATGGAACCTTGCGGCCCCCATTGGAAGGTATTGCGTGAGAGGCGTGGTGCGGCCGAATTATCTCCTGGAAATGAGACGGCACAGGCTGCAGCCATATCCTCTGCCCAAGACTCAATAGCATTTTTAGAGCTGATGGACGGAAGTACCGCCGCGCGCGATATCTTGTCTTGTAGGGCGGTAATGATAGCTACGCAATCACCAAAGGCCTCATGAAAGGAATTAACCTCGAATCGCGTAGAGTCCCACAGGTCAGGACGAATAGAATCTAACAGACCATGCCCTACTTCGTGGGCGACCACGTCCGTGCTTGCACCCGTGTGGCAGGTTTTGGAGCCAAAACGATGGTGAAAAAAGCTCAAGGAGTCCGGATTGGACCCACTAGCACGATCGTAGTAAGCATTCAGGTCTTCGTCGGGACTGTCTGGCCAAACTTGCAACACTTGTCCGCCCTGCCAGGAAGTTAATGGCCCATGAATTACCTCCCAAGCTTCGACAGCGGCAATAGCCCCTTCGCGGCATTGCCAATAAAGGAATTCCGGAGTGCCAGGCTTATAGACGTTTTCAGGTGCTACCATGTCAAAACTGAACCGTGCTCTATTGGCAGGTCGATCCGGTCGCGGGCTAGTCACCCGCATGGGGATAGCTTTGATTGTCTTAGGGTCGTTCGGGATAAAATTAATGGCCATACATTAAGAATTAGTATGTGATTCCGAATCCGATCAGCAGCGATTCTTCATTCTCTTCCCTGAAATCCAAAGGTCCGTTCACATACGTTGCCTTGATACTCACACGTCGATTTTCCGCCTCGTCCTCCCACAGTGTCCAGGCGATCGAAGCATCAAATCGGTCCGGAGATGCGTCAGGTCCGTCCAGAGCCGCCAGATATTGATAGCGGGTATTGATGGAAAGTTTCTGGAGGAAGAAAGGGTCGAGCTTGAGTTCAGTGATCACACCCACTCGGGCAAAAGAGCCTTCGGTGAGACCGGGTGAATCCGCCGCGTCCGACACTTCTCCGAATTGCCCTTTGAAGAAGATCCTCCACTGGTAAGCCAAGAGCGCATCTCTTTGCTTATTGAAGTCAGAGGATTCCGGGGCATAGCCGGAACGCCATTTTGCCACCCTCCAATGGCCGATCGTAAAAGGATTTCCCCAGTCTAAACGAGGCTCCCATTCAAGTTCTCCCGCCGGAATGGATACCTCCTGATCTGTATCTGTGCCATAACTGAAGTAGCCGCGTATGCGGTTCTCCATACGACCATCGCCTGCGAGGGGACCGGCGACATTAAGAAATCCTCCGACTCGGTACACTAGCGAATCTGTTTCTTCGCTGTCGTCACCCTCTGTAATTAGTTTTTCAAAGGATACACTGGGTGTCAGGCCACCATTTTCAATCTCCCAATTATCTGAAGTGTCCGATCCCTGCCAAATTAAAGGAAGGATGACCGAGCCTTTGCCCTGCCACGTGTCCTCGTTTTTGATGAGATCGCGCGAAAAGCTCAATGATGCACCGTTGATGTCACTGGCTTGATCTTTCCCGTCTTGAGAAGGATCTTCGGCAGCTAAGACGTCGTCGAAATTTTCACGGATCTTGATGCTGACAGGCTGCCACCCCATAGTTGGAGATTTGGGTTCTGCGAGCTTAGGCGGCTTGAAATCCACAAGATCTTTACTTGTGTAACTCTCTTTGTCGCCCGCGAGTCTCCGGAAATTTTTCTCCGACCAATCATAGATACCATCAGTATCTTCCATCGATTTTCCCTTAAGCCAAGCAGGCACTTCCGATTTACTCAGCGTCTGAGCGGATAAATGCCCACTTAGAAATAATGAGCAGGCAATGGTCGCGGCACTGAGTAACGATAGTTTGTTCATACCTTGAAAATTGAATTGCTTTGCCATTATCATTCAAGGCGCCCTTGTTGTGCGAGGTGGTTGCAGATGAGCAACCAAACTTGGCCAGCCGTGTCGCAATCATTTAACGCCGTCCTCGACACTGCTCC
Organism: Phragmitibacter sp.; assembly: GCA_965284365.1. Lineage (GTDB taxonomy): Bacteria > Verrucomicrobiota > Verrucomicrobiia > Verrucomicrobiales > Verrucomicrobiaceae > Phragmitibacter. The sequence goes on from OZ260079.1 coordinate 3,894,548, forward strand.
TCCATCATGAGGCGAGCTGAAAAAGCGGCCATTAATTCTCTGTCCCAGTAGTCCGACGCTGATGCGAAGGAGCACGGCTTCCATCGGGGTTGCTTTACCAACTGGTGGTTCAGGAATGATGTCTGTTCTTAAGATCTCCCAAACTTCGTCTTCCGAAAAACTGGATTGTGTGGCACGTGCCGCCACCGGCCTTGCACCTTTCTTTGCCGATTTTCTGGAGCCCGATCTCCTTGAGGCCTCGGCCTTGGGCGCTGCCTTATGCAGTTCTTTTAGAAGCTTGGTGTTTTGTTCCAAGAGCTTGAACAGGCTCCGATTGCTCGCTGCCTTAGGAGTGGATTTAATCGCTTTTTTCGCCATATACACTTTTAGTTGAAAGCTGCCTAGACTTCGTGGATGTCTGGACTGTCGTTTAGCATCACAGCATCGTTTGTAATCGATAATTTCATCCATCTATTAGGTTAAGGAAAAAATGTCGACATTTATTTTCGAGTGTGATGCCGCAACTGTTTCGACTAATTGTCTAATTTTGCAGACAGTGGCGAAAGTTATGAAAATTGTATGCTTGGGTCGAACAAAAGTGAGCGCCCTATCGAGGAGGCGCAGTCGAACCAGTGCTTTTTCGTCCCGCCAATCAGCACTCTCGTATGATTGAATCGGTTAACTGACCTAGAAATGGGGTCAAACGCCGGATCGGGCGAACGTGTTGTACTCCAGGTTGTCCATGCAATGGTTTACGCGGTTTGCCGCGATGAAGACCGCGCAACCGGCTGCGGCCACGAACCCAAAGCCATACCACGCTTCATTCTGATGGAGTGTGATGAGGCTGAGAACTGTGTTCGCACAAAGAAAGACGAATGAGCAAATGAGGGCGCCCTTTCGGTCATCGAAGTAGAACATCACTGTGAGGAGGCACAGGAAGACCACCAGCAACATCGTTCCGGAAAGGGTGATGCGGAAAATGCCGGTCTGCACAAAGCCGATGTGAAACCAGGCGGCCATGCGATCGGCGAAGACCACCAATGTGAGGGTGGTGATGCCCTGAACTTTCAGGAGGCGGCTGAATCCATCGCGCAGGCTGGTGACCACGGCATGCTTTGCTTCTCGAATGACGCTCAGTGGCTTGCCGTTTTGCACAGCGTCGTAAAAGGCTTGGTACCTTTCAGCAAAAGCAGTTTCTGCCTGGAGGTAGAATACGGCCATACCGGGAACGATGGATAAGAGACTAAGGTAGATGGCGAGGTCATAGTCCGGGGCTGCCCGGAGGGCGCCCGAGATCTGAATGTTGCTATGGGAAAACCACCAGAAGAGGAATTTATCGATCCAGATGCCAAGATTGTAGAAGAGTCCGCAAAGCATCAATTCGGGGAAGCGCCGTATTGATCCGAGGAAACGAAATCCTGATCCTGAGCCTCGGCCGAATTCCCGGTAAACGGCGATGGCAAGACGGGCGAAAAGGATGACATGCCCAATGAGGAAGCCGACCATGGCGCCTTCAAGACCATAGTGCTGAGCGAGGTACCAAGCGGCAACCACGCCAACCCCGTATCCCGTGAAGAAGGCCAGGACGACCGTCTCGTACTGACGAAGGGCACTCAAATAGGTGCTGGCAATGAAGAGACAAGCGACATGCACCAATAGCGCAGCCGCGGCCGCTTGATACAGAGGAGGCGCAGGAACAAGCCGGAAGAAGAACCAGCCTCCGACGCCAGCGGAGATCAAACTTGTCACCACCAATGCGCCAATGAATGATGGAAAGATGACCTCGCGGTGTTTGGTTGAAAGGGAATCGGAAGTGAAGCGCGTCAGCACCAGCTGAATGGGGCCGGTGATGATGAGGGCAAAGGCATAGACGTGCGTTACTGCTGATGTGAAAAAGCGCACATTCTCCGCTTTCAACGGCCGATGCAACAGCCAGGTCAAAAGCATGAGAGAGAGGATGGAAATAATCCATGGGCCGGCGCTGATGATCGCCGCGCTGGCATAGGCCTGAAGGAGGCCAGTATAGTGGCCTCGTTTGGATAGATCGCGTAGAGTGAAGCCGATGCCTGCCATAGTCTTATGCGGTAGCTAACTTCCCTCCTCCAGTGAGTCTCGTATACAAACCTTCATAGGCATCCAGCATGATGCTTTCATGGTAATAGCGGCGGACTCGCTCCAGTCCCACGTCTGCCATTTGTTCCTGTAGTTGCCGGTTGGTGAGGAGTTCGACGAGCGAACGGGCGATGGCTTCAGCGTTCCCGCTTTCTGATATAAAACCGCTGCGGCCTAGTGGCGGGTGTTCCTGGCTGTTGCCTTCGAGCAGTTCCCGGCAGGCCCCCACGTCGGTGCAGACCAAGGGGACACGTGCGGCCATTGACTCCAGAACCACGAAAGGAAGGCCTTCGCTGATGCTTGTCAGGGCCATGACGTCGAAGAGTGGCAACACCTCATTACGAGAGCGCAACCCCATGAATTCGACATTTCCTCCGAGATGAAGTTGATCCACCATATCGAGGCATTCCTGATAGTAGGTTTGTTCCTCGTCGGTGGGGCCGGCGAGAAGGAAGCGCGCCTGGGGCAGGACATCGCATACCAGTCTGGCGCTTCGCAGCAGCGTCTTCACGTCCTTGATGGTAACGATGCGGCCCAAATAGCCGACCACCTGACTGCCAGGCTGTCGCTGGCGTCTGAGATGGCGTTGCTCAACCAAGATATCTGTCGACTCAGTGTTGATCCCGTTCGGAACGGTAAGAAGCTGTTCCTCACGGGCTCCGAAGTGCGCCTGCACGCGCGCGTTTCTTTCGAACAGCGAGACAACGGTAGACGAGGCGGTATAACAAAGACGCGAAAGGAGGGAGAAGAAAGCCATCCAGGTTCGGCGGAAATGGCCGGGAGCGTCCATTAATGAAGGCCGCAGCACAGGGAAGTCGGGGATCCACGCAGAGCGATTCAAATCCTGGATGCGTTCTCGCAGATAGATACCATGTTCGCTGAGCAGGTGAGGCACCTTATGCACACGAGTCAGGACGGCTCCGAGGAATCCTGCATAACCGGTGCAGGCACTATGGTAGAGACGCGCTTTGGGCACGCGCGGCAGCGCGCGAGCCAGCTTCCACAAAGGCTCGACGAGATAGCGGCTTGTCCAGAAGAAATGCAGAAATGAGTCCTCGGGCGCGTAGCGTTGATGCAGTTCGCACAACACATCCCAGGTTTGCCGGGCCTGAAACACGTCATCAAACGATCCATCGAAATCGCGCACGTGACGTAACAGGGTCATGAGAGCATCCAAATCTTGGGCATCGCCGTCTGGCGGATGCAGCAGAAACTTGCGGAGCGCCGTGAAGAAAGGCGACCAATTGCGTGACAAGGACTTGCGTTTGGTGCTTTTCTTACCGGGCTCGAATAGATACAATTCCTCGATGATTTTGACGTTGGAAGGGACGTCGTATTTCCGATCGCCCTGAGTATCCTGCTGCGCGCCGATGTAGAAGATACCGAAAGTCTTATCGGGGTAAGCGCTCAGAAGCTGGTGCACCCACGTGGAAACGCCTCCAGAGACATAGGGATAGGTGCCTTCCAGTAGGAGGCAGATATCCACGTCGGTGGGGTAAGGTGTTTTCATTCTGAAAGGGCGCACTACTGGATGCTGTAACCTGCTGTCAGGGGCTGAGGCGGGTGATGAACGCAGACAGCATGGACAAGTTTTGCGGCGGCATTTGCATGCAATGGGCATCCTGCAGGAAGCCGTAGCAGGAAGGTGCGTGCCTCCGCCAATTTCAGTTCTCTCAGGCAAACCAAGGCGGCGTTGTAAAGCAATCGCGGATGGTCAGACTTCGCGACCGTGGTGCTAGCAATGACTGCGGAGAGTTTGTTGACGATCGCTGGATGCTCGGACTCCTGGGTTTGCGGCGAGGAGAGAAGGGAGAGTCCTGCTTCCAGATAGGAGGCCAATTTTGCCTCGTTACTTTCGTTGGCGGCCGGCAGCAGGCGGGCGAAGGTGGCTTGAAGTGACTCCTGCTGGGTTTGCAATATGCTTTGCGCATGGAGCTCCAGGGAAGGTTCGAGGCTTTTCTGGAAGCGACGCAATACCGGCGCCGTTTCTTTAAGCGGTAGATGCCGCATACCTGTGACGAGATCGGCCAGATCCGCATGTCGGTGCAAGCGGGCGGCCTGTGCATAGCTTTGCAGTAGGGGCGCGGACTGACGCGGCAAACGCTGATCAGACAGAAGCGGGTTACCCGTGCGGAACTGCAATGATGCTTGCGGAACCTGCGGCAACAGCCGGCAAAGCAATGCGATGAGAACAGGTAGCAGGGCTACGCCGAAAACGAGAAGGGGTATGGGAATGGAGGCAGGCGAATTCATTCCGGTGGGCTGCGTTGTCCCCAGGTTGTTGGTACAGTAGGGGCAATGGCTGCCGCTGGTTCATGACGATTGAGTTCCATCCATAAGGTTTCCGCGGAGCCTTGACCGGCAGTGAGATACAGTTGCGTCCGTGTCCCCTGAACTTTCTCGCCAAGATCACGGACGAGATTGCTGGCTTCTTCGTGACCCGAGAACGGGAGAAGAATGGCGACTTCATTGGCCTGTGTCAGCTTGGTTACCATCGCGGTCACCGGCAGGGCGGACCAGAGAGTCTCTGCATCCACCCGGCTCGTCAACGTAAGCCGGATGAGGGCCGAGGGCAGTCCGTGGCGCTGATCCGCATGAAGGGCTTCGGCGAGAAGCAGTTGAAATTCGTGAGCGCTGATGAGGCGGTTCCGTCTGGCATGGGCTGTCAATGAGCGACGTAACCAGCCCATGGCCGAAGTCCAGGACAGGATCAGTTCCAGGCGGGAAAGCTGCTGGAGCGAATACTCTTCATAGGGCATGTCCTGCACCAGGAGAACGCAGCTTCTTGTCAAGTGGTCCCGCCATGGGAATGCCGCAAGGAAAGGTTGGGTTGTCGTCAGTTCTCCAGCATCCGACACGGAAGCGAGAGCGCCCGTGTTCAACGCGTGGAAGGCCAGAGGAGTGCCTTGCAATGGCAGTGACTCGGTCAGTGGTGCCGTCGGGTGAATGGCAGCGATGCGTCTCAACACAGAACCATCCAACGCATAAATACCGGCGCTGGTGATGCCTGTGCAGCGATGGAGGATGTGAAGGAGTTGTTGATTAAACTCCTCAGGGGGACGGGTGAAAAGCGCGCGCAGATCATCATCCAGTCCGCTGAGAGGCGCATTGAACAGCGCCAGGCGTTGCTGCAATTCGTGTCTTGTCTCATCGAGCACGTGCAATTGTGTCAGCACCCGGGTGTTCTCTTCTGTTACCTGATCCAGGGTGGATTCCAAACGGTGGCGCCTTGCACTCAGGCGAGTCCCCAGTTCGCCAGCGACCGCACCGAGAACCGTGATTGCCAGGAAAAAGTAGTCATGATCTTTGAAGATGTCCTCGGCTGGCGTACCGTTCATCCAGGATCGCACCGCGATAATTCCAGCGCTGATACCCAAGCCGCTCAAGAGCCCCGCAAGAAAGCCGTAACGGGCTCCCACCAAAGCAGCGGGTAACAGCCAGGGAGTGGGATTCATGCCCAGCCAACCCGGGTCGTTACGATCCAGAAGGGCGTTCACCGCGCCCAGCAGCAGGCAGAGGACCAAAAAGTCCCCCAAGCCATGCCAGCCCGTAACACGTCGTTTCGTCATTAGGATTTCTTGAGGGGCGCAGTGGCCTCCTCGGGTCTTTTTAATCCTTGAAGATCCGGTGTGCTCACAAAGGGGATGCAGCCGGTTTCCTTGATGCGGCGCAAGGTCTCCGTGATTTTCGGAGTGTCCCGAGGGTCGACATAATCCACGATGAAAACAGGCAGGCGATGTTTCTGGATGCGACCGATGTGATTCGTCAGCCATTCCGTGCCTTCATGGGGAACCGCTGTGTACACGCCCGTCGCTGGATCCCAGGTTTGAAAGAGGCCTTCGATCAGCACACCGGAGAGACAGTCCGCGACTTCGTCGAAGAGAGGAAAGCCGCGATTCAGCACCAGCTTCTTTCCGGGTAGTTCCTGATGGAGGCGGCGGATGGTCTGGATCAACGCCTGACGGCGTTTTGTCAGATGCGCGGGGCCATCCTTGATGAGTTCGAGACTGTCAGCGGTATCCAGGAACAGACCTCCGTAACCTTTAGCCAGCGCAGGAAGAGCCAAGTCTTCGACGATATAGTCAGGCCAGGCGGGATGAGTGACATCCAGCAGAGATGAATCCCAAGCTCCGTTGCGGCTCACCATCGGAATGCCCCGCTTTATCGCCGCGGTTTCGGCTGGAGATCCCTTGGCGACTTCAACCAAAGGCAGGTAAGCAAGGAAGGTCTTGTTCGGTGTTTTGAGGAGCTGCTCTGCCACCTGAGCGGCGGGATCGAGGATGCAGAAGTCATTGGAAGCAAGGGCTTCCAATGAGGGCTTCGCCGAGTAGTCAACATACAGACGTGTATCGGGCGGCGTCGCGGTCTGACCGAAACCGCTCATGCCCTGGCCGGAGAGACATGCGGACAGGGCCAACGCTCCGAAAGGAGATCGCGAAAAGGCTAGGGGGAGCCTGCACAGTCCTGACATCTGCAAATGAAACCCGAGTTGAGCACTAACTCAATGTGAATTTTCATATTTACTAGAAATTAATCTCGGCCCCTACGCGTCCTTCCCAGACCCCGGAACCGGATCCGCCGGCGCGGCCTTCTGAGTCATACATCAATTCAGCGTAGACCGAGGCCTGCTCATTGACCCAGTACTCCACGCCTACCGTGACCTGAAACTCTACGCTGCTGCCTTCAAAATCATAGTAGGGACCGGCCTGAGCATAGAGCGAAACGTTTTCGATCCGCTTGCTGACGGTGAACTGGACGCCGTGGCGGTTCGTTTCGGCAGCAACCAGCGTGTCAAAGATCTCGTTTCCGTAGTCGCTGGCCAACGCTTTTTTCAACTCGGCGGTAGTGGGAAGGGCGGCGCGTACTTCGTCATTCACGGACAGAGCTCGCTGCACTTGAAGCGAGGCGGGATTGATGGCATCGATGACCTTTTGGGGCAGGGTGCCGGCTTTCTTGAAGCGCGTATATTCGCCAAAGTATCCGACGGTGAATTCCGGCTTTTGACGGGTTTCGGCCTGAATCACGTAATCAAGGCTCCCATTGAAGCCGTAACCGTGGCCCAGCTTTTCGCCGCCAACATTGATCCAGTCCAGGTAGGCACCGGCATCAAAGCGGAGGCGGGGTTGCAGATAGCCGCCCGCTTTGAATTCGACGCGATTCTGGCGGCCGTTCAGAGCCTCAAGAGCCAGACTGTCGGTAGCCTGAGCATTACCCTCAAAACCCAAGGACCAATAAATGCTGCTGGTCTCAAAACGACCTACGCGGGCACTGTAGAGAACATCGTCTTCGGATCCACCAATGCCGGCCTCCACGAAATAGCCGTCCCCGAGGCGGCGCTGGAAGAGCACTTCGCCCTCACCGCGAACACTGCTACTATCCTTGAGCACGTTGGCAGCGTCTTCCAGCGTAACGTAGTTCACACGCTCTCTCACGATGGCGCGCCAGTCTTTCCACCATGGAGTGGCGTAGGTAGCAGTCTGGCGGAGCACGCTGCCATCGGCTTCATCGGTGAAGGTTAGATCCATCGCGGCATGCTGTTTGAGATAGGGCAGAAGCGCCCGGCGGTCCCATTTGGCATCCCAAGTTTCGTCCAGATCATATCCGGGACCATTGATGACCTCGTCGATCTCGATCATCGCTTCTTCCCAACGTCCGAGTTTTTGCAGGGCATCTGCCAGCCCCGACTGTCCGGGGAAAGGGACATGTTTATAGTAGCGCTCCTTCAGTGACGCATAACGTTCGTAGGCTTCACGGGGATGTCCGGTTGCGAGATTGATATCGGCTTCCAGCAACAGCACGTCTGGATCTCCTGGAGACATGGTAGCCAAGTCGGGCAAAAGCTCGCGGGCTTTGGCCGGGTTTCCTTCCGCCAGCGCCCGTGAGACCTCATCCATGAGCGATTGCTTCTGCACTTCCTCCAGGCCCTTCCAGGCTTCGGCGACCATCTCGGCGTCGTAGGCCGGATTGACCAGGATGTCTTCGTAGGCGGACTTGGCCAGATTGTATTCTTTCCGCTCCATGTAGACGTCCGCCAGGGCATCCATCTGGGTGAAGAGTTTTTTCTGGCGGGCAGCCTGCTGGCGGTTGTTCAGGAGCAGGAGCAACCCGTCGTCGGCGCGCCCAGTCTTGGTGAGCCACAAGCCGCGCAGACCGAGAGCATCCTCATTGCCCGGAAACTCCGCGTCGAGTTGGGCCAGGATGGATTCGGTTTCCTTCAAACGTCCCTGAGATAAGGCGCTGGTGCCCCGTTCAAGGAGTTGGGTCTGGCGCACGGAAGCAATCATCTTCTCCGCGTTGGCGCGGTCGTCGGGTGCCGCTTGTGGATCCGCGGCGATCGCACGGTAGAGCTCCGAGGCTTTGGCGTAGTTCTTCTGCCCCAGATAAGCATCTGCCAGTTCGCTTTGATAAGCAAAGGACTTGCCGCTTTTCGTTTTAATTCCTTCAAGGAACGTGACCGATTGCTGATTCTTCCGGGCCAACGCCAGACAGTCGATGTAAAGGTCCAAAACCAACGGATCACTGGGCCGCTCCTTCATCAAGGTGGTAGCCATAGCCAAGCTCTTCTCGGGATCCTTCTCCGCATCCTTGCGAATAACGGCGAGACGTCGTTCAAAGCCCAACATATTGAGTGCTTCCTGGGCGGACTGCCGGTCTCCGGGCTCTGAGGCGGGATTCGCGAGGAGAGATTTCCAAGTCGCTTCGGCCTTGTCGAAATCTCCTGCGTCATGATAGGCCGCCGCCAAGTCATCCTCGAAAGGGAAGGGCTGGTTTGCGTAATTTCCGCGCCGCAGGGCTTCCAGGAGATCCACCGCCGCATACGCATGACCTTCGCTTAGGAATGAACGAGCCAGGGTGGCGATACCCTCGGGATCATTCACCTTTTTGACCGTGCGCAGCTCCTTCGTCAGGATCTCAAGGTAGTTTGCCGGGCGAACTTCTTCATCAGGCGAAAGCGCGGCGCTAACGCGCAGAGCTTCTTCATTAGTGGGGTCCCGCTTGATGACCTGGCGCACAAGAATTTGGAGCATGGATTCGTTGCCCAGCTTTTCGTACACTTGCATAAGTTCCACCAGACGGGGCACCGGCATGGTGGTGGCATGATTCAAGACGCGCATCTCCTGCTCTGTGAAAGGGAGGGGTTTCTTTACTTCCTCGGACGAAGCTTTGGCATTCGCTTTTTTCACCTCCAGAGGCGGATCCGTCTTGGGCTCTTCGATCGGAGGGACCAAGGTGGTAGAGGGAGGTGCCGCAGTAGCCTTTTTGTCTTGTTGAGCGAGGAGCGGCACCGCGCCGATCAAGAGAAGAAAGGTCAAGACGTGAATGGGTTGCATGGGAGGGAGATAGTTGCGCTAATTAGCCGCGGTGGAGGGGATGTCGGCGGTCAATAAAGCGAGGGAGTAGTTGTAGGCGTTCTGAGCGTCTTCGAACTGGCCGAGTTCTTCATAGATGTCTCCGAGCAAAAGCCAGTCATCGGGGTTGGCCTTCGGCTGCGCTTTCAGATAGGAAGTTAAGAGCTGGGCGGCTTCCTGGTAGTTGCCGACATCGACTTTGGCTTCGGCGAGCAACTTCCCATTGCGGGATGTGACAGGAACTTTCGCGAAGAGGCGCTGCATTTCTGTAATGTTGCCGGCGCGGTATTGGAGTACGGCCAAATCGAGACAATTCGACATCGTAAGAGGCAGTCGCTTCTCCACATTGTTACCGAGGAATTGCAGGATATTGAGCGCGTCTGCTTCCGGCTCGGAGCTTAGTGAGAGGAGTATTTGCACCGCTTCAAAATTGTTCTGCAAGCCGGGTGTCGAAAGAGTTGCCACCGCATCGGGGATTCGGCGGTCTTCGATGTGCGCCTGAGCCAAAGCGATGCGAAGGCGATGACTGTCAGGGACTTTGGCCACGGCCTGTATCAAGACTTCCAATGTCTTGCCGGGATCGTTCAGGTATTTGGAGCTATCCAACAGATCCAGATAAAGTGCGGCCTGGGGGTTTTCTGTCTTGGCTAACTGCAGACTAAGCGCGCGAAACTCGACTGCGTGGTTGTCCAGTGACTGAGCCAACATGGTATAGTTCTCCAGTGTGTGATAGTCATGCGAATCGTCCGGAAGCTTTTCGTAAAGATGCAGAGCCGTTGTGTAGTCTGCGTCGCGGATGCAGGCTTCGGCCAGCTTCTTGATGCCGCCCACATCCTGAGGATGGCGGGCCAGCAGAATGGCGAAAGCCTTGCGGCCAGCCGGTTCGTCGCCCATGTCCTCGACGAGGCAGGCGTAGTCATATAGGGTGTCACGGTCCTCTGGATGATTGGCGAGCCAGGCTTCGTAATGTTCCTTTGCCTGGTTTTCGCGTCCAAGTTCTGCGAGCAAGCGGGCGAGCAGCAGGCGCTGCGATGGTTTGAGCGCCTCGTCTCCTACGAGAAGAAGAAGTTCACAGCACTCTTCTGCACCGCCGATGGCGTCACCAATATCCAGACAACGTTCCAGCGAACTCTCGTTGCCCAAGGCAGCGAGCCGCAAATGGTGGGGGAAGGCAGCGTCGTAATCATCGTTCCAATCTTCCCACTGTGCGGTGATCAGACCCCAATGCTGATACACGGCAAAGCGCTCGGGCGCCGCTTTCGCTTCACGATGAAGCTCTCCGATGCTCATGGTTGATTCTGGCAGTGTGCGAACAAATTTTTCCAGCCAGGGTAGCAGCTCTTTGGTGCGCGTTGACTGCAAGGCTGTGTTGTAGGCTCGTTCCAATGTCGCCAAAGCAGGTGTTTGCTCCTTGGCCAGTTGATGCAGGCAGACGTCAAATGCCGTGCTGGGATCGCCTGCCTCAAGGGCCAGCGTGTAGTGCAAGGTCTGAGCAAGCGCTACTTCTTCAACAGCCAGCTTGGCTTCATGAGTATCCACCCATTTGCCGAGTTCGCGCGAGCCTTCGGTTGGTTGTCCCGCCCAGCGATAGGCCTGAACCATGTCTCTGGCCATGGTCCAAGTCGCGTCGCTGCATTGGCAGGCGAGTTTCAAAAGACGGGCTGCCAGATCGGCGCGCTTCACTGCCAGGGCGTTCGATGAGAGCAGATTTAGTAACTGCATCCGCCGGGCTTCAGGCACTCGATCGATACCGGGCTCAATAATCGCCACCGCTTCCTCAGGTGGGATGACGTCCACATAGCGCACGGCTGCTAGAATGATGCCGTGTACATAGGCATCATAAATGGGAGGGTGAGAGCCCCCGAAGACGGCTTGAAGCTGCTCTCGTGGCGTAAGGTTCAGCAACTGGCTCAAAGCAGAGAACTGTTTTGCGTCCAGGTGCTCCCAGCTTCCACCGCGCTCGCTGGGCCGCATTCCCAGCATGCCTTCCTGTAACACCGCCACGACGCGCTCGTACTGCTTGTCCTTCACCAGCCGCTCGATGAGTTCACCATGTCGGGGCACCATCGACCATGAGAGGCCCACGCATGTGGCAATGAGCACCGCCATGAGAGGCAAAGGCAAAACTCGAGGTGGACGATGATCGGAGAGCATGCGAGGCGGGGGGTCAATCAGTGCGGATTTGCACCTGCGCGTCGTCAGGGAGTGTTAAGGACAAGCGGCCTGCACCGTCTGCCGTGATGGTGGAAGATTTTCCATTCACGGTTAGGTTGCTTGAAGCACCAGGAGACAGGCCGCCAAAAATCATCTCTACGGGTCTGAAATCCTTCACCCGGAAGTCCCAATCGCCTGATGAGAACTTACGCCACGCGATGTCGGCGGAGCTTTCCACGAGATACAGGCCTGCAGCCGAAGGCGTCTCTGAGTCGGTCATCGCGATTTCCGTGGAACGCTGCCCGGAGGTGTGGATGAAGATTTGGTCTCCGACCTGATTGTAACCTGTTACACCTTTGCAGCGTTTCAAATCGGGTTTCCCAAGCCAGGCAGGCAGGCGAAAGGTGCGCTGCCAACCTTCGTTCCGAATGAGCCAGTGGCGTGGCCCCAACTCCGATATCTCTGTCTGCTGGGAGTCCCTGGTCAGTTGCACAAAGTCCTTTGCTGTGACGCTGTGGAGCTTCTGTTCCATGGCCCAGGCGTGGATTTTTTCCACAGCGCGCAGGGAGCTCAAATAAGTGGCTGAATAGAAGTGGTAGTAAGCATTTACCGGCTTGAGGCGACGCGGGGTCTCTGTTCGTTCAAAGGTGTCAATTACGTCCGCGAATCCGCCATAAAAGGGGCCATTGAAGCCGTTGGCATACATGAACTCATTCTGATTGCTGGCGTATACTTGAAGCTCATTGTCCCACCACATGGTACGAGGAGCCACTCCGGAGATTCCGGGGTATAAGCGGGAGATAATGGTGTTCCCACCATTGAGATTTTCGAGGCCGAGTTCTCGGACTGCCCGGATAGCGGCAGGCCCTGGACGGCAGTTCCCGCTCCAAAGCACGAGTTCACAGAGCTTGCCTTTTGGCGCCAGCTCCTTGTTGATGTAATCCACTGAACCCTTGATCTCCGTGTCGAGAATCATGCGCGGGTAGCCGATCTCCGGTTTGATGGGTAGAGCAGGCTCATCATAGACGCCCGGGTTTGGATCCTTGGGCTCCCAGATGTAAGGGTGGCTAAATGTGTGGGACGCGACCTGAACATTGGGCAGCGCGAAGATGCTACGAGCAGTCTCCAGGAAGCGGGGAACGTTCTTGTAATCCAGTCCCTCTGCGACCGCCTGAATGTCGGCAGTCACCACTGAAACGGTAATGGGGAAGGGGAATACTTTTAAGATTCGGTCTCGTATCACTTCACTACAGAGAGGATGCCCTTTGTGCTCAGCTGTGGACGCGAAACCATCGCCGTCGATGTGGCTGTAGAACATTCGCCTGCCATCGCGGGTGCTCGTGTCCGGAGCCGGAAATACGCCCAGAGGTTTCAGCCAAGTCGAAAGGAAGACATACGGGTCGGCGTAGAAAAGGGAATTATCCGCCGAGGCCCGCAGTGCGACGTACGGCTCCAGCCACATGCCGCCCCAAGAAGTGAGATAGACCGGATCGAAGCGGGCTGCGGTTCCGTCTGCATTTTCGCCAGTCAAAGAGATAAACACCCTCGCTTTGTCGGGCGCCTGTAGATCATGGAATTCTGCCTGTCGGGGAGTTACGGGTGTCTCAGGCCGGATGAACGACTCATCGGCATTCTTGATGTGCACCTTGTCGACACCTGGGAGCAGAGTGGTGCTACCGTTCAGGCCGAGACTTTCTTTGAGCTTCTCTACGACCTCTTCCTGTGAGAATGGGAAAGCGCCCGCGAAGAGCAGAGGGATTTTCGCTTTGTTTGCTTTGAGCAGCCATTCCGCCACCGCGTCTTCCTGCGCTGGGGGAATGTCGAGTTCTCCGTCAGTGATAATGGCGGCGACACCGTCTGGAAGCGGCGAGGGCGGAGGGGCCTTTCCGATGTCATGATAGATGACTTCATAACCCAGCCATTCCAAAGGTGTCTGGAGCAGTTCTCCAGTCAGGGTATCGATAGGCCAGGTAGCTGGCTTCTCCGTGACTTTCTCATCCCATCCAAACAACACCAGTACGCGTCGCGCGATGGGGCGTGCGTGTGAGTTGAGCTCAGTCGCCGGTGGGGGGGCTGTCTGTGTCGTGGCGGACGAACTGATGCAGAGCTGGGCGGCCAACGCAGCCACCGTGATCAACAGAGCTTTTATCGATGTTGATCGTCGAGATAACTGAAGTTTTGACGCTGTGGCCGTGTGATTCGCAAAAGCGCCGAGCTGAATCTTTGCTCTTCCGGTTTTCACCACAGGCCAGAACTTTTGCAGATTCTAGAATATTTTCAATATTAAGTCGCAATTCCATTAACATTTTAACCCCTAGAATTCCGTACGACACCGATCTGCTCAAAGATTGGTGGGAATGATGCCAGATGAAGGCATTTGCTGCAGGCATCGGCGTTGCCGGGCGTCAATGCAGAAATCGCGAACTGGAACTGACTTAAACCGCTTCCGCAGGCTTTTCAGGCTTGGGCTCATCCTCGCCATCATCGGCTTCTTTTACTTCGGGAAGCTGCCGGAAATGCAGTTGGGAAACGCGATGCGCCTCCACCTTGGTGGCAGTAACCTCGTAGTTCACGATTTTGAGGGTCTCGCCCTGCTTGGGGAAATGGCCTAGTTCGTGGGTGACATAGCCACCGATGGTAGTGACTTCGTCGCTTTCGAGGTCGAGATCGGTAAGTTCGTTCAATTCATAGAGATTAAGCGAACCTTCGACTTCAAACTCCATTTCGTTGAGGCGGCGAAACTCCGGCTTTTCAGCAATGTCGAATTCGTCCTGGATATCGCCCACGATCTCTTCGACCACATTGTCCAACGTGACTATACCGACGCCGCCGCCGAACTCGTCGACTGCCAAGGCCAAATGCACATGCTTTTCCAGGAAAAAGCGCAGCAACTTATCAATAGGCATCATCTCTGGAACCAGGAGGAGATCCCGTTTGATGCGGCGCAGGTCCTTGGTCTTTTCCGGTTCCTGCACCAGACGCAGGATGTCCTTGATGTGGATCAGGCCGATCGCATGGTCCAAATGCCCTTCTACAAGAGGGAACCGTGTGTGTTTGGACTCGAGAGCAATCTTGATATTGGTCTCAAAGGGTTCATCCACGACAAGTGAAACCACCTTGCGCCGAGGCGTCATAACATCGCGAACATAGCGATCGTTCAAGGCCAGGGCGTTTAGCACAATGCTCTTCTCCGTTTCCGTCACTTCTTCAGAGCGCTGGCTTTCGGAGACAATATGCTTGAGTTCTTCCTCAGAGTGAACGCGTTCACTTTCGCCTACGGGGTCGACCTTGAAGAGCACTTTCAGCAGCCAGTTGGCCGCGCCATTTAAAATGAAAATAGCTGGCTTCAACAGGATGTAAAATGCGTGCAGCGGCCGGGCGATTATGAGCGTCGTCGGAAGGGATTTCCGGATAGCCAGAGACTTTGGGGTCAATTCACCGAGAACAACATGCAGGAAAGTAACGACGGCATAGGCCACACCGATGGATATGCCATGTACGACGGCATCGCTTTGAATCCCAGCCATGAATAGCAACGGCTGCATCATGTGAGCGATATACGGCTCACCCAACATACCCAGTGCGATACTCGCCAGCGTGATGCCCAACTGGGTCGCGGACAGATATGCGTCCAGATGTTTGGTCAGATTCCTGGCAAACTTTGCGCTGGTGTTGCCTTCATTGATTTCTTCCTGGAGCTGGCTGTCCCGAACCTTGACTAGGGCAAACTCAGCAGCCACGAAGAATCCATTGAGCAGCACGAAAAAGAGAACAACTCCGGCATTCCAGATGGTTTCCCAAGCGGTCAGGGTCCATACGCGGACGAGATCCTGTGAGTCGCTGCTGCTCATGGCAAGCACAGAGAAGTCAAAAAGCCCGTTCATGAACAATGGCAAGAAAATGCCGCGCTAAGCCGGGCGGTAGCTGGGAGAGTGACTGATCTAAAGTTTTTCATAAGAGCCATCGCTGCGCTTCTCCAAAATAGTGAAGCCAGCGCTTTTGGCATCGGATACTGACAATGGTTTGGCGATTCTAGGGGTATTCACCGGCATGATCACTTTCCGCACTGGATGACGGCAGAGGGGGCATTCGGTGAGAGGAGGCCGGCTCAGAGGACGTCGCAAATCGAACCCTTTCCGGCAGCGGAGGCAGCCTTCTTCGGGATTGACGGCGATGTAGTGATAGATCGGCATCCGGGCAAAACAAAGGTGCTGCCGAAGCAGCACCTTTGCAAAAGCAATTCTGATTCCAAAAAGCGTACTACCAGCTGGACTTCGTCACCCCGGGGATCATGCCATGGGAAGCGAGTTCGCGGAAAGTCATACGGGACATCTCAAAACGGCGCATGAAAGCACGGCGGCGACCTGAGACGCGGCAGCGGTTAACCAGACGAGTTGGGCTCGCGTCACGGGGGAGCATGGAGAGGCCAACGTAGTCACCCTTCGCCTTCAACTCAGCACGGAGTTTGGCGAATTTTTCGACAGTATTTTGTTTGCGTTTGTTGCGTTCGAGCCAGCAGGTCTTTGCCATAGAGCCATGCAGATTAGCAGGGAGCCTTCCTTGTGCAAGTGAAAAAACCTTCGTCAAAACGGCTATTGCGCATTTTTAATACCAATACCGATTACAGGCGTAACAGGATATTGTCCCAGCCCTTGAATGCATCTTTCAAATTGCTCCACATCTAAGCAATTTATTTAGAATCTAGGGGCTCAAATATTGACAAAATTTGGTGTCGTGAGACACTCCACGTCCCAATGTTTCGACAGATTTTCCGACGGGTGATTGCCAGATGTTTGATATTTGGTCTGCTGGCGAGTGCCACATCCCACCTATTAGCTAATCAAGAAGAGCCTTCCGTTCCACCGCCAGCAGGTTCCGCCGCAGAGGTTTCTGGGAAGGTTTATCATTGCAAGCCCGGACCTTGGGGCAATTTGTCCTATTACTATATTTTCTTAGAGGCCCCGCAGGACTTTGTGGATCGATTTCCTCTGCCGAATTCCGTGACGAAGTGGATATTCCCCGGCGAAACCGTAGAGGGTTTGCGGACATTGTTCACCATGGCGGGCTTTCCCGCGTCGTTGCAGGAGCACCTGCTCGACGAGAACCGGCTTAAGCGAGCTGATAACTCTATTGCCATTTTTCCCCGTTTGGCTGATCTCGAAGCCATGACTCCGGAACAACGAGAGATCATTTACAGCGTCCTTGCGAAGGCGGACATCAACGAGTTTTACAAAAATCCCATTTTTATTACAGGTAGCAGTGTGGAGGATTGGCTGAAGGGGACAGATCTTCGTCCGGAAATTGTGGAGAAGATCAGCCAATTTACCTACAAGCGCGGCGAGGCGCTCGCTTTCAGTGACTTGTCTGCTGTGCTCAATTATGTGCAGTCTGACAAAGAAGCGCATGCGCTTTTCAAAACTGTGACGCGCTACCGCACGATGATTGTTAGTTTGAAAGTTTCGCGCGAATCGGACATTCAGGGTGTCGCTAACTACTGGACTGGCCGTAACCGCTATAAGGACATTTTGCCTATTTTGAGTTCCGTTGCTGAAAACGAAGAAGTGGCGACTATCGACGTCATTCACTTGCTGCCGTCCATGGCGAGGCGTTATCTTTATACTTTTCCCGCACTGGAACTGGCCTTCATGGGGCGAATGCCGGACTGTCACTGGACTTCACTGAACTTCTTCAACCACTGGGCGAAGCAGTATTTTCTGGATACCCGCCTGGCCTCTAGTGCGGTCCTTGAGAATTATGACCGGGTCTCTCCACCCTATGAGTTTGGCGATGTGCTCATGCTGATGGACGCTTCTACCAGCGCTGCCTTCCACTCTTGTGTGTATATTGCCGATGACATTGTCTTCACGAAAAACGGAGAGAATTTGGTTTCCCCATGGATATTCATGAAGCTGAACGACGTGAAGAAGATTTACTTTGCCAGCGCTCAGCGTGGCAAGGTGCAGGGCTTCAGGCTCAAGCCGTGAGCCAACCGAATGGCATTCGATTCAGCCCCATTTGGCATTGGGGGGCTTTGTGAGCAGATCAGCGGCTTCCGCTAGAGCATGCAGAAGGTCATTTTGGATACGCTGCAGAGTTGCAAGGCAAAAAAAGTGGCAACCGGTAAAGGTTGCCACTTCAAATATTATCCGGTGCTTAGCGGCTGACTGGTATCCCAACATGGAATCCAAATCCGGTCAGCAATAGGAGCTCACTCCCACTCGCCGCCGCCACCACCAAAGTCGTTACCACGCTTGCCGCGGTCCCAGGTGCGCTTCTCTTTGTCGCGGTAGCCGCCACCACCGCCGCCGCCGCCACCACCGCCTTTGTAACCGCCGCCGCCGCCACCACCCTTGTAGCCGCCGCCGCCACCACCACCACCACCGCCGGGGCCTTTGAAGCCACCACCGCCGCCGCCGCCACCCCCACCACCCGGGCGAGGTGTGAAGGGACGTTCTTCACGTGGACGAGCTTCCACGACCTTAAGAGGGCGTCCGGAAACTTCGATATTGTTCAAACCATTGATCGCGGCACGAGCCTCGTCATCATTGGGCATTTCGACGAAAGCAAATCCACGCGAGCGGCCCGTCTCCCGGTCCAGAATGATGCGTGCGTGGGAAACCAGCCCATAGCGCTCAAACGCCTCGCGTAACTCGTTGTCGGTCAGGTTATAAGAGAGGTTACTGACGTATAGATTCATTTGATGTCTTTAGCGGATGCCATGTCTACCTGTACTACGTGATTCGATTCATGGCATAACCTGAATACACTGATAGTTGTCGCGAAAAAACGAGACGGGTGCCATGTATGCGATTTTAGCGCATATTGTCAAGACTTTTGAACAAGCCTGCGCGGAATCGTTTTTTAGTAGAGCAAAAGGGCTATCTCACTGTCGGTGAGCGCACTCGTGTCACCTTGGGCTAGCAGGACGCTTAGCTGATCCACATTGTCCAATTCCGAAGCTACGGCAGTATCCGCCTGAAGCTCTGTGCCGGCCTCAGGAACAGAAGGGGTAACGCCATCCACCGGGGTAGAGTCAGCGTCTGGAACCGACACGTGAACAACACTGCGAGGGGTAACATCTTCAGTGACCGGATTTTGTGTCAGATTGAAGGCCAAAAAGAGCGAAAGCGCCACCAATGCCGCTGCACCTGTGTAGGCGGCCGGGCGTAAGGTGAAAGGCTCCAACCAGCGGGTAAGGCTACTCCAGAAACCGGCTTCCGCCTGTGGCTCCTGCCGGATGGCGCGCATCACATTTTGCGTAAAGTTCGAACGCGGCTCTACGTGCCGGGCTTTGCCGAGCAGGTCATAGAGAGGGTCGTCTTTGGAGAAGGGTTCCATGGCTATGCTAGTTTAACGCCGGAACATAAAATCGGTTGCGGACATTCTCACGAAGTTTTTCGGTCTTTGAATGCTCCAGGGCAAATCTCAGACCAAGGGCGTCATTAAAATCAGGGAAAATCCGCTGCTGACGTTTGCTGGCATTCCTGCAGACGTGATGTTAGAGGAGAGCCGCTAATGAATCCTATGATGGGGCAACGTGTTTGGTTTCAATTCTTTACTGTGGCGCTGGGCGCTTCGGTGCTTCTCTTTTTGGCAGCCTGTGACTCCGGGGAGCCCAATGAGGTGCCGCTCGAAGAATATGAAGGGCCTATTGGAGAAGCCGTGGTCAGGTTTCTGGTCAAAAACGTACCGGTCATCAATCCGGACGTACCCAAGGTTTATACAGTGGTGAAAGGGGAGCGATTGAAAAGCACGAGCACCGCCTTCGTGAAGAGAATGGACGATCTCAAGCTGACTTTTATCAGCGGGGAGGTGCTCACCATGCGGGACCCGGACCGCACGATAGTCGACCCTCGCAGTGGTCTGGCGCCTGTGACGTTACAGATCACCAAGATCAAGCGGGCAGGTTCGGATGCCTATGAGGTGATCACCGGCTGGGCTTATAAGAAGAACTTCGAACGCTGGTTGCTTCGTGTGGAGGCGGAGGGAGACGCATTCCGTGTAGAGAAGCGGGAGCGGCTGGAAGGCAATTACGTGGCACCTTGAAGACTCGCTCGGTCACTATCGTCCGGGCGAGGGCTGAGCCTCCTCCCGCACGGGCTTGTACCAAAGATCCAGCAGGCGACGATCTTTGAGTGATCTTGGGCCGCTGAACATCACTTTGAAAAACAGGCGGGCGATGTAGCCAAAAGAATGGCCGCGCACTTTCCGGCCTGATGTGAGGGACCTGGCAGACAAGACGACGAATTTTCCGTGGTGCTTTAATGCGGACGCAAAGGCTGCATCTTCCGCAGCATAGAGTGCCGTGCTGAAGCCTCCTGCGGCAAAGTAACCTTGGCGGGTGCAGAAAAGGCAGGAGCCTCCTGGCTGACCGAATACGCGGCCGATTAACTCAAACATGGGATACAACACTTTCCACCAGAGCGGAAGCTGCCCATCCAGCGCTGGAATGCAGCCACCGCCGACAGCTCCCTTTTTGATGGCGGCCAAGGCTTGCGCAATGATGACGCTGCTGACGATCGTGTCGGCATCCACGAAGAACAGGATATCTCCACAAGCTGCCAACGCGCCGGAGTTACGGGTGGCCGAAATCTGGCGATGAGCGACCTGCACGAGCCGTGCTCCCTGTGCGATAGCGATGGCAGGAGTGGCATCGGATGAGGAGTCGTCCACAACCACGATCTCATAGGGAAGATCACCTTCACGCATGGCTTCTCGAATGGAAGCGAGGCAGCCGGGCAACAAAGCTTCTTCGTTATAGGCAGGAATGACAAATGAAAGCATGGGAAGTCGCGCAGGGAACCAGTAGGGTAGCCTCAGGTCGTCAAGAGTGACTTAACTAAGGGTATTACGAACGTTAGTGTGCCCGAAGTTAGAGATTCGCGCATGTTCTATTCGCTACGCCGATTCCGATCAGGATCAAGGTGTGCTGCGCGAGTGGCTGGCTGCGAAAGAGAAAAGTGGTGATGTGGATGGATCCATTTGGACACTGCCGCCGCTACCCAATGAAGAGGCGGATGACGTGGTGACGACAGACGGTGAAGAGATGCCTGAAGCGGAGCGGGGAGGCATCACTGACACGAAATCCTTTCCCGGTAATACTGGCCTGCGCGCTGTGCCTTTGCTCGCGGCGCTTCTCTCAGACGACCCTTTGACGCTGGACGCTGGTAGCGCACAGCAAAGAGGTTTTGCGTTCCATGGTTCCCGGTTTCAGATGGGTTCCGAGCCAGACAAGACGGAAAAGATCAGGACGGCTTACCAGGGCCTCCAAAAGCCCAGGCCGCGATCTGCGTTGGCATGGGAGGCTCTGTAGTATGTGCTTCCCCAAGAGATGAATGATACCGCGGGGTCATCCGCACGCAGACGCGCAGTTTGCGTTTCGTCATTGCTGCTTTCGTCATCGGCGGCGTCATCAGTTTGTTGGAACTGGCCTGCACGGGTCGGTCTACCTTCCCACCATCGTCTACATGATGCGGCAGGGCAGCCTCAGCGCCGTTGCTTATCTGCTCCTCTTCAACATCGCATTTGTACTGCCGCTGATCATTATCTTCATCTTCGCCTGAATGGGAATGAAGAGCGATGCCCTCATCTCCTTTCAGAAGAAGCACACGGCGATTGTGCGCTTTGCCATGGGCTTCCTGTTCCTCGCTCTCTGGATTGTGCTGTTGGTGGCTTGACGAGGAGTGATTCCAAGAAATTGATTCCGCAATTCTGCGTGGAAGATGGCACCACCCGGCGCGTTCTTTTCTGTCCATGTTCACCACTTCGCGTTGCTTCCCATTTTCGCTTTTCGCATGCGTTGCATTCTCCATCGCAGTCCATGCTGCCGAGTATCCTGCAGCTAAAGTGATTCTAAAGCCGGGCGAGGAGTATTCAGAGGTGAGACGGACATGGCAGGGTATCCCAGGGGTCGAGCGCGCGGCCAATGGTCGGCTCTGGGCGACCTGGTATTCTGGAGATGTCGGTGAGGGCGCCATCGGGAATTATGTCATGGTCGCCACCGCTGCAGATGAAAATGCGAAGTGGTCCAAGCCCATCGTTATCGAAGGGGTGAAGGGCACCAAATACGGCGACCCTATTCCATGGATCGATCCCAAAGGCCGGCTCTGGGTATTCTACAACCACTTCACGGAGCGCACGGAAACGGAACCCTTCAAGCGCGCCACCTTCGCGATTCGCGCGCATGATCCCGCTTCCGCCACACCATCGTGGTCCGCTCCCATCCTTGTGAAGGAAGATGGCATCCTCTTCGGCAAACCCATCATCCGTAAAGCGGACGGAGCCTGGATTGCTCCCTATTTCGTGAATGGCAAACCCACCTGGAGTGATGAAGTCGCTGGCAAGGAAACGGGTACCTTGATCTCCAAAGACGAAGGAGCCTCCTGGCAATGGCTGGGTGGCTGCAGTATCCCCGAGAATCTACGGAACTTCAGTGAGGCGACACTGGCAGAGAGAAAAGACGGCAGTCTCTTCACGGTCATCCGCACTTCCGTGGGCCTGTATCAGAGCGACTCGGCCGATGGCGGTAAGACATGGGCGGATCCCACGCCCATGCTTAGTTTTGAGAAGGGTCCGTCCACCCGCGCGTGTCTTCTCAAGTTAAAGTCAGGGGCTTTCGCTCTTGTTTATCATGATGCTCCTCCCACGACCAAGGGCGGATTCCCACGCGCTCGCCTGACTGTCTGGCTTTCGGACGACGAGGGTAAAACCTGGCCGCACATACTGCTCCTTGATGAGCGCACCCGCGTCTCTTATCCCGACGCAATGCAGGCTCAAGATGGGCGTATTCACATTGCTTATGATCTGGGTCGATACACGCAGGGCGAGAAATCCATCCTGATCAGCATCATCCGCGAGGAAGACATCCGCGCTGGCAAGATCGTCTCTACCGATGCCAAACTGAAAATCCTCGCCAATCAATGTTATGGCTACGGCAATCACGCTGATATCCGTGATGAAGAGAAACTCTCCAAGGAACTGCCGCCCAAAGACAAGCTCGATCTCTATCTCCTTATCGGCCAATCCAACATGGCAGGGCGCGGAATTCTTGATACGCAGCAGACCCTTTCGCGTTCTCATGTTTTCAAGTTCTCAGCACGCAGTGCCTGGGCCTATGGGATCGAGCCACTTCACACCGACAAACCTCCTGTCGCGGGCGCTGGCCTCGGCATGAGCTTCGCGCGACAGATGGTGGAAGCGAGTCCGAAGTCGAACATTGGCCTGATTCCTTGTGCGGTCGGTGGCACGCCCTTGCAACGTTGGCAAAAGGGAGGAGACCTCTATGAACAAGCGCTTGTCAGGGCAAAAGCCGCCATGACTAATGGCACGCTTAAAGGCATTCTCTGGCATCAGGGAGAAGGCGATGCCGCTAGTGAGGCCACCGCCAGCACCTATGCTGCCCGGCTCTCTCAAATGGTGAAGGATTTGCGTGCTGACCTCGGAGCAGGGGATGTACCTTTTTTGGCTGGCAAGCTGGGCGAGTTCCTGAAGAAGGAGGGCAAAGACGGTCAACCAAGCTACTGGCCACTGGTAAATGAGCAGATCGCAAGCCTTCCGTCATTGGTTCCGAATTGTGCTGTCGTGGAGTCGACCGGACTTGTGCACAAAGGCGATTGGGTGCACTTCGATACCCCTTCACTGCGCGAGTTTGGAGATCGCTACGCCGCAGCGATGAAGAAGCTGCAAGGCTCAAAACCCTAATACGTTGCGATGTCTCGCCATCTCTTCACCATCGGACTGTTGGCCGCAGCTCACTGCGGGTTTGATTTCTCATCGAGTGCCATCGCTGCGGACAAGACATCGAATACGGAACAACTCGACGGAGCCTTGATCTCCCGTTCCTTCGTGGATCAGGCTCAGATTGTTAGCAAGTACGCCACGGAGCAATACGCGCATCAGTCATCCATGCGCATCGTGCGCGGCATCGGCTATGCGGTCTATCAGTGTAACGAAACGTCTCCTGAAGAGAATAAGGCGGGCCAATTTGCGCGCATGGCCATCTTCAACATTCTTAATCCCGCGGCGACCGCTCGATGGGTGGATATCGCCCAGGCAGGTGAGTCCTCCAACGGTATCACGATCACGGGCCGCTTCGTAACCGCTGCCACCATTCATCAGACTGATGAAGATAGTTTGCGCGTCTTCTTTTGCTCCCGCGCTGAAGGTGACACGGATCCTTCTTCACGGGTATTTTACAAAGATTACACCATTTCCACGGGAGCCTTGTCCCCATTGAATCAGGTGCGCTGCACCATCGCGAAGGATCCTGCGCAGGTTCACGATCTTACCTTGTCGACGGTGCAATCTCACCTGAGCTTTCTTTTCGGGAAAGACTTCGCCGATCAATTTGCCAAGGGCATCAGCACGGCCTGCGATTTCATCCAAATCGACGGTCAACTTTACAGCACCATTCAGATCAAGAACTCGCAGGATGGACGCACCCTCTTGCTGACGAATGTCCTCATGCGCAGCGCAGATCAGGGCGTTACATGGGAATTGCTCGGCGCACCCGATCCGCGACTCTTGCCTGGTGAGGTCAAGATCCTTGCGGAACCCGCCGTGACGCACGATAAATCACACATCTTCCTGCACCTCCGTTCCAATGTGATCGAGACGGGCTACGTGCTCTGCAAGACACCGAAGAGTGATCTGTTCACCTTTGATGAGCCAGTGGTGAAATGGACCTACGGTATTGGTCGGCCAACCATAGCGGATTTCGGTCCGCCCATTGGAATCGTTGCCATGTTTACCGCCAAAAGCGTCCCAATGGGAGGGCAGTCACCGAGTCGTAACAAATGCGATGTCGTGAAAATCGATTCCAAATATGAGACCTACACGAAGGCCTTTTCGATTGTGGACTACAATGCAGTAAACACGCCTTTTATGCATCTCTACCAGGATGAGGTGTTCGTCACTTATTCTACCGGTCGCCGTCGGCTGCTGCCGAAGTTCGGCACTTCCGAAATTGTCTTCAGCAAACTGCGCCGCGAATACTTTGTGCCTCATGAGTGAGCTCTGAGTCACTTCAAGAAAAAGCCCGGTAAGTCGCATGACCCCGGGCTTCTCTCACGAAAGCGAAATTGCGGGCAGCTTACGTGTCCTAATGCGCTGGCTCAATACCCTTCGGCGTATCGAGGTGCCCGTGCCCACCTTCTTCCTCGGCCAAAGGCTTCTTCTTCCGGGCAGTCAGCTTGCGGATGACCACATAAAACACGGGTGTCAGGATAAGACCAAAGATCGTAACCCCGATCATGCCGAAAAACACTGCGGTGCCTAGTGCCTGACGCATCTCGGATCCGGCTCCTTCAGCGAGCACGAGTGGCAACACACCCAGAATGAAAGCAAAGCTCGTCATTAGGATGGGGCGAAGGCGCAAACGAGCGGCTTCCACGGCGGCATCGAAAGCGGAGCGGCCATGATCCTCCAACTGTCTCGCAAATTCTACGATCAGAATGGCGTTCTTGGAAGCCAAGCCCACGAGCACCACCAGTCCGATTTGAGTAAATATGTTATTGTCCAACCCTCGCCACATTACGCCAGCCAGCGCGCTCAAAATGACCAATGGAACGATTAGGATAATCGCTAAAGGTAAAGACCAGCTTTCATACTGTGCTGCGAGTGCGAGGAACACAAAGATAACGCACAACGGGAAGATGTAGATGGCGGCGTTGCCTGCCAGAATTTCCTGTAGAGTGAGGTCTGTCCACTCAAAGGTGAAACCCGGAGGCAGTTCCTCCTTAGCCAGTTTTTCAATCATGGCAATTGCCTGGCCCGAACTCACCCCCGGCAATGGCGTGCCTGACAAATCCGCACACGCTGCCGTGTTGAAGCGGCTGGCGAGATCGAGACCTGTTGTTTCGGTCACTTTCACCAAGGTTCCCAACGGCACCATTTCATTCTGGTCGTTGCGAACCTTCAGGCGGGTAATATCAGACGGACTGACGCGGTATTTTGCGTCTGCCTGAGCCGTCACTTGATAGACGCGGCCAAAGCGGTTGAAGTCATTCACATAAAGGGAACCCAGGCAGATTTGCAGGGTGTCAAAGACATCCGCGAGTCTTACGCCCATGCTCTTCGCCTTTGTCCGGTCCACTTCCACTTTGATCTGGGGCACGTTCGGTCGCATGGAGGTGAAGACACTCGTCAACCCAGGCAACTGATTGGCCTTCATCATCATGTTGAAGGCCACACCCGCCAGAGCGTCTTTACCCTGCGCGTTGTTGTCTTTGATCTGAAGCTTGAAGCCGCCGACCATCCCGATGCCATCCACGGGCGGTGTGGGGAAGGAGAGGCAGAGTGCTTCCTCCAAGGCCATGAACTGGCCCATCATCTTGCCGAGCACCACGTTCAGAGCCTTATCGGGATCACCCTGACGCTTTTCGAAATCCTCAAGGCCGATGAAGATCGAGCCCGCGTTTGGCATGTTGCCGCCTGCCACGAGAGAGAAGCCAGGGAACTCCACCGTGTTGACCACACCGGGGATTTTCCGGGCGATCTCACCCATCTTCAGGATGATTTCACGTGTTCGTTCCAGCGAAGCTCCATCCGGAAGCTGAGCGAAAGCGACGAGGAAGCCTTTGTCCTGATTCGGCACGAAGCCCGAAGGCACCTTATTGAAAATCTTGCCCGTGAGGTAGAGCAGGCCACCATACAGAATCAGAGCAATGACGGCCAGACGCAAGGTGCGGCGCACCACCGCAGTGTAGGCGCCTGTGAACTTTTCAAAGGTCCAGTTAAAGAGTTTGAAAAACCAACCGAACAGGAAGTTGAGGATCCATTGGAACCAATCGGGCTTTGTGCCGTGCGGCTTCAGCAGAATAGCGCTAAGGGCAGGGGAGAGCGTCAGCGAGTTGAATGCCGAGATGATCGTGGAGACCGCGATGGTCAGCGCGAACTGTTTGTAAAACTGGCCCGTCAGACCTGTCATGAAGGCCGTCGGCACGAACACTGCCGTTAGCACAATGGCCACCGCGATGACCGGCCCGCTGACTTCCTCCATCGCCTTCCGCGCGGCCGCTTTTGGCCCGAGGCCCAAGGCCATGTTTCGTTCCACGTTTTCCACCACCACGATGGCGTCATCCACCACGATCCCGATGGCCAGCACCAGACCGAAAAGTGTGAGATTGTTCAGGGAGAAGCCGAAGAGCTTCATCACCATGAACGTCCCGACAATAGACACCGGCACTGCCAACAGAGGAATGATGGAGGCTCTCCAGTTTTGCAGGAAGACAATGACAACAAGCACCACCAGCAGGAGCGCTTCGATGAAGGTGTGGATCACCGCATCGATCGACTTTTGCGTGAAGATCGTCGTGTCATACACGATGTCATACTTCAGGCCGGGAGGAAAATTCTGCTTCAGCTCTTCCATCTTCTGACCCACCGCATGACGGGTCTCCAGGGAGTTGGAACCAGGAAGCTGGAATAGCACCAGTGCTGCCGCTGGCTTGCCGTTGAGATAGGAGTCCAGGTTGTAGTCACGTGCGGCAAGTTCCACTCGCGCCACATCTTTGACGCGGGTGACTTGGCCGCTTTCACCGCGCTTGATGATGATATCCGCGAATTGGTCCACCTCGGTGAGGCGGCCTTGCGTGGTGACGGTGAGTTGGAACTGCGTTCCCGTCGGAGCAGGTTGAGCGCCCAAAACTCCAGCCGCCACTTGCACGTTCTGCTCGCGAATGGCGTTCACCACGTCGCTTGGCGTCATGTTGCGTGACGCAATCTTGTCGGGATCAAGCCAGATGCGCATGGAGTAGTCACGCGCACCGAAGACCTGCACTGAGCCCACGCCAGGAAGCCGGGCCAGTTGGTCTTTGACATTCAGGAAGGCATAGTTGCCTACATACAGTTGATCATAGGTATCATCCGGTGAGAGCAAATGCACCACCATCGCCAGGTTCGGAGACTGCTTGATGGTGGTGATGCCCAGCCGGCGCACATCTTCAGGTAACTTCGCCGTGGCAATGGAAACACGGT
The DNA here is from genome assembly GCA_965284365.1 of Phragmitibacter sp. Taxonomy (GTDB): domain Bacteria; phylum Verrucomicrobiota; class Verrucomicrobiia; order Verrucomicrobiales; family Verrucomicrobiaceae; genus Phragmitibacter. The sequence continues at coordinate 3,922,117 of OZ260079.1, forward strand.
TCTGCACCTGAACCTGCGCCATATCCAGGTCCGTGCCCAACTTGAAAGTGATGGTAATCGTGCAGACACCATCAGCCGTACAGTTGGACGACATGTAGAGCATGTTCTCCACCCCATTGATTTCCTGCTCAATGGGATTCGCCACCGTCTCAGACACGATCTGCGGGTTAGCACCCGGATACATGGCTGTCACCACGACGGTGGGGGGGGCCACCTCGGGATATTGCTCGATAGGCAGCGATTGCATGGCAATCGCGCCGACCAATGTGATGACGATGGAGAGGACCGCCGCGAAGATAGGACGGTCTATGAAGAATTTAGCGAAGTTCATGTATGAGGAGACCGAAGACCAGCACTGCAAAAATCGGCCTCCCGCATTTCGCTAAGGAGGCCGTAATTTTACCGGGAGCGTGTGGCCTGCAGCAGCCCGTTCAGACGGGCTTCGATGGCAAGTTCCTTAGCTTTGCGAACGCCATACTTGGCGATGGAAAAGCGGCGGGTGTGGCGTTGGCCTTTCTTGTCAGACCAAGCCGATGTCCAAAATTCATATTCGCGGCCCTTGGACACGCTCGTAATGCGGCGCACACCCGGGATGCGGGCGGAAGGCTTGGCTTCCTGAAGCAGCTTCACTTTGAGTTCTGGAGTTACCACAGGCATCGTTTCACGCAGTTCCTGCCACTCCGTCTGCGCATGTTCGAGCGCGGCTTTCTTTGTGCGGAGCTTGCCGTAGTAGTAATAGCGCTGAGTGACTTGGCCCTTGTGAGTGATCACAATGCGGTAGCGCTTCTCGCCGTTCGGCAGGATTTCGTGATAGAGCCCTGGGTATTTGGGTACAGTACGAGACATGGCTTAGGTTTGTTATTTGGGTAGGTTGTGGTTACGAATGGAGGATTGGTGCACGAAAACAGATACGACCCGAATCAGTTTTTGGCCGTGTCTGATTTAGCTGCGGGGGATTGTTCGCCAGCAGGAGCAGTTCCTGGAGGGCCGCCCGCACTTGCTTGAGCTTTGGCTGCTTCTTCAGCAGTCATAGGTACTACGGGCATCCCAGGACGAATTTTTGCAGTCACATGCAGTACCACGCGATCTTTTTCAGTGAGGCCGGTGCGAATCACACGCTGGCCATCAATTAATGGACCAACGGTAACAGGCCGCGGCATAACCATGTTCTTGTCATCGACCACCATCACGACCTTCTGTGCCTGATCAGATCCTACTGCACGGTCATCAATCAAGATGGCCTCCTGGTTGGCGCGTCCGGGCGTTCTCACGCGGGCGAAATAGCCGGGCTGGAGAACCCTTTGACCACGTGCGGGCTGAGGGTTTTGTAACAATGCCCGAACCTGGATGGTGCCCGTAGTTGGATCGAGGCGGTTGTCCACGAAATCAATTACGCCCTTGTGAGGGAAACCCGTGTCATCGGCGAGAGCCAATTCACAGGGCAGCAGGTTCTCTTTATGGTCGGGACCATTTTCCTCACGGTTCTGGCGCTGGTAGCGCAAAACACTCAATTCGTCCGCATCCACATAACAATAGATGGGATCCAACCTCAGGATGGTGCTCAGCATCGTAGCTCCCATCGGACCACCGATCACGAGCCCGCCCACATCCATCATACGGCGACCGATTCGTCCATCCATTGGGGCTTTGATGGTGCAATATTCCACATCCAGCTTGCTCTTATCGACGGTCGCTTGTGCTACCTTCAGCACTGCTTCCGCTTCTCGGACCGCTTTGTTACGAGTGTCATGGTCTTCCGCAGAGATGGCTTTCGCTGCCAGCAATTTTGCCGCGCGATCGAATTCATTCTTGGACAACTCCAGCTTTACCCGTGCCTGCTCCACTTGCGCTACAGCTTGGTCGAGTGTGGCTTGGAAGGGCCGGGGATCGATTCGAAAGAGCAGATCACCCTTCTTTACTTCCGACCCGTCTTTGAAATGGACACTATCCAAGTAACCGGTGACTTGAGAATAAAGACTGACGGACTCGCTCGCGTCCAGTCGTCCGGTGTACTCATCCCACTCGGTAATCTGCTTCTTCACGGGCATCACCACCGTCACGGGCATGGGAGGCATTTCCGCCATTCCATGAGGGGCGGCAGCCGGTTTTTCGCACGAAACCAAGGAAAATACGCTAAGACAAGCAACGACGGCTAGGCACGTCCCGCTAAAAAAAGCAGGGACCCGGGAAGACCCCAAATCAGGTGAAAGGGGCGCGCCGCGTGGACGTTTCAGGGATTGCATAAACGACAAATGTCGCGGAGTGTGCAAGTGTTTGCTTTCTTTGTCAACAATCTGATGGTCGCAACCCAAAATTCTCCACTCGCCCCAGTTGATCCCCGCATTGTGCGAACCCGCAAATCGCTTCGGCTCGCCATGGTGTCGGTCCTCGAGGAGAAAGATTTTGAGTCGATCACTATGCAGGACATTGCTGATCGGGCGAAGGTCAACCGGGGAACGGTTTACACCCACTACCCAGATATGTATGCGCTTCTTGGCGACACCATCCGGCACGGTTTTGCAGAGGTTTTGGGGAAGTGGATGGATTTTTCCGCTCCCATCGGGCCAGCCTCTCCTCGGCAAATGCTTCTGGCGGTTTGTGACTTTCTCGCTGAAATCTCCAATAAATGCCAAGATCGGCCCCGCCATCGCCTCTGTGAGCCTTATCTTGAGGCTCAAGTGAAAGGGGTGCTACGTGAGTTGCTGCTGCCTTGGTTGGCCATGCGGCAGAAACATATCCGTGGCGGAGGCCCGAAGCAGGACCCTGAACTGGCCGCGACTATGATGAGCTGGGGCATTTTTGCCGCCGCCTGGGAGTGGCTTTGCCGTCGGCAACCCGCTCCTACAGAAGAATTTGCAGATGAAGCGATGGAATTCATCCTCTGCCAGGCGGGAGCAAAAGGATAAAGTCCTGCGTTCGCATGCTACTTATTCTCTGACTTCATCATACCCGATACCGAGGTGACTGGGGAAGGGTCTGCCGCGCCCTGACTTTTCATCATCGGCGGCATTCCGGGGATTGGCCCGTAACCGTAGAACGCAGATTTTCCTCCCGGTTTCGGCAAGGCGAAGTCAAAGACGCTGACACCGTTCCGGCGTTGCCCTTCATAAGATCGGCCGTCGCTTGCGCCGAACACGATAGCTTTGCCGTCTTTTTTGCGCTTACCCAAGTAGAGCATTACATGGGAGATCGGGATTTCTCTCGACGTGCCGGTATCGTAAGTTCCTGTCCAAAACAGCAGGTCGCCAGGTTGCAGGGCCTCATAGGCGGGTTCCTTCAAGCTGGCCGTGTATTCAGTTCGATACAGGACGCTATTGCGCATGACCCATCGGCAGATCTCGTCGCTCTGGCGCGGAACGCCGTCAAAGCCGGTATCCCGCAGCACGCGATACATGGTGCCAGAGCAATCCATTCCACCCGCAGATGGATCGGACGACCCAAACTGATAGCGGAGGTTCTGCTTCGTCAGCGCCACGGACTTCTGCACAATCTCCTGCATCTTTGGTGAATAGCTCTCGTAGCCTTCGATCTCTTCCAGATTGATTGTCGAGACTGCCGCAGACTTCGGAGACTCGGGTTTAATTTCAGAAGGGGGTGTGCCCTCCGTTTCAGGCTTGGGAGGCTTCTTGCCATCGGTCGAGGTCTTTGAAGGCGTTGTGCTGTCATCGCCGGCTTTTTTCGCGGTTTCCTTTGGTGGTGACTTAGAAGACGTGGGCGTCGATGGCGCTTCGCTGCCCGGCTCCTTCTTGGCACTCGCCTTGCCCGCGTCTTTGCTTTCACCTCCCTTAGCAAGAGCGGCTTTCGCCTCGGACGATTCTTCCTTTTTTGACGTGGAGGACGTGGAACTCTTTGAAGATTTACCCGTGGACGGGGAGACCGACTGGGTCGCTTTCTTTTTTCCAGATGTAGATTCGGATTTTGCGTCGGCTTCCCGCCGACCGCTGGATGACTTGGATTCTGCCATCACTCCCGTGCTGAATATCAGCAGGGCAAAAAGAAAACTGAAGATCGTGCTCATACTCACAAGGCCATGACGGCTTCACCACTCAACACCTAAGGAATACGGTTCGCCCTCGGAAGCGGCCCCACTTTTTTGTTTCCACCCCTTTGCCGAAAGGCTAGGTTGGCGCTCATGAGGTTAGCGTCTGCGTTGTGTGCCATTGCCCTTATGACAGCAGTCTGCAGGGAAGCGCATGGTCAGGCGGGCGCTGCGGATTGGTATGTACCCGATGCCAGCGGCCATCGATCCCGGGCCATGGGCATAGGTTCGCTATTGCAACCACGCATCGACGGACGCGCGTACACGCCCAACGTAAAAGATCTTCCCGAAAAGCCTGCCGACCCTTCGATCAAGATTCCAAAGGATACCGTTATCATCGATGCTACCAGCAAGCCGATCTCTCTCCACCGTGAGATGAAACATGACCCCAAACGGATGGCCGTGCGCATCATGGACGTCCTGACCAACATGGAATCCCAGGAGCGATCGGTCCGTGTGGAATACTCGACTGCCCTGGGCCAGCGTGGTTCCGTCAAATTCAACGGCGTCCTTTCGGACAATGGCGAGTCCCGGGAATACGGAAATGGTGTTCCGGACAACACGGTGGCAGCGATAGTCCTCGCAGAGTCAAAGGATACGCCAGCAGTGCCTTTGTTTGTATGGGGCCAGCCGGATGCAAAGTGGCAGATGAGCGTCAGTGACGTAAGTTCATCCGTGCGGATCTATTATGACGGCACCATCCCGGCAGGGGGCAAGGCGGTGCTGATTCATTGGGTGGCGACCGCTGGCCTGGAAAAAGGCCGGAAGCTGGAGAAAACCTTTGAATTGTTCTGGAAGGACCAGGCCTTGGTCGATCCGGAAGTTCCTGACGATTTGAAACCTTTCGTCGTGAACTTTTCTGCGCAAGCCATGGCAGGATCGGCGAAGCAATCCACTTCGGAAAGCTCCAATGGCCGCCTGGCGTTGCTCGATACACTTTGTGATCGCATTGGTCTCGTTCGCAACGGCTCAGACAATCTGTGGATGGGCAAAGACGAGATCATTTCCGGAAAGGCCTCGGCGGTTACGGTGAAGATCAAGTCCTCGAATGTGGACGTGACGGTTCCTTTCGCCGAAGTCGCCGCCTTGCGCGGTGGAGCCGGGAAAGGGCGCGAGCATCGGCTCTACTTACGTGATGGCTCGGTGCTTGCCGGGAAGGTCACATTGGAAAAGGGCGCTTTGAAAGGGGATTTGGGTTACATCACCCTGAACCCTGACGGCTTGGATCTTCTGGTGTGTCATCGCGATCCCTCCGACGGCAAGGCGCCTGTGGAGTCCAAGGCATTCCTGCAAACTGCTGCCGGTGAACTGTGGTGGCTCGCTGCAATGCCGCAAGTGGCCGTAGTCACGCCCTTCGGTAAACTTCAGTTTCCGGGGACGGTGATTTCTTCTTGTGAACGCCGTACGGAAGCGCCGTTCGGCCTCGCCATGAAACTCGCGGATGGCAGCCTAATTCATGGTGTGCTGGCGGGCGACTCCCTCGCACTAGAACGTCCGAAACTAGGGCCAGGCACGGTGCGTGCAGCGGAAATCGTTCGTCTGGGCGAACCGAAAGTGTTGAGCGAAACCACTCCCGCGACGCCCGACGCGGCCGGATCCGTCCAGTCTTGTGCCTTACGCGATGGCTCATCGCTCCGAGGAAAAATCGTGACGCCGGAACTGAACTTCCGCAGCTCTAACGGCCTAATGAAAGTCAAATCCGCCGATATCAGCCGCCTCAGTCAGGATCAGGAAAATCCTGGCGCTTGTGCTGTCGAACTCACCAGCGGTTCAAAGCTGAAAGCGGAACTCGTGGATGACGTGCTAATCTGGAGCCTCGGCTCCCAGGAAGTGGCGCTCCCGGTCGGGCTGATCTCGGAAGTGACCTTGCGTGGATCCGCGAGCGCGAAGAACCCGGAAGCATCATCGGGTGATGCTGCTTCCAAAGACGGTGACAAGTCTCAAACTCCGGCTGACCCATTCCCCCAATGACGAAACTGTTCCGACGTCTTCGTATCTCATTTTTCCACCGCTTTCTGCTGACTGCCCTGCTTCTGGGGACCGCATTGAATTTGCAGGGCCAGCAGCCGGGGATGGTTCCCATCAATCCGCAGCCGCTGACGGATAAACAGGGAAATTCCTGGTATGTGGAGCAGAACGGCATGCTCTCCCGTCAGGGCGGCGGCAACTCCATTCTGAGCGGCGCCATGATGCTGATCATGGGCAACGATCAGTTCTATTGTAATCAACCCATGGGCACGCCTGACGGCAAGGAGCTCTTCATGACCGGGCAGCAGCCGATGATGGGTCTGCAAGTGAGCCGCAGCATTCGCTTTTTGGAGAAAGAAGGCGGACTTCGCTATCTGGAAATGTTCACCAACACCACAGCCAACGATGTGACTGCGACGGTGGAGCTGCGCCAGAACTTCAATGGTCAGGTCAAAGGCTTGGTGACCAACCAGGGCCGCCCCAACAATGGCACTCTGGAGAAGGACGAGTCGGGCATAGCCGTGTTGCCGGGAGGGATGAACGTCAGTTCGTACCTGTTCACGTTATGCGGTCCTCGCAGCACTGGGAAGCCTCGCATCGCTTCGCAGAACCAGTATCAGATGTCCTTCTTCTATACCTTTACCGTGCCAGCAGGAAAGACGGCCAGTGTCCTGCACACGGTCACACAGGGCAAACTCTCCGTCCGCCCGGATGCCGCCGATCTGGAGAAGATATTGAGACCTTTCGAACTGAGCCGACAGTTGCGTGACCTGCCAAAAGGTACCGCTCCCACTCTGGTGAATTTAAAAGCCAGCGGCAGCGGTCCTATGGACATCGCGGCTTGGTTTCCGGACGAGATTCTTGGGGTGAAACGCGAGATGCTTGATGTGCTTGCCATGAAGGAAGGGACCCGCCTCCGTGGCCGTGCCACTTGTGCCCGATTCACGGTAAATCATCGCCTCGGCAAGATCATTGTTCCGTGGGAGAAAGTGATTGCCCTCACCGGCGGGAAGCAGGGTGACGGCGAGCCACGGGTCTATCTGGCGGATGGCCAGATCCTGCGTGGTGATATCCAGGCAGAAGAACTGCAATTCGTCATGGCGAGTGGGGTGGCCCTAACTTTGGAGATCGGGCAACTCGACCGTTTGGTCAAAGGAGGCAACGGTGAAGCTCCGGTTTGGCCTAAGGAGATCTCGGCACTGGTAGAACTGGCGAGTGGGGAACGCTGGGCCATCACGCAGGGCTCCTCTTTCCCCTTGGTGCTTTCTTCGCCTTGGGGCGTGTTGAATGTGAAGCTGGAGGAACTGGCCACTCTTACGCCACCTCAGGAAGATGCGCCCGCGCCACTGGCAGTGCTGGCCAATGGAACCAAAATCCGGGTGTGGTTGGGTGCACAGGATGCCATTACCGTCCCGACAGTTTCTCTGGGAGTTCAAAAGATATCTGGCGTGAAGATCCAAGCCATTGTCGTCGGTCAGGCCGTAAAGGCGGATGAAGACTTCAGCGAGGATGAAGAGGTGCTGCTCGCTCCCGTGGCCGAATTGACCGGAGGCCAGAGACTCGTTGCCCCGGTTGCTGAGGCCAAGCTTCACGCGGTGACGGCTGGGGGAGTGGTGGCCTTGGATCCGGCATCCATCAAGGAGATGCGGAACGTCAGCGAAGACATTGCCGTCACGGGCACGGATGAAGCTCCGTGGTTCCAGATGGAACTGTGGGGAGGTGGAAACGTTTTGGGCCAATTGCGCGAGGCGACGGTTCGTTTCCGCATGCCGGGCGGTGAGTGGACCATTACGGCCCAGGACATCGCGCGAGTGGTCAATCCCTCGCCCAAGATCACGGAAGCGACGCTGGCGCGTATCGGTCAACTGCTGAGGGATCTGGGTCACGAAGACTGGAAGACCCGGGAAAAAGCCATGAGCGAACTGCGCGGGCTCGGCGAGATGGCCAAACCCAGTCTTCAGGAAGGTTTCAAACAAACCGAGGATGCCGAAGTGAAGCGCCGCATCGAAACTCTGCTGAGCGAGTCCAATTGATTGAACCAAAGCCGCTTAACTTATTCCAAGAGTCTTTGAACTGAAGCGTATTGCCCTAGTGACCATGACCCCTCCAAGCCAAACCGCCGATACCGATTTCTCCGTGGCGGCCCGGCAGGTGCAACATCGGCTGACACTTCGGAAGGTCTTTCTTCTGCTGCTACGCACCTGGCCATGGGCGGCCGGCGTGACGGTGCTTCTCTTGGTATCGCGTTTGTTGGGCGCAGGTTTCGCCACGCCAGCTTTTCTTTGGGTATCTTTATCACTTTGGGCAGCTGGTTGTGCTCTCTGGGCCTGGAAGTCCAAGCCCGATCCTTATTCAGCACTGGCTTTCTGGGATAAAGCCGCAAAGCGTTCCGATGATTTTGCGAATGCTTGGTGGCTCCAACGTCAGGCGGAAGTGACGGCCGGTGGACGCCTGCATGTGCAACGGCAGAGCGCTCTGCTGCCGCAGGCTTTGCCCGTTTTAAAGAATGACGTGCCCATGCCAGATGTGCGTTGGCTGGGACTCTTTCTTCTCGCAGCGGTGGGGATCGTGTTTCTGCCGCATGTGGGCTCATGGCAGCGTCCCGATCCGGAACTCACCAGCGAAGGCCGCAAATTGGCAGAAGAAGCCGGGAAGAAACTGGCTGAGCGGAAGCTGGACGTAGGGAAAATGCAGGGCCTCGAAGAGCAGGAGAAAAAGGAACTCGAGAAGCTCCAGCAGAAAGTGCAGGACACGGCCCAGGCTTTGCAAAGTGATTCCAAGAAGACGGCACGCGAAGTGTTGGCGGAACTTGAACAGCGTGCGCGTGATGCTGAGAAAATGGCGGAAAAACTGGGTGCTGGAGATGCTGCCTGGGCTTCTGAGCAGATGACCGCGGAGATGCGTAAGCATGCAGATACCTCCGATCTTGGAGATGCTATCGCCGCCAAAAATGCTCAGAACACGGCGAACAAAGCGCAGGACATGGCCGACAAGCTGAAGGACGAAAAACTCACCAGCGACACGAAAGAACGGCTCACCGAAACGATGAAGGAGGTGGGCGCCAAAGCGCAGCCAGAGGACAAAGAACGCACCGCCGGGCAGCACATTATTAACGCGGATAAAAATCTCGCTCAAACCCTTCCGCAGGACGCTGGCAAAGAGTTCCAGGCCTTGGCGGACAAGATGCGGACCTTGGCCCAGCGCGAGAAAGCACGTGAAGAATTGGAGAAGCTTGCCAGCCAACTGCGCGAGTCTGGCAGCGATATCGCGGGCCAGAACCAAAAAGGCATGCAGCAACTTGCGGGTAGTCAGAATCAGGGCCAACAAAACCAGAGTGGTCAGCAACCTCAACAAGGCCAGCAGTCCCAACCGGGAGGCATGATGGCGATGCCCAATGCGCCGCAGATGCAACCGATGCAAATGCCCGGCATGAGCAATGCGCCGCAGGGAAATCAAGGTCAGTCAGGTAACAGCCAGAACATGCCGATGATGACTCCGGTGCCCGGCAGCGGTCACGGGCAGAAAATGGCGATCTCTCCCAATAGTGGCCAGCCATCCAACAGCCAGGCAAACAAGCCAATGCTTTTTGCTCCAATCCCCGGCACGCAGCCAGGCCAACAACCGAATGCAGCCATCATGGGCATGATGCCCGGCATGAGTCAGGGCGGCTTGCAAGCTGGCAATGGCACGACCGATCTGGGCAAGAGTCCGACAGCGAAGACCGCTGCGGGCCAGCAGGCCACGGTAAATGCCCAGCGTAATGCCGAAGGCGCTTCCAGTGTCCGCACCGTGGAAGGGCAGGCACGTCCCGAGCAGGCAGGCCGTGGCAGCCAGGCTACCGTCTTCGAGTCGATCTCCGCGGAGGAAAATGCCTTGGACGATGCAGCCCTGCCCGCTGCCCGTCGTGAGCAGGTGCGCCGCTATTTCACAGAACTTCGCAAACGCTTCGAGAAAGAAAATTGACCCTGAAGCACGTGCCCATCTTTATTTTTTCCATTATGAGTGAAGAGTCTTCCAGCCCCAAGAAAAAACCGAAAAAGTTCCGCCCGAACGAAACGTCAGAGTCAACTCTTGTCCCGAGCCAAAGTCCCATGGAGCCAACCGAAGCGACCGCCAATGTGGTAGATATCCGTTCCCTGCCTCAAAAGCCGCTGGAAGAAGAACTGGAAGGATTCCGGACTGCCTTTCATGGACTGAAGGCGGAGATTCAAAAAGCCATCGTGGGTTATGATGATCTGCTGACGGATACATTGATTGCCATTTTCAGTGGTGGCCACGTTCTTTTGGAAGGCGTTCCGGGTCTCGGCAAAACGTTCCTGGTGCGCGTGTTATCCCAAGTGGTCGGCCTGGATCCAGGACGGGTGCAATGCACGCCGGATCTCATGCCGGCGGACATTCTCGGCACTCACATCGTGAATGAAGACATGCATGGACGGCGTGTGCTGTATTTCGAGAAGGGTCCTGTTTTCAAAAACCTGTTGCTGGTGGACGAGATCAACCGCGCCACGCCTAAAACACAGGCAGCGCTACTTGAAGTCATGCAGGAGCATGCGGTGACCACAGGAGGCGAGCGCCATGCGCTGCCAGAGCCCTTCTTCGTCCTGGCGACGCAGAACCCGATGGAGATGGAGGGTACCTATCCGCTGCCGGAAGCGCAGCTCGACCGCTTCATGTTCAAGATCAAAGTGCCATTCCCAAATCTGGAATCACTGGTGGAGATCAGTCGCCGCACCACCAACTACGAACAGCCAAAGCTTAATACTGTCTTGAGTGGGGTGGAACTCATGCGTCTTCAGTATGTGCTCACGCAAATACCAGTGGCGGATCCCATTGCTTCCTATGCATCTCAGTTGGTTTTGGGAACGCATCCAGATCAGTTGGGTGTCTCGCCAAATGTAAAACGCTTTGTGTCATACGGCAGCAGCCCTCGTGGACTGCAGGCACTCGTCCGTGGCGCACGCGTCTGGTGCGCGGTGCGCGGCGGCACAGCCGTTAGCACGGATGACATTCGGCGGGTTGCGATGGTCGCGTTGCGTCACCGTATCATCCTGAACTTCGATGGCGAAGCCCAGCAGGTGAAGGTGGAAAACTTGGTGGACGACTTGCTCAAACAGGTAGCCACACCTGCGATGGAAGCCGCCTAGGCAACTAACCGTCCCATGAGGCAAGGGCGATGGTTCTCCGGCATGATGCGCCGCCCGCTCGGGTGGACGTTGTGCTGTGCCATGCTGTGGTGCTGCGGGCCGCTCGCTGCGCAAACCTCCAGCCCGGAACTTCCGCAGGATTTTGATAAGTCTTCCCTCACGCTGAGAACGGCATTGCATTACGATCCGTCTGCGGAAGTGCCCCTTCAGAAGTTGCTCGAACTTTACCGCAATGCCCGCAAGGAAGCAGACCTGCTTGCGCTGTATCAGAACCACGTTGCCCAGTATCCTCAGGACGAGCGGGCCACCCTGGTGTTGGCTCGGCTTTACGCGGCATTGAATGACAAGCGACTGGAGGAGTTTTACAAAAGCGCGCTCAGTCAACATGCGAAGGATCCGCTTCTGGCCTGGCAACATGCCTTGTGGCTTCAGGATCGGCATGACCGGGATGCCTTGCCGGAAATGGCGCGCGCCATTTCACTGGAGACTTCTGCTTCGCGCCGCTCGCGCTGGCTCAGTGAAATGATGAAAGCAGCCTCCGCGCAGGGGAGGGAGGACTTGGTGCTTGAGCAAGTGAAGCGTTTGTTGGGTGAGGGCGCGTTCTCAGGGGAACAGCGCTTGCGTTGGGCACGCGTGGCCCTGTCTGCCAAGCTCTTGAAAGCTGTTGCGCACTTCATGGAGAATCTGCCGGACACCGCATTGAGCGGAGACAGCAGCGTTGACGCCACGATGTTGCGTGCCGAGTTGCTCGCGGCCAATGGTCAGGCTGATAAGGCGGGCGCGGTGCTGGATGAGCTTTTGGAAAAGCTGGGCGCGGATTATCCGCGGCGGCGGGAGATTCTGATGCGCCGGGTGGATCTTGCCACTGCCGGAGAAGATCGAGACAAGCTTGTGGAAGTGGTGCGTCAGCGTTGGGTCCAGGCAGCAGGTAAGAATTCTGCCAATGCACTCCGTCTGGTCGATCTTTTGGAAGCCGCCCAGCGAGGCCAGGAAGCATTGAAATTCCTCCAGGAGGCCTGTGCGCTTTTACCCAAGGACGTGAGTCTCCAGATGCGATTGATGGAGTTATGGGAGAAGCAGGGCGTGGATGATACAGCCATTACCTGGATCAAGAAGCTGCGGACTGTGGAACCGGCACGCGGCGATTTGACGCTGCGGGAACTGAAGTGGTTGTTTTCCGCGGGTCAGATTGAGGAAGCAAAAAAAGGTTTCGCTTCATTGTTGAGTAGCCTGGAAGCTGCGCAACAGGTTGAGCAGAGCGTCGAGTTGGGACGCTGGCTTCGGCGACGCAATCAGATCAGTGAAGCCGGCGCATTGTTGGAGATGGCTCTTGAGCGCGCTCCGCAACGTTGGGATCTCCGACGGGAACTGGCAGAACTGTATTTCACTCAGCAACGCAAGGAAGATGCTGCCAGGCTTTTCACGGGCGACTGGAGTAAAGGTCTGCCCGCCGATGCGTGTCTCGAGATAACGCAATTCCTGCTCACCAAACAGCTTTGGCTGGATGCAAAGCGCTTTCTAGAACCCTGGCTGGCGGAACAACGTGCTTCTTTTGACGGGCAATTGTTATTGGCCAAGATCCTGGACAAGATTGGCGAGGATCAGCGCATGACGGAAATCATGGAGTCGGCGCGCTCGCTTTGCGATACGGATACTCGGTACCAGGCCTGGCTGGACACTGCGGTGAGTTTTGCGGAATCCCGCGAACAAACGGCGATATGGATCGAGAAAGAAGCCGCTCGCCTCACGCAAGAGACCGCAGGAAACTGGACCGAAGCTGCAGTGGGACGCTGGCTGGGTTTGGTCAGTCAGGCGACGGCGCATAAGGAAGATGCCCTCGCCGAAACGCTGTTGGGAAAACTTGCGGACACCACTGGTATTACCGATGCCAAACGAATCGAGATCGAGCAGATGAAACTGGCTTTGTTAGTTGGTAATCCAGCGCGCGCTGTGGATGCGGAACGTGGTTACCTAACCCTCATAGAAAAGCAGTCGACGAACCGGGAAGACAATCGGATCCGGCTGGCGCTTCTGTATGTACAGTCCAATCGCCATGATCTGGCCAGACCGTTGCTGGAAAAGCTGGAGGCTGTAAATTGTCAGGATGTTACTGCCCTGCGCGGAGTGATCTCTGCCTGCATGAATCTAAACCTGCCGCAACAGGCGGTGGATTGCGCGGAGCGCCTAACCCGGCTTGAGCCTGCGGAAAAGGCTCACTGGCCGCAATGGTTGAGTCTGCTCGCACAGACTGGCGATGAAGAGAAGCTCCGAGTGGGGATCCACGAAGCGATGAGCCGCACACGCGATTGGAATCTGAAGCCGGAAGTCTTGGATCAGTTGCGGCAGCATTTGGCTTCCAGCCAATGGCGCAGTATAGTGGAAGAGTTTTCCAAGGGGAAAGAGGGCTACGCCGCCGCACGCCGGATCGCGACGGAGATGGCTGCTTTTGACTTAGCTTCGCAGCAGCGCCACTGGCTGGACTGGCTGGTAGCGCTGCTAAGTTTGCGTCTCGGCGATGATCCAGCCGTCCTGGATGCAAAGCAGAAACTTGCCAAACTGGATGACACCGATTGGCTGCCATTTCCTGACGGCATGGAACTCAGTGTGCGACAGGCAAAAGCTTGGCTGGAAGCAGACGCAGGCACACGCGGTGCTGCCCCAATCACCAGTCCATCTGTAGCGCCGTTACCTCCCTTTGAAACGCGTTGGGGATTTTCCCTGGAGCCAGACCGTATCCTCACAAAAGTGCTCCTCGATGAAAATAGTGGCGTCACCGTCATCAGTGACGATCGGAAGAAAATCCACGCTGTGGATATCCGCACCGGCAAGCTGCGCTGGACTTGGCAGCTTTCGGAATCCGGTGCCATCGGCGGGCCTCGTCAGCCGGGCTCGCGCAGCAACCTGCCCATTCGAGGTGCTTACTTTTTATCGTCGCGGTCCCGCTATTCGTCGAATCAACCGATGCCTTTAAAGTTGCCTCCGGAATTGGCAACTGCGGAAGGACGAGTGGTTGGGTTGGACGGTGGGGCAGTCGTTTGTCTGGATGCCAACAATGGCGGTCTGCTATGGCGTAGCGATTTGGGTGCGGTGGATGCTCCCTCCACACCCGAGATCTCGGTCATGAAGAACCGGCTTGTCTTGAGCGAGGGTCGGGCGGTCGTATGGCAGCCTACGAAAGGTATTGTCACAGCTCTCGATCTCGGGAATGGGAAAGCCCTGTGGCAGACTAAACTGGCAGTGGAAGCGAACACGACCAGCGCCACGGGCCGGAACTACTTTGATTATGGCAATCCTTATCGAGCCAGTGTGACCGCAGGTGCGGGGAAAGTGGTGGTGACTTCCGATACGGCAGCGCAGCTCAGCCTGGCGGATGGCGCCATCCTCTGGCGGCTGACAACGGATGAAACTCCGGGCTTCCCAATTGAGCTTGTCTCTCAGGGAGAGGACTCCGTGGTCACGACCACGCTGTCTGGTCCACCTCAGGTCTTGATCCTCCATGGCTCAGTCATGCTCGGCTCCAATTATATCCTGCCCCAGGCGATGAGGGTGCCCTCGGGTCAGCGCTGGGCCTACACCACCAATCTCCGGGGTATATTGCAATCGGGTGGAGACGGAAAAGTGTTTGTGAAAGGGGATCAGGTTCTGGCAGTGAGTCAGTCCGGCAACAGCTTCGTCTCCTCCACTGGCCTGCCTGGCCCCTCGGTGCAACGATCAGGCATTGCGCTGGGATTTGCTGGTGACCGGTTCATTACGTGGCAGGGCCTGGACCCCATGGTGATGGCCTCGCGGGTAACGGAGCAACCCAGAGTGCTGCTGGCCGGGGAATCCGCGAACGTGAGCCGCGCCGAAACGCCTGGCTCAGTCGCACTTCGAGGAACTCGTGTGTATGCGAGCGATGCCAATCGTCTGCGTGCGGCAGATGCGCGCAGTGAAGCCGTTTTGTTTGATGTTCCTTTGCCAGCGGACTCCGCAGAATGGCGCAAGTCTGTCATGCCAGCCAAACCGGTGTTGGCGCCAACAGTACCGAACCTCCCGCCCATGCATCAGCAGGGCATTGCAGCCCGCCAAACCTGGACTAGCGTCGGAACGATCGTGAATGATGAACGTGGCAATCCACTGGCATTGCGCGAGAGTGCTTCCGTGGTAGCAGACGGCGTGTGGATTTTTCCGGTGAGCGATTGGGCGGTATTGGCGGTAGGCTCTTCCGCTTTGCAGGCGCAGTCCCATCTTGAAACGCCAGTGGTTTCTTCCCCCTCAACCCCCATTCCCGCTAACCCATGAGCGAACCTCTGCCGCGTGAAGAGTTATTCGATGCTCAGTTCCTCGATCGTCTGAGGACCCTTGCTCTGCGTCTGAAGAAGCGACGGGCGCTGACCCGCAAAGGCGTGCAGAGCACACCTGCTACGGGATACACTCGTGAGTTCAAGGATTACCGGCACTACACCGCGCGTGATGACTTTCGCGCCATTGATTGGCGCCTCTATGCACGGCTGGAAAAGCTCTTCGTGCGCCTTTATGAAGAAACGCAGGAACTGCATGTGCATGTGGTGGTGGATGTGAGCAGTTCCATGTCTCAGCCCTTTGCAGAGAAACGCCGACAGGCGCTGCGTTTTGCCGTCGCACTGGCGTATCTGGGGCTCGCTGGGCAGCATCCGGTGAGCCTCTATAATATGAGTGACGGCACTCGACAGGAACTGCCGCCCTTGCGAGGTCAGGGGAATATTGAAAAGTTCATCCACGCGGTTTCGAACTGGAAATTTCAGGGGCTGACCGATCTGGAGAAGTGCTTCGCCGAGTTCCGTCCTTCCCGTCAGCGGTATGGCATCATCTATGTCATCTCTGACTTCTTTGGCAGGGATGTCGGTGCAGCGGTCGAGGCGGTGAACCGTGCGGCCAGTTGGCCCGGTGAAACGCACTTCATTCAAATCATTCATCCTTGGGAGCGCAAACCGGATTTGGATGGGGAAGTGGAACTCGCCGATGTGGAAACCGGAGAGAAGCGCCGCTTCTGGATCACGAAACGGGAAGTAAAGCTCTACACGGAGATGTTTGAAGCCTTCACGGAAAATCTGGCTACCGCCTGCGCGAGCCGCCAGATCGATTTCACGCGCTGCTCCAGCGATGAACCGTTTGAAGAGAAATTCCTGGAAATACTCATGCGGGGGAGCGCACTCACAGGGGCCTAGGTGGCGGTATCGTCTCTGACAATCTTGTTATGCGTTTTCTCAACCCCGCGTATCTCAACTTCCTTTGGCTCGCGCTGATTCCCATCGCGCTGTGGCTGTTTCGGCGAAAGGCCAGGCGGGTGCCGGTATCCACGCTGCTCTTCTTCCGCACCCTGGCGCGCGAGCATCAGGAGTCTGCCTGGCTTCGCTGGTTGAAGAGGTGGTTGTCACTACTCCTCACGTTGCTGGTGCTTCTCGCATCTGTACTGGCATTGGCTCGCCCTTTCCGTCAGGGCGGCGAGGACACTCCGAAGAGTCTGGTGATATTGCTGGATCGCTCGGCCTCCATGGCAAGTAAGGACGACAAAGGCAAAACACGGCTGGATGTTGCCAAGGAACTGCTGCGAGATCGCCTCAAGGCCCTGCCCGAGAACATCATCGCATCCCTTATCTTCTATGACGGCAAACCGGAAGTAGCACAGTCACGCAGCACGAATCATCGCGAACTACTTCGTCTGCTGGATAGGGCGAGGCCTTTGCCCATTGCGGATCGCCCCGAGGAAGCCTGGACCGCAGCGCGACGTCTGGCCGAACTGGATGCGCCCGTGGAAGTCTGGCATGTCAGCGATCATCCTCTCAGCGAGACTTTGGTGAAGGAAGCAACGGAAGCTGCTGGAGATGAAAAAAAGGTCGGCTATCGCTTCTTCGATCTCTCACTCGAGAAGCCATCAAACGTAGGCATCACCGCCTTTCAGGTGAGGCCAGCCCCCTTGGCACGCAATCGCTTTGAGGCCTTCGTCGAAGTGACAGCCAGCCTAAGCAACTCTGGCGTCACGAAAACCACGCTGGAAGTGCGCTTGGATGACCGGCCCGTGCAACTGCGCGAAATGGATCTGGCACCCGGCGCGAGCTCACGTCTTGTTCTACCGTTGGAAGGCGGCAAAGGTCAGCGCATCGAAATGGAAATTCGTGCGGAAAAGGATGCTCTCGTTTGGGACAATATCGCGGTGGCACGTTTGCCAGAAACGAAGCCACTGATCCTCGCCTGGCTCACGGAGAACCCTGATCCCTTCACTGAACTGGCGCTCACTTCATTACTGGCGGAAGACCGCATCCAGGTGCTGAAGGGCGGAGCGAAGGATTGGCCCTTGAAGGACCAGCCGGATGTTTATGTATTTGAGAACTGGCTCCCTCCCGCATGGCCCGCCGATAAACCGGCACTTGTATTGAATCCGCCCGCCAGCCTGGGTCCCGTTCATGCCAAGCGTCTCGAACGCTCGGTGCCTTATGACAGTGTGCGCTCCCTCCAGCCGGACCATCCCGTATTGTTCCGTGTGTCCAGTCCTCGGGTGGCAGTGTCGCAAACGACTGTGCTCAATGTGAGTGATACTCTGGAGACACTCTGGATGGCGGGGAACGAGCCCGTCCTGGCAGCAGGCGAAGCTAATGGCCAGCGTGTCGTCGTGACAGGATTCCAACCCGCCAAGAGCGAACAGTTGGCGTTGCTCTCCGCTTTTCCTCTGCTGATCGGCAATGCGATTTATTGGTGCGCGGAAAACAGCGATGCGCTCGCATCACTGACACCCCGCCAGGCAGGCGATGTCGTTTCGGTGGAGCCCGGTTTGATCCGCTGGCAGGTATGGGATGGACAGCGACTGGTCGAGCAGAGCATGGAATCCAAGACTGGGCTGTTGGAACTTGATCAGGTGGGAATCTTCGAACCGGAAAAAGGCCCCGCGGAATCCAGTCTTCTCCTCAGCGCAAATGAAACCAACCTGCCTGCGAAGCAGCCTGCGGTGGCCGGTGGCACAGAGAAAGGCACGCAGGCTCATGAGCGCTGGGCCGGAGGCGGCAGTTGGTGGGCAGCACTTTTATGGTTCGTGCTGGCGTTACTGCTCATCGAGAGCTGGCTGTTTCACCGGGAGGCAGTCTATTGAGGTCGATGGCTGGAGATCGGTGTTTTGTCTTGAACGTATGGGCTGCCCCCATGCACTGTGATGGCGTTTCTCTTGTTGTTGATGAACTGACGGATTGATGGACTGGGACTCACCACTGTTGCTGCTTTTGATTCTTCCCGCGCTGGCTTTGCTGGTGTGGGCGGAGCGTAAGTCGACCCATCCCATGTCCGCGATGCGGAAGCGCTGGCTGCTCATGCTGAGATGCCTCGGAATCCTGTTGGGACTGGCGGCGCTGGCCGGGCCTGCCAAAGTGGTTACCAGCACCCAACGTGCTGTAGTGCTCGTCCTGGATGCTTCGCAAAGTCTCGGAGAAGAAGGCGCCACTGCCGTGGCCCAGCGCGCCGAGGAGATCCGCAAAGGATTGCCCGCTGGGACTGAAGTGTCCCTCGTGGGATTCGCTCAGAAAGCGCAACTTCTGTCGCAGCCGGATCTTACCTGGAAGAAGGGTGGCGCTCTGGATGGAATACTGACAAGTGAGGGAAGCCAAAGCGACTATGCGGAGGCTTTGGAGTTCGCTCGTGCGCTGTTCCCGGCAGGCGCAGCACGCCACGTCGTGTTCGTCGGTGATGGCCAGGAGACACAGGGAGGTCTGCTCACCGCTGCCCGTGAGGCATCCCTCTCGGATGTTCACATCCACGCCGCTCCCGTCGCGGGACCACGCAAGCCGGATGTGCGGGTGAAGGAGGTTGTGCCCAGTCAGTCGCGCTTGCATGAAGGGGCCGCTCTTAAATTGAACGTCGTTGTGGAGAGCACCCTCGATGGCACCGGCATCCTCAAGCTCTTTGAAAACGGTGTGGAAATGGAACGCCGGAATCTGACGCTGAAAGCTGGCGAGATTCGCGAGGAGGTATTCACGCGTCATCCGGGGGTGCGCAATATCTACAAATACCGCGCCACGCTGGAGGGATTTGTCGGTGACTCCATCCTCGGGAATAATGAAGCGCTCACTCTTGTCGATGTGCGCGGTCGCTTGCGGCTTCTTTATGTCGAAGGCGATCCAACCGAAGGCCAATACCTCGTGCAGGCCATGGAGAAGGAGAGCATCCAACTTGATGAACGTGCGCCCGGCGCGATCCCAACTACGCCGCAGGAATTGAGCGGCTATGATGGCGTCATCCTTTCCGATGTGCCCGCGCACAAAGTCGGAGAGAACGCCATGCGCGCCATCCGCGACTACGTGGACAAGCTCGGTGGTGGTTTCATCATGTTAGGTGGCCCCAATTCCTTCGGCGTTGGAGGTTATTTCCGAACCCCGATTGAGGAAATTCTGCCCGTCCGTCTTAAAGCCCCGGATGAAGAAGAAAAGCAAAGCAGCGCTCTGGCTCTCGTGATTGACCGGTCTGGCTCCATGGCGGGTGAGAAACTGGAGATGGCGAAGAGCGCCTCTATCGCCACCGCCGAAGTGCTCACTCGCAATGACAGCATCGGTGTTTATGCTTTCGACAGTGAAGCCCACGTGGTCGTGCCGATGACCCGTCTTACTTCAACAGCTGCCGTGGCAGGACAAATTGCCGGCGTAGTGAGCGGGGGCGGGACCAATCTTTATCCCGCCATGTCGGAAGCTCGCAATCAGCTCCAACGCGTAAAAGCGAAGATCAAACACATGATCATTCTCACCGACGGCCAAACCAGCGGACAGGGATATGAAGCGCTGGCCTCCCAGTGCCGTGCCGAGGGAACGACGATCTCCACTGTGGCCATCGGCGAAGGCGCCCACATAGGTCTTTTGCAAACCATCGCGAGTCTCGGTGGCGGACAGTCCTATACCACACTGGACAGTAGCAACATCACCCGGATCTTTACCCAGGACACCCTCATTCACACCGGTCGCATGATTCGGGAGGACGCCTTCACACCGCAGTTGGTGGAGCGGCATCCCATCCTGCAAGGCTGGGAGAAGTTCGATCCGCCGCCGTTGCTGGGCTATGTAAAGACTTTGCGGAAAGGCACCGCGCAAGTGCCGCTCGTCACCGATCTCGGAGAGCCTTTGCTGGCGCATTGGCGCTACGGTCTTGGAAAGACCACGGCCTTCACCTCCGATGCGAAAAGCCGTTGGGCCAGTCTGTGGATCAGCCGTTGGAGTGGGTTTGGGCAGTTCTGGTCTCAGGTGCTTCGCGAGACGGCCCGTCCTCCGCAGGGTCAGGGCATGGACTTACGAGCGAGCCTTAACGACGGCGTGGCGCAGATCAGTGTGGACGTGCTGCAGGATGCAGGCACTCGGGGCAATGAAGCGACTGTCAACGCGGAAGCTTTCTTTGCCGCGACCGAAGCGCTAGGCGCCCCCTTAAAGCCGGTGCAAGCTCTCAACCTGCGGCAATCTGGTCCGGGCCTGTATGAGAGCAGCTTTAAGCCGGATCAACCCGGCGTGTATCTGATCCGCGCTCAGAGTGGCGCGCAAATGGTAACCGCAGGCCTCGTTCACAACCCAAGCGGCGAGGTCAGTCTCGGCACTGTCAATGAGAAGCTCCTCCGCGAAGTAGCTCAGGTGACGGGCGGCAGCTATCTGGAAAACAATGTTCTCCCCGACTTGGGTGCAGTCAAAGCCCGGCGCTATGTGGAACTTTGGCCTTATCTGGTCATCGCCATGTTGCTGGTGTTCCTGGCAGACGTCGCCGTGCGTCGTTGGGAGCATGTGCTCGGCCTTTGGGAAATGGCCACGGGTTGGATATCATCCGGCTCGAAGGCGAAATCGTAAGCTTACAAAGGGGATGACAGGGAACTTTGGGGTAAGACTTGCCCCGCACGGAAGGCCCCGCTAACTTGGCTACCGTACCGATCATGGCAAAACTCACCGAGGAACAGAAACAGGCAGTGGCCCAATGGGCGACTGAAGGCGCGACTTTAAACGACATTCAGAGCCGTCTGAAGGAATCGTTCGGCATCGTGCTGACGTATTTCGACACTCGTTTGCTGGTCATGGAATTGGAGATCAAGCTGGTGGATAAGAAAAAGGAAGCGGAAATTGCTGCTGCTGCTGCTCCGCCTGCTGACCTGCCCCGAAGCCCGAGTGGCGAGGCTCCAGAGGCACTCGACGATGAGTGGATGTCACCCGACGCACCTGCTGGCGGCCAAGTGTCCGTAACCTTGGATGAGCTTGCCATCCCAGGCACCATGGTGAGTGGCAAAGTGACTTTCAGTGACGGCAAGCGCGTTCCCTGGTTCCTGGATAACCATGGACGCCTGAGCCTGCGCCCGGAGGATCCTGCGTATCAGCCGCCACCGGCAGACATCCCTGCATTCCAGCAGCAGCTTCAGCAGTTGCTGAGATAAGCATCGATTGATTTCCCCCTGATTGGGACACACATGGCCAAGGTGACGGACAAAGGAGCAATCCAGCGGCACTTTTGGGGCTGGGATCAACCCGTCCTCCATAAGGCTGCGGAATGGCTCATGCAAGGCTGGGCTGGCGGCGAGTTGAACCTTGATGGCACGCTCATTCTGACAGCGACGGCAGAGGCCGGACGGCGCTTGCGCGAAGAGTTGGCCAAGGCTGCGGCTGAAAAAAATGGCGCTGTCTTCGCACCCAATGTCTGGCCCCCTGAAGTCACTCTGACTTGGAATCTGTCACCCGGTCAGACGCCGTCCCGCGTGCAGAGGCGTCTCGCCTGGGCCTCCGTCCTGGAAGGAATCGAAGGGCAAAAATTTGCGACCCTCTTCCCCATATTGCCGCAAGGGAATCGGGATGACTGGGCCGTGAGTGTGGCCGAAACGCTGATGGCACTACAGGAGTCCGTTGGCGGAGGAGGAAAGTCTTTTGCGGATATCGCGGAAAGCCTCAAGGACGGAACAGATGCGCAACGCTGGAACGAACTAGCCGCCTTGCATCAAGCTTACGACGCGGCCCTCGCCAAAATGGGCCTGCGTGATACTCAAGCGCTCAAGCGCGAAGCGTCTCAAAACGGTGCCATTCCGGAAGGCGTGACACAAATCGTTGTCTTCGCCGTGGCAGAGTTGCCCATGTTGGTGCGGGATTGGTTGCGGGCAGTCGCAAAGAAGCTGCCAGTGAAAATCTTCATACAAGCCCCTGAAGAAGAGGCGGGCGCTTTCGATGATCTCGGCATGCCCGAGACCCCGCTTTGGTCAGGATCGGATCGCCACATCGAGTTGGGGGAAGCGCACCTGCACTTGCTGAATGATGGTGCGCAACAGGCAGGCTGCGCCATCAATCTTGTCCGCGCCGCAGCAGGGCAGGGGAAACGTGTCGGCATTGGCGTATGTGATGTCGCTCTGACCGATCCGCTTAAAGGCGCTTTCGCGGCCGAGAGCGTGCACGCCTTTGATCCAGCCGGGGAAGCAGCCAGCCGCCATGCTTTGTTGGAAGTATTAAAGCGCTGGCGTCAGTTTTCAGAAACCGGCAACTGGAAATCCTTCAGCGTCTTCATCCGTCAATCGGACGTTCTCAGCGTCGTGGCAGATGGCTTGGAGGTACGGCAGGAGGAAGTCCTGGAACTCGTGGATGACTTCTTCGCCGAGCGCATTCCTCCATCGCTGGAATTGGCGATCTCCCTGAGTCAGGTCAAAGTGCGGGAAGGCCGCAACCCTGAAGAGCAGGCACGTCTTGAGAAGAAACGCGTGAAACTGCAGGCCCTGCTCACAGGAGTGAAGAGCCGCATGGACCGCTGGCGCAGGGAGAAATCGCTCACGCAGGCATTGCGCGCCATTCTCGAGTGGCTTTATGGCGAACGCGCTTTCCATGCCAATCTTGAGCAGGATCAGGACTACATGGCTTTGTTGGGTGAGGCACTTCAACTCGCTGCCGAAGTCGAGGAGGCAGCTCAACACTTGGGCCATGTCTCCAGCCTCAGTCAACAGTTGTCCGTTGTGCTTACGGAACTGGCCGGGGTGTCTCTGCCTGAGCGGCGCACCGATGTGGATCTGGTGCTTTACGGTTGGCTGGAGCTGCTCTGGGAACCAGCCGAAACCCTGGTGCTCTGTGGCTTTAATGATGAAGCCGTGCCCGGCAAACCTGCCGTGGATGCGTTTCTTCCCGACCATGTGCGCGAAGGTCTCGGCCTGCCTTGTCAGGCCAGTCGCCGTGCGCGCGATGCGTATTTGCTGAGTGCCATCGCGGGACAGCGCCCCGGTGCCGGGCGTCTGCACCTCGTGCTGGGACAGACCAGTCAACAGGGCGATGTCTTGCGGCCTTCACGACTTTTGTTCGCCTGTGATGACGAGGTGCTTTTGGAGCGCGTCCGCACCCTCTTCCCGGAGAAGACGCAAGCCGGCAGCACGAAAGAAGCGGCGCGCCAAGTCGCATGGAAATTGAAGCCACGTCGCGTGGAGGGCATGGTGACCAAGGTTTCTGTGAGCCTGCTTACCTCGTATCTCAATTGCCCTTTAAGGTGCTATTTTGAAAGGTTCCTGCACATGGAAAGCCCGGACGCAGGCCAGCGGGAAATGACGGCGGGGGATTTCGGAAATCTCATTCACGACTCGCTCCGCATACTCGGCGATAGCGATGAACTTCGAGAAGGCATCGCCGAACCCAAACTGCGTGAACTTCTGTCGGCAGAACTTGCCCGTCTGGCGAAATCAAAGTGGGGAACACAACCTTTCCTTTCCACCGCGATCCAAATCGAGACCGCCGAGCGACGTCTGGAGCACCTGTCGACGAAGCAGGTGGAACTGTATCAGCAGGGCTGGCGTATCCAGGAGATCGAATATGATTTCGGTCAAGACGGCGCGCTGTTGTTGGGTGGTCTGCCATTCAAGGGACGCATGGATCGCGTGGACGTGATGACGGCTGGCCCGGACAAAGGCGCGCTGCGCATCTGGGATTACAAGACTCGCTCAAAAGCAGGCTCACCCGCTGAATCTCACTGCAAAAAAGTGAGCGATCGTGAGCAAGAGGCCAATCCCGATAACGAATGGCGCTGGTTCGAAGGCGCCGATGGCACAACGCAGAATTGGTTGGATCTGCAGCTGCCTCTCTATGTCTGGGCCGCCCAACAGATCTGGAAGGACGCTCCTCGTATCGAGGTGGGTTACGCGCACCTGCCTGCAGCCGTCACGGACACAGAGTATCAGGTCTGGACAGAATTGGACGCCGCGACCGTGGACGCTGCGGTGGCCTGCGCCGAGGAGATTATCCGCCGCATGCAGGCCGGGATATTCTGGCCTCCTGTGGAAAGGCGTTACGAAGATGACTTCTCTGAAATACTGCTGCAGGACGCTGCTTCGTCTGTTGACCCTGTAAATTTGTTGGAGGAGGCGACTGTCGAATGAGCGTCTCCGAGAAACAACTGATCATGACAAACATGATCATCCGGGCATCCGCCGGATCAGGGAAAACCTATGAACTGGTGAAGCGTCTACTGCGCCTGCTAGCTTTGGGTGAAAAGCCGGAGACATTGGTCGCACTGACGTTTACGCGGAAGGCTGCTGGCGAGTTCTTTTCCCGCTTGCTGCAAAAGCTCGCGGAACTGGCAGAGAAACCGCATGAGGCTGGCGATTATCTCACCGAACTGAATGCGGATGCGCGTCAGCAATGTCTATCGCTCCTGCGTGTGCTGACACACAAGATGGACCGTCTGCGGCTGGGCACACTGGACAGCTTCTTCGCCACCATGGTGCAGGCTCTGCCCTTTGAGCTGGGCATTACGGGCATGGGCGCGATCATGTCGGAGGAGGAGAAGGTCGAAGCGCATGAGGAAGTGCTCGATTCCATCCTGCTTGATCTCATGCGTCCGGAGAATGAGGCCGCGCGGAGGCAGCTCGTGGAAGCCTGGAAAATGGCAACGCTGGGGGAGGAGAAAAACACGCCCGTGAAGCACTTCCGTCAGATGATGACGGATCTGCATGAACTTTTCCTGGAGTGTCCTGATACGAAACGCTGGGGCGCTGCCCAAGCAATCTGGCTGGATCAAAATGCTTCCGTCTGGCATAGCGACGGAGAGCTTCAGGCGGCGGTCGCCACACTGAAGGAGAACCTGCCAGGCGGTCTCTTCAATGCGAAAGCTGAAGCGAAGCTCAAGGATTGGTACAGGGAACTTGCCAACTTCCAGCCCGGCACGCCATTGGGCGAGGCTACGGCTTACATGTTGGATGCAAAGCGCGGAGATGTGGCTGCACTCAGCACTGCCAATGCGGAGTGGATGATGTGGAAGAAAGTGAAACTACCCCAAGCGGCAGGCACTGCGCTCTTCCATCTCCTGCGTCTCATTGTGGGTCGCACGCTTATGAGCGCGTGCCAGCACACGCAGGGCCAGGCACGGCTCGTGCACCTGTATGAATCCACCTGGCAGCGTTTGGTCCGCTCCAAAGGCAAACTGACCTTTGGCGACCTCACCTTGCTCCTCAATGGCAGCCTGCGCAGCGGTGCTGTACCCGCAGAGACCAGTTGGGACGACCATTGGAGCCAATTGCGGCTGGACATGGAATACCGGCTGAATGAGCGGTATGACCACTGGCTCTTTGATGAGTTCCAGGACACCAGCCTCCGGCAGTGGCGTGTGCTGGAAAACTTGGTCGATGAGGTGCTGCAAGATGCCGAAGCGCGCCGCTCGTTTTTCGCAGTAGGCGACCTGAAGCAGAGCCTCTATCTCTGGCGTGAGGCGGAGCCGGAATTGTTTCTCGGGGTTGAGGACAAATACCAGGCGCACCGCATGGAGCAGAAATCGCTGCGTGTTTCATGGCGCTCATCGCCGCAAGTGCTGCACTTGGTGAACAAGGTCTTCGGCGAGCAATCGGCAATCAAGGCTGCTCTTCCCGGCGCCTTGCAATGGTGGGCCTTTGATGAGCACATGGCTTCAGATAAAAACCAGGCCAGACTGGGCTATGCCGGCGTCCTGGTGGCGGAAGATAAATCACTGAAGCTGGAAGCCACCGCGAATTTGCTTCGGGAGATTCAGCCGCTCGCGCGTGGACTTTCCTGCGCGATTCTCGTCCGATCGAATGACAAGGCTCAGGAATGGGCCACCGATCTGCGCACTGCGCTTGGTTGGGAAGTAGTGTGTGAATCCGTGGAATCTATCGCGACGGATAACCCTGCCTGTGTGGCCTTGCTCAGCCTCATCACCCTAGCCTCGCATCCCGGGGATACGCTGGCTTGGGAGCATCTGCTCATGACTCCTCTGGGGCCTTGGTTGCAGCAGCATGAGCTGACCCGTCCCAACGTTTCCCGTATGGTGCGCACCGTGATTGGCGTGAGTGGTTTCATGGCCGCAGCCGAAGCATGGACGGGGAATCTGCGGCTGGCAGCCGGTGCCACGGCGTTCGATGAATTTACTGAAGCGCGTCTCCGCCGTTTTCTGGAAATGGCAGCAGCCTTTGATGAAACCGGCAGCCGGGATGTGGACGCCTTCCTGCGGCAGGCTCGCGGCCACCAGGTTGCGGGCATGGGTGGTTCGGAAGCACTCCAAGTCATGACCATTCACAAGAGCAAAGGCTTGGAGTTTGACGTCGTGATTCTTCCCGAATTGCTGGTCACCAGTCTCGACGATGCCCGGCGCGCCTCGCTCCTCTCAGAGCGCAATGCAAATGGTGAGATCGCCTGGATCCTGGAGAAGCCGGTCAAGGAAGTGCTGGAGTGGGATGGCCGCCTGCTCAGCAATGTGCAACAGCTCAAAAATCGTGCGGCCTTTGAGGGGCTGTGCCGCACCTACGTGGCCATGACACGTGCCAAGCGAGCACTGTACTTGATCCATCATTCCGGGCGATCCAATCCCCAAAAGAGCGAGGCTGGCCTGATCATGGCTGCGCTGACCTCGGACGAGGAATGTCCAGACTACCTACTCGGAAGTGGTGCGCCCCTGATCTGCCACTTCGAAACCGGTCCCCGCAACTGGTTTGAAACGGATCCTTTAAAACCTGTTCAGTCCGAAATCGCTCAGGCCATCTCGGGGGAAGCGCGTCCTTTACGTGAGCTGCTGGCGCAGGTGGGTGGCGTATCCGTACGCCGCACTCCTTCCGGTGAGGAGACCCATCAGGTGAATGGCATGGCCTTGCTCTCCGCTGGCCGCGAATCATCTCGACTCACCGGTCTGCTTGCACACCGTCTCTTTGAAACCGTACCTTTGTTAGCCGTTTGGGATGAGGAGGCGGTCAAGCATGCCTGGAACACACGCCCGGACTATAAAGCTGGCCCAGCGGAAGAAACCATCCAGACCCTCGTGATGAAGTGCCTGCAGAACAAGGAAGTCCAACCCTGGTTCCTGGCGGCGCTTCATCGCGAAATCTGGCGGGAGCGCAAGTTCGACCTCTTCCTGAAGGATGAATGGATTACAGGCCAGCTCGATCGTGTGGTGGTCGAGCGGAACGCCAGCGGTAAAACCCTCTCTGCTACCATCCTCGATTTTAAAACTGACGCAGTGGCTGATGATGCCGCGATGCAAAAGCGAGCCCGGGCTTACCAGCCTCAACTACTGCTCTACCAGCAGGCCGTCAGTCGCCTTACCGGCCTCGAGGCAGAAAAGATCAAGTCAGCTCTGGTCTTCACGGCAGTGGCGCGCTTACTTTGGGTCTGACCCCACCCACTGTTTTTGTGTGCCGTGTTGAGATTGTTGTGAGATTTTGAGGCAGCGGCAGCGCTTTGTGTGTATGAAATGCCGTTCCGTCCTCGCTGTTATGTGCTCGTTTGGAATTGCGGCAGTACAGCACATGCAGGCGCAGACTGGGACAGATGGAGTCGCGTTGTTGGATGAGGCGCCTCGACCGTGGGAAGAGAAGATGTGTTAATAACGAAAGTGAAGTGGCGCAACGCGCAGATTCTTGTCAGAAACGATCTTTCTGTCTCGCATTAGTCCCATGCGAGACGCCGCTTCTTGTTTGGCCGCCGTGGTAGTTGCACTCTGCGTACAGGTCCGCGGTGCAGAGGAATATTTTGATGAGACCAAGGCGGTCAGCATTTTTGCCTTCGATGGAGTATCCATCCCGTTTACACAGAATCTTCGTTTGGAGATGCGGCAGCCGGAGAGGCATGCATCGAATCCAGTCCTCAAGCAGGGACCTCCGGGCTCGCCCGATGCTTTGGGTGTCCAGTTCTACGGTTCCATCATCCGCGAAAATGGAAAGTATCGCCTTTGGTATGTGGCCTATGATGACGACAAGGAGAACAAGGTGGCGTCATCCCGGTGGCGTCCCGCCTATGCCGAAAGCACGGACGGCATAAACTGGACCAAGCCGAATCTCGGCCTCGTGACTTACAAGGGGAACAAGGAAAACAATCTAATCAGGGCGGATCCCACACCGCTCGGCTTCGTGAACCTTAAGGTGCTAGCAGACCCTGAGGATGCCGATCCACAACGCCGCTACAAAATTACGGGGCACGTCTATTTTCGCCATAATACGCGGCTGGGCACGCTGGCACCTTTCACCAGTGCGGATGGATTGGATTGGAAGCTGGTAAAAGAGGTGAAGACCAAGAGGGCGGAGATGCAGGAGAAAGACTTGTTCATTCCACCAGTGCATTTCGAACCCAGCGGGGGGCTCTACAAATGGGACGGCATTTATTATGCCATCGGTCAGAGCGCCATGAATACCCCTCGACCCCATCAAGGGCGGGTGACGCGCATGTACCATTCTGCAGACTTCGTGAACTGGTCACCCATGCAGAGCATCGGATTTGTGCGCGCTCCTCAGCAGCAGTGGCTGGGACCGGGCCGCAGCTTGGAAGGGGAGCAGACACATGAAGGCATCAGCGTGTGGAATCGCCGCAATCTATTGCTCGGCGTCGTGGGCCTGTGGCATGGCGCCAAGGAATGGAAAGACATCACCGTGGACTTGGGGTTTGTCATGAGCAACGACGGCCTAAACTTCCGCGAACCCGCTCATGAGTGGGTCTTCCTGAAACGGGGAGAGGAAGGGACTTGGGATCAGGGCGGAGTCCTGCAAGGACAGGGATTTGAGAACATCGGTGATCAAACCTTCATCTATTACGGCTCATGGGATCCGAGGCAGAAACAGCCTGACTCCAAACGCGGTGGTGTGGGCATCGCGGTGGTGCCGCGAGACCGGTTCGGTGAACTGGTCGTGGAGACCATTGGCAAAGGCCCAGGCGACTATCAGGTGCCGGAAATCACCAGTGAATTCGTGACAGCGTCCGTGCCGTTATCAAAAGAGAAAACTCATCAGCTTTACCTCAATGCGCATGGCTTGGGGGATGATGCAATGCTCCATGTACAACTGCTGGATCATCTGGAAAGACCGGTGCCGGGCTTTTCCGGCAAGGATGCAGCGGTCATCCGGCAGAGCGGATTTCAGACACCCGTAATCTGGAAGAATGGGAAGGTCGCATTGCCGGGAGCAAAACTGCCCGAGCGGATGCGGGTCCACGTGACATTCAAGGGAGCGAAAAACACCGACATCCGATTTGCCGCTCTTTATTTGAGGGGGGCGGACGGACAATAGCCGTCGCGCACACAAAGGCACAAAAAAAGACCGGGCGTTGCCGCCCGGTCTTCACAGAACCACCATGATCTCCGATCAGATCAAACTACCAACTCTGAGTCCGGCAGTGTTGGGACTGAGAGGTGAAGCCGACCTGCGGAGGAAACTCTTGGTACCCGTACCACGTGTCAAAGCGGTCATGCTTGTAATAGGGAGGACGATAGGTACCCTTATACGTAGGCACGGGGAAAGTAAGGAATTCGTAGATCCCGTAGCCCAGGCGGACGACCGTGCGTTTGGTGCCATCCACCACGAAGGAACTGGCGGCGGCGCTGGAGCCGTCTTCATGATTCACCTTTTGCCAGGTGATGGGATACTCAGACCAGCCATAAGCGATATTGGCCAGTGAGCGGGAAAGTTTGCGGCTCCAGTTCCATTTCGCCCCGGGAGGTGACTGAATGTCTGCCAAGGCAAACCCACCCAAGGTGAGAAGGCCAACGATGGAAAGGATGACACGTTTTTTCATGCGGATGATTCAGTTAGCCAAATTCAGGGAATTTTAGCAAGGGAACAATTCACTTTTGTAAGAGGTTTTTTGAGGCTGGGCAGATGTTGTCAGGGAGCGCCGGGGTGGGCCTGTTTATAAAGATTCCGGTAATATTCTTTCCCTGAGCCGAGGGGAATGCCGAGTTCTCCCACGAGAGCGTAGAGGGCTTTCATGTCCACGTATTCGGGAAGCCCGCCCGGAAAGGCGCGAAACTTGTTGCAGGTGAAGCAGATTTCCAAGTGAGCGATGGGCTGGCCTTCAGCGTTGTAGAAAACAAAAGCGTGGTGCGGCACGTAGCAGGGGGTGCGCTGGCTCTTCGGCTGGGGGATGGTGATGGCCGCCATGAGCCGCTTCGTCTGCTCTTGGGAAAGAGACACGCCACCCGGGGCCAGGATGCCTTTGCTGAACCGGCCATCCGGCAGGATGAAATCCCGGCTTTCGTCGGCATCACAGTCGTAGGTGAAGGCTTTGACATTGGTGAAGTCCTTGTGCGGCCAGGAGACGGGGCCGACCGAGGTGGAGCTGGGTTGCGTCTGGGTGGCGACACCGGCACAGGAGGACAGGCCCACAGCCAGGGCCAGGCTCAGGAAAGGGAGACAGAGGTAGCGGAAGGTCATGTGATTCCCACTAGACGTGGTGGAAAGGACGTTGCAAGAAGCAAGTTCCTCCGAAAGAGCCGGGCGCTGTCACATTCTTTATAACAAAGCTCCGGCCTCCCGCGTACTTCTAGGCTCCTCTTTTCCACCCATTCATGAAATCGCGCTTCCTCGCACTCAATCTCCTGCTGACCGCCTGTGCGGTGCTGAATACTCAGGCGGCCCCTCCGGCCAAGCTTGAACTTCAGAAGGGTGACCACATCGCCATCCTCGGCAATACCCTGGCGGACCGTCAGCAGCATTTCGGCTGGCTGGAGGCGCTGATTCATCGCCAGTGGCCGCAGCATAACCTGCTGCTGAGAAATCTGGCAGTGGCGGCAGACGAAGTGGATGTGCGTCCGCGTTCAGACGATGTGCCGAAGCAGGATGAGTGGCTGACCCAAATGAAAGCCGACGTGATTCTGGCCTATTTTGGCTTCAACGAATCTTTCCAGGGAGAAGCCGGACTTCAGAAGTTCAAGGAGAGCCTGGACAAGTTCATCAAGGAAACGATTGGCAAGCAATACAATGGCAAGGGCGCGCCGCGTCTGGTCATCGTATCTCCGATTGCCCAGGAAGATCTGAAGAGCCCGGACTATCCCGATGGCAGCGCGAATAACCCGAACATCGCGCTTTACGCGAAAGCGATGGCTGAGGTGGCGGCAGCCAACAACGTGCAGTTTGCCGATCTGCTGAAGGCATCTCAGGAAGCCTATGCCGCTGAAAAGCAGCCGCTGACGCACAATGGCATTCACATGACGAATGAAGGGGACCAGGCTTTCGCGCCCTATCAGTTCAAAGCGCTTTTTGGGGCTGAAGCCCCGAAGACTTCGGATCCGCTTGTCTTGAAAATCCGTGACGCCGTCCTCGATCGGAACAAACAATGGCATCACCGATACCGCTCAGTGGATCAATACAACATCTACGGTGGCCGCTCCCGTATTGTTTATGCGGGTGTGACGAACAACACGACCGTCATGCAGGAAATGGCACAGCGCGATGTGCTGACGGCGAACCGGGATCGCCACATCTGGGAAGTGGCCAATGGCCGTGAGTCCATGATTGATGACAACAACCTTCCTCCCGTGGATGCAGTGCCAACGAACAAGCCGGACACGGCTCCTTATCTGAGTGGGGAAGAAGCGATCAAGCACATGAAGGTGCCGGATGGCTGCAAGATCGAACTGGTGGCTTCAGAAGAGACTTTTCCTGAACTGGTGAAGCCCGTGCAGATGGCCTTCGATACCAAGGGCCGCCTCTTCGTGGCGGCATGGCCGAACTATCCCGGCAATACGCCGACGACGAAGGACTTCGATAAGCTACTGGCGTTCGACCTTGATCCCAAAACGGGGAAGGCGACCAAGGTCACGCGCTACCTGGATGGACTGAACTGCCCTACGGGCTTCCAATTCTACAAAGATGGCGTGCTCATCATGCAGTCCCCGGATCTGTGGTTTGTGCGGGACACGGATGGCGATGGCAAGGCTGACTGGAAAGAGCGCGTGCTGAACGGGCTGGATGCCGCAGACTCTCACCATGAAACAAATTCCATCTGTCTGGAGCCGGGCGGAGCGGTTTATCTGAGTGATGGTGTCTTCCACCGCACCAGCGTGGAAACGCTGACAGGGCCGGTGCGGAACACCGATGGCTGCATCTACCGCTTCGAGCCGCGCACGAACAAGTTTGAGCGTTATGCCGCCTATGGCTTCGCGAATCCGCATGGCCGTGTGTTTGACTATTGGGGCAATGACATCATCACGGATGCGACGGGCAATGCGAACTACTTCGCCCCGGCCTTCAGTGGTTTTCTAAGCAGTGGGAAGCATGCTTCCATGAAGCAGTTCTGGGAGCGGCCTTCCCGTCCATGCCCCGGCACGAATTACCTGACGAGCCGCCACTTCCCGGACGATTGGCAGGGCAATTTCCTGAACGCGAACGTCATCAGTTTCCAAGGCATCTACCGTGTAAAGGTGTCTGAAGAAGGTTCCGGACTGCGTGGCGACGACCTTGAGCCATTGATCTTCACGGACATCGCGAAGGATCCGAACTTCCGCCCGTCCGCAGTGACGGTGGCACCCGATGGCTCGATCTATTTCTGCGACTGGAGCAATGCCCTGATCGGCCACTTGCAACATCACTTGCGTGATCCGAAGCGCGACCACGAGCATGGCCGCATCTACCGCATCACCTTCCCCAGCCGTCCGTTGCTGGAGCCGAAGAAGATCGCCGGTGAGCCAGTGGAGAAGCTGCTGGAGTTGCTGAAGGAGCCTGAGAACGACGTGCGCATGCGCGCCAAGATCGAACTGGGCGCACGGGACTCGAAGCTGGTGCTGGCACAAACGAAGCTCTGGGTTTCGCATCTGGACAAGGCAGACGCCAAGTTTGAGCACAACCGCCTGGAAGGACTGTGGGTGCATCAGTGGCACAACGTGGTGGATACCGAACTGCTGAATGCCGTGCTGAAGGCATCGGATCCTCGCGCAAGAGCACAGGCGGTGCGTGTGCTTAGCTACTGGCGCGACCGGGTTCCGAACGCTCTCGACTTACTAAAGATAGCGGCCAATGACGAAGCGCCACGCGTGCGCCTGGAAGCGGTGCGGGCACTGAGCTTTTTCAGTGGAGATCAAGGTCTGAAGGCCATTGAGGTCGCTTTCGATATCCTGAAGAAGGACATGGATTATTATCTGGACTACACCTTCAAGGAAACACTGAAGCAGTTGCAAGCGGTGACGAATCAGAAGGTGTTGCCTGCGGATGCCTCTCTGCTGGCAACCTACATGGGCAAGCTCACGGATGATGAACTGGCTGGTCTGCCAGATAAGGAGCCCGTGTTGTTGGCGAAACTGGAGCGCAAAGGTTACGACGTGATGCGTCGGGACAACATGCTGAAGGCGCTGGCAAAAGCCCAGAACAAGGATCGTGCTTCTACGATCCTGGCCTTGCTCGATACCCTAGATCAAAAGGGGAATGATGGTGCTGCGCAGGAAGCGGTGAAACTCATGGTGACAACACCGCCAGCCGATCTGGCCAAAGCGCGTGCGTCTTTAGTGGAGCTGGCTGGCAAAGCCAAGCGCGGTCCTGCACGCAAGGCTGCGTGGGCTGGTTTGGTCATCGCGGATGGCAATGCTGATGCGGTCTGGGCTGATGCCAAGGCTGGTCCGGACAAGGTTGCTCTGCTACAGGCGATTGCGCTGGTGCCGGATCCCACGTTGCGTGCGAAGTTCCAGGGCAAGCTGACCGAGCAGGCAGGCGCAGCGAATGACCCAGCGACTTTGAAGGCTCTGCTGACGGCGCTGCCTCTGATGGGCGCACCCAATGCGGTGACGAACTTTGCCGTGCTGGCGAAGAACCTCATTGCTGGTCAGGAACGCCTGGCAGCAGCGAATGCGATCATGCAGTTGCCACGCGATAGCTGGAACAAAGAACAAGCAGGCCCGATTGCGAAGAGCATCCTCGAGTACGCGAAGACGGTTGATCAGAAGAAGCGGAGCGATCAGGACTTTGTGGAACTGAACCAAGTCGCCATGGAGATGGCTTCACTGGCGGGTGATGTGGCGCTACGCAAGGAACTGCGTGGACTGGGTGTGGCGGTGTTCGTGGTGAAGACGGTGCGCGAGCAGATGCGCTATGACACGGCCCGCATTGTGGTGGAACAAGGGAAGCCCTTTGAGATCCTTTTTGAGAACAATGACGTGATGCCACACAACCTGGTGGTGGTGGATCCTGACAAGCACATGGAGATCGGCATGGCTGCCATGACGATG
Organism: Phragmitibacter sp.; assembly: GCA_965284365.1. Classification (GTDB taxonomy): domain Bacteria; phylum Verrucomicrobiota; class Verrucomicrobiia; order Verrucomicrobiales; family Verrucomicrobiaceae; genus Phragmitibacter. The sequence continues at coordinate 3,956,662 of OZ260079.1, forward strand.
CCTCCGAGCAAGAAGGACAAGCAAGGCCGTCAGTATCTTCCCGAAGGTCAGAAGTTCATCGCGGCCACGAAGCTGATCGAAGCGGAAGAGAAAGAGAAGCTGCAACTCACCGCACCGAAGAAAGAAGGCGAATATGAGTTTGTCTGCACCTTCCCAGGCCATGCCATCCTCATGTGGGGCAAGCTTGTGGTGACGAAGGATGTAGACGCCTATCTGGCGGCGCATCCGACTTACACGCTGCCGGGGATTGGGGCAGTGCCGACACCGTCGGTCGAAGTGAAGAAGTAGTTAGAGCGCTAAGAGTTCTGTCGATTTTTGATAGCCGGTTGGGGTGACCTGACCGGCTATTTTGTTGCGCTAAATGAGAGGGGCAAGTGCGGTTCAGTGTTTGAACTGGGCGAGAAAAGCGCCTAGTGGCGCAGGGGCGTGTCGCAATATGCGATATTGCGTACTACGTAGTACTGAATCGCGGAAAAACTTCTGTTTTCGGGGTTGGGAAGGGGAGTGAGGAAGTGCGGATGGTGATGGTTTGAGAGGCTGAATGGCATGGTGTGTTGTGTGCTCACAAGGTGCCAGAGGGAGGCGGGGTGGCAACGGATGTTGGGGGTGGTTGGTGCGAAGGGGTGGGGAGTTTTGAAGGAACACTGAGTGGCTTTTTGGTCGGGGGCTCTCGGTCGTTTTGGAGGTGGTTTGGGTTTCCTGTCGACTTGCCAAAGCGGTGTGGCGTTTCACTTCCCACCGCTGTCCAAAAAGTTTCGCCTGCTCGCGGAGTTTGGGGCAGACTAAGGGACTTGCTTGGCGCGTTGGAGTTTTTCGATTTCGTCGAGCTTGAATCGGATGCTGATGACGGACTGTTTTTCGGGGCCTTCGCGGTATTTGATGTAGGTGGTGGCGGCGAAGGTGCCGTCGGGGAGGAGTTCGAGGCCGGGGTACCCGCAGTCGCCGCCGGCGTAGCTGTGGGCGAGTTTGATTTTGTACTCGCCTTGTTTGCCCTGGATGATGTCTTCATAGGTGCCGACCCAGGCAACAAAGTGCGTGCGGGTAGGGCTGCCTTTGCCTGTGTCACGGAAGCAGATTACGAGGCGGCCATCGGGGGTGGCTTTCGCGACATGGCGGTCGCCTTGAAGGGCAACTGGCAGTGGCTTCGGCTGGGACCAAGTGTGTCCTTCGTCGTTGCTGGTCATGGAGTAGCCATTAATCTTGCGCGTGTTTTCCCGCATGATGCTGAGCAGTTGTTTGCCATCGGCAGAGCGGATGAGCCAAGGTTCGCAGGGCTTCTGCTCGCCGAGGTCAAGGATGATGCGGAACGGAGACCAGGTCAGACCGCCATCGATGGACTCGCTTTGAGCGATGATGTTGGAAGTGCGGTCCTTGGTTTCACCAGGGCGGCGGATGTTGGTCTGGGCGAGGAGCTTTTTGCCGTCTTCGATAGGGATGATGGTGCAGAAAGGCATGACGCATTCAAGGCCATTGCTTTTCATGGGGGACCAAGTCTTGCCGTCATCTTCGGAGACGGATTGCTGCATCAACTTGTCTTTGCCCTGACCGGCGAAGACAAAGAGGCGTGACCTTCCCTGAGGATCGGTGAGGCGATAGATGGAGGGGCAGTTCTTCACTTCTTTCCAGTTCTCCGGCGTGGGCAGGAGTTCACTCCAGGTCTTGCCGCCGTCGTTGCTGCGCTTCATCGGCCCTGCAAAACCACCGTGGCCCAGGGTCCAAACGGCAAACATCGTTTTGCCATCGGGCAGCAACGCGGTGGTGGGATGGCCCTGATAAATTTCATCGGTGCCCTGGGCGATCACGACGCGACGGGATTCGTCATTGGACAAGTCGATGATGGCGAGGGGGCGCTCGGGGCCGAGGCCATGGGGGAAGTCGTCCGTGCGAAAAGGGGAAGCGGGCAGGCCCGGGCCGTTATAGAGATTGCCATCGGGATTGCTGGCCCAGGAGTAGCGGACGGCGACGGGTTCAGCGATGTCCGGGCTGGAGACGAGAACGGTGTCCCCATCGATGCGGGCTTGGGCGGCTTTCCATTTTTGATCAGCGCCGCTGATGAGGAAGCCTTTGAGGCCGCTGCCGCCTTTGGCCTGCAAGCCGCCATCAGTGTCTGTGAAGGAAAGAGCGATCTCCTTTCCTTTGATGGATTGGCTTTTGAAGAGAGGGCCAGAGGCTGCGGGGACTTGTTGGTCGTACACAGTGCGGAGCGCCCACCAGGAAAGACGTTTGCCTACATCCAGTTTATTTTTGGGATGATTGTCAGTGGGTTCACCGATGTCCACGGTTACTGCCATGCCGGTCTTTGGCACACTGAGTGATTTGAACATGGCTTCGCGGACGAGAGGGCGGTAGTCAACGCGATCGAGGTTTGGCAACTGGACCCAGGCAAAGGGGAAGTCATCGTTCCAGCGGGCGCGCCAGTCGGCGATGAGCATGGGAAGCTGCTCTTTGTAGAGCAACGCTTTCTCTTCAGTGGCGGTGTTGTGCTCGCCCTGATACCAGATGGCGCCGCGCATGGCATAGGGAATTAATGGGGCGATCATGCCATTGAAGAGGTTCGCAGGATGATTTGGGCTTTCGCTGGGCCGACCACCAGTGGGTCTTGGCTTGGCAGGCAGAGGCGTGGTGCCAGCGGCTTTGGCGGCAGCGACTTTGGCCTTCCAAGCGGCGATTTCTTTGTCCGCAGCTTCCTTGGCCTTGATGGGATCGTAAGCGGCTTCGTTGCGCTTCCAGAGATCGAGATTAGTTTTGAGTTCAACGTTTTTGAGTTGAGGAGGCTCACTTGTCCAAGCGGCAATGTCGGTTCCGCCGACGGAAGAATTAATGAGGCCGACGGGCACGTTCAGTTTTTCGTGGAGGTACTTCCCGAAGAAGTAGGCGACGGCGGAGAAGGTCTGGACGGACTGCGGGGTGCAGACGACCCACACGCCTTTGCATTCCTCCTGTGGCGTGCGGCTGGGGCGGCGCTCCACAGTGAACATGCGGAGGGTGGGGATATTGGCGGCGTCAGTTTCGGCTTGAGGTGGGACGCTGCGGGCGAACTGGAAGGCCATGTTTGACTGGCCAGAGGCAAGCCAGACTTCACCGATGAGGACGTCCTGGATGGTAATGGTGAGACTACCTGGGCTGCTGCTTTGGACAGTGAGGGTTTGAGGATATGAGGTGGTTTTGAATTGATCGAAGGCGGTCTTCCATTTGCCATCGACGCCGGTTTTGACTGTTTTGGTTTGTGAGGCGAGTTTGAGCGTGATTTCTTCACCGGGGCTGGCCCAGCCCCAGACGGGGACGTGGCGGCCGTTCTGGATGACCATGTGGTCGGAGAAGAGAGAAGGGAGGCGGACTTCGGCGTGGAGGAGGGTGGTGGAGAGGGACGCGAAGGTGGCCACCAGAGTGAAGAGAAAGTGGCGCGAGGATGGGCGAGTCATGGGTCGATGGGAGAGAAGTGGCCGTGAGTGACTGAGTTTGCCTGTGAATTAGGTGAGTGACCATGTCAGGAGTTTGCCTGCTCCGCGCCGCGTCGGAGCAAGCTCCTCCAACCGAGCGGTGGCAAGCCACCGCACTCCGTTGGGGCGTGGGAAGGAGCTATTTTCACGGCATCTTAACGACGGAGAGATCGAGAACTTGCTTTTGAGCGAGGAGGCGGGCGCGCAGTTGGTCGTAGGGAACTTTTTGGACGGGGGTGTCGAGGGTGGCGGCGAGGGCGGCAGCGATGCCGGTGCTCTGGCCGATGACGATCCAGGTGGGCTCTACACGGATGGAACTCATGACGACGTGGGAGCAGGAGATGCAGACGGGCACGAGAAGGTTGTCGCATTCCTTTTCCAACGGAGTGGTGCTGCGATAGGGGACCTGGTGAGGCTGGCCGATCTTGCGACCGACGACGTGACGGGGGAAGATCGTGCCTTCATTGACGAAGCCGCCATCGCTGGTGGGGATGCGCTGGCAGTCGTGGGAGTCGATGGGGAATGAACTGATCGCGATGGAGTCGGGTTTGTCGACCTTTTGGAGAACGTCAGCCTGAGTCATGAAATAAGCGCCTTTCATGCGGCGGGCTTCGCGGATGTAGAGCACGGGAGGCCAGTTTTCGGTGGAGGCGAATTCGTCTTTGCACAGGCCGAGGGCTAGAATCTCGTCACGATGCTTCGCGGGAACGCTGGGGTCAGTGGCCAGGAAGTGTAAGAGGCCGAGGGTATAGTCTTTGTGCTGCTGCCAGATTTTCTGACGGGTGGCTTCATCTGCCTCCGGCCAGGCATCGCTAGCACCAACGAGGCCGAGTGAGATTTGGCCGCCAATGCTGTTGTTCACATCGATCTTGCCATTGGGCAGCTTGTAGAAGTCCATGAGCTGGCGGGCTTCGGGGTATTTCTGAAAGTAGCGTTTCACCAACTCAAACTGGGCAGGGTCATAGTTGGCGGGCTTGGGGAAAGGGACTTTGTTTTCGGCTTTGTCCGTGACGCAGAGGCGGAAGCTGTAGACCATGATGTGACCATCGGCCTGAGTGGGATCGCCTGCGGTGGGAGCGGTGATGAGTGGGAGGATCTTGCCCTGGGCATCGACAGGGGAGACAGCCATGGGCTTCTTGGGATACTGATGTCCGGCGAGTGACTCCTGATAAAGGTGTGCGGGTTCGCGGCCAAGCGTGTAGGAGACACCGGCCTTCGCCATGAGGTCGCCTTCATAGGTGCCATCGATGAAGACGCGGGCCTGATGGAGGCCATCTGTGGTGCGGATCTGGCGGATGCGGGCGCCGTCTTTGGTGACTTCCTTGAGGGATTGCCCGGTGATAACGGTAACTCCAGCTTCCTTCAGCAGGTCGTGGAAGATGTTTTCCGCGACATGCGGTTCATTCATCCAATGCTTCTGGTCTTTGTCTGCGACTTTATACGGCAGCTCAATGCCTTTGGATTGATAGTGCTTCTCGACGCGGAGGTAAAACTCCTCAAAGACACCGCCGAGGGCTTCGCGGGCGGTCTGATTTGAATCGCTGAAACTGAGGCCGCTGCTCATCATGGCTCCGATGATTTGCATCGGCTCAAGGAGGACGGTCTTTTTGCCCTCACGGGCGGCGCCTATGGCAGCCGCGACACCGGCGGGGGTGGCGCCGTAGACGCAGACGTCGGAGGAAGTTGCGTGTTGGGAATTGTCAGGGGTGGCTTGAGCAGAAAGAGATGACGCGAAGGGAAGAATGAGGGCGGTGGCGGCTAGGAGGAGTGTGCGGAGTCGGATCATGGCGTGGCGTATCGAGGCGTGAGAGAGTGATACGTTGGATGAGGAGGAATTTCTTTGTGCGGATTGCGGTCGGGTACGGGGCAAAAAAATCAAATGCGTTTAAGGGCTATGAAGCGTGTTGCGCTAGGTGTAACGTGCGGGGGCTTGCCGGACGAGTTTGGAAACTCGTCCTACGTGCGTCCGGGATGTTCTCCCCCTGTGGAATCAGTCACAGACTGCGTTCGGCAAGCAAGTGGACTTAGAAAAGGTCACTCGTGGGCTTGGAGGGGACTGGTCTTATTCATTTCGCGGGCATGGACTCGCGGCCATAGGTGAGCCAGTTCAGGTCGAAGCGGACCATGTGGACTTCGTCCCAATAGTTGACAGTGCCTTTGGCTCCGCGCTCGTAGAGGATGCCGATGGTCTTGTCTGGAAAGACGACGATGTCTGAGTAGGAAGATGGGTGAGGCCAGATGGTGCGGCCGGTGGACCAGGACTGGCCTTCATCTTCGCTGAGACGGACGGTAAGATTGTAGCGGCCATAGGGATGCTCAGCCTGACGGAAGGGAGAGGAAGGGCTACAGAAAAGGAGGCGGTTTTTATCGTCAGTAGAGGCCAGCGTAAAACGCGCGGTGCTGCCGTGGCAGCGCGGGGTGATGAGTTCCTCCAGGCGGGTGATCGGGGCCCAGGTTTCGCCACCGTCTTTGCTGATGGAGGTTAAGTGACGAAGATTGTCAGGTGAGTCCTTGGCGCTTTCATTGCGGGAGATGACGCGGATGCTTCCGTCGGCGAGTTCCACGAACTGGCACTCGCTGGTGTCCTGGCCAATGGTGCCGCCGAGCTTCCAGGTCTGGCCGTGATCGTCGCTGTAGAAGGCATGAGCGAAACTGCGCAGGCGGCCTTTGCCTGTGTCCTCACGGTGGCGGGCTGGCACGATGAGGCGGCCTGCCTTCGGGCCGGAAGAGAGTTGCACCATGGCATTGCCGGGGCCGATGCCGTAACGCTGGTCCCAGTCTTTCTCCCACATCGCCATGCGGCCCTTGGGATTCTCGGGTTCTTCGTCAGTGTCCTTAACTTTGGCTTTGAGTTGGTCCCATTCGGGTTTCGTGACTTGTTCGTGGATGGAGACGGGGCCCTGCCAGGTGAGGCCGTGGTCGGTGCTGGTCAAGTGGACGAAGCGCTTTTTGTCCTTCAGGAAGAAGAGGAAGAGTTTGCCTGTGGTCTGGTCGAGGCCAACGGTGATGTCAGTGCAGACGCGCTTTTCGTCGTCGAAGATGACTTGTTCCTCGCTCCAGGTGCGGCCTTGATCCTGGCTGCGTTTGCAGACGATATCGTGATTGCCGATGTCCCCAGGGCCGTCGTTGCGTTTTTCGGCGATGGCGAGGAGGTCGCCGTTGGCAGCGAGGATGAGACTGGGGATGCGGTAGTTCGGTTTGTTGTTTGGGGTGAGAGGGTAGACGAGGGAGGTTTCGTAGAGGGGCGCGGCGGCGAAGCCGCTTGCTGTTAAACCTAACAATCCTAGGAAGCTAAATAATGCGAGAGAGGTGGGTTTCATTGGGTTTTCACCGCGAAGACGCGAAGGCGCGAAGGTTTGTGAGGATTGAAGAAAGATGTATCGGAGCGGCAATGCATGGCTAGAAGAGAGAGTGATGAAGTGCTAGAACTTCAACTCTTCCATTCTTCGCGCCTTCGCGGTAAAACTGAAGCGCCGCCAACGTGCGAGTGTCACTTTTTCTCCGCAGGCAGAGCGTCGGCCCCTTCGGTGAGCCATTCGAGATTGAAGCGGGCGAGGGTGAGATGGGCGCCAGCGAAGCTGGGTTTATCTCCGCGGCCGTAGAAGCAGAGGATGGTGCCGTCCTGAGCGACGGCGATGTCGCTATAAGCACTCCAGCCGGGGTCGATGACCTTGCTGACCTGCCAGGTCTGGCCTTCGTCGTAGCTTAGCTTTACGGTCATGTTCCGGCGGTCGCGGTTTTTGCCGGGTTCCTGTTTGCCGTCTGCACGCAAGAGATTGTTAGGATTGGAGAAGAGAATGCGATTTTTGTCCGAGCTTTCTTTAGTAGACATGCGGATGATGCTGCCCATGCAGATGGATTCGAGAAGAGCCTCTTCGAACTTCGGCTCACTCCAGCCGGTGGCGCCGTCTTTGCTGGTGGTGGTGATGCGGCGATGATGCTTTGATTCGCTGCGGACATTCAACATGACACTGCTGTCAGCGAGTTCGATGGCGATGGTTTCATTGGGATTGATCCAGGTATCTGTGCAAGGGACGGCGATCTCGCTGGCCTGCCAGGTCTTGCCATCGTCGTCGCTATAAATGGTGGCGGTGACAGAAGGGCGGTGGGCATTGCCACCGGTGCCGGTGGAAAGCCAGACGGGCACAAGCAGACGTCCGGACTTCAATTGAATGCCATGGTCGGGGCCGGTGGCGAGGACCTTCCAGTCATAAGCAGGCCGGAACTTTTCAAAAGTGCTGGTGATCTCCACCGGCGTGCTCCAGGTGACACCGTCATCGGTGCTGCGCATATAGAAAGAGCGCATGTATTCGAGGCAGAAGAGGGCATGCACGGTGCCGTCTTTCCCTGCGATGAGGACGGGGTTGTTGTAAGTGACATCGTTCTTGTCCACGTTCTTGATGAGAAGCGAGAAGGGGTTCTTCTCTTTTGGACCGGGGACATCGCAGATGCTTTGTGGTTGGCTCCAAGTCTTGCCTTGATCCGTGGACCGACGCAGGAGCACCTTAATGTCATCCCAGTCGCCGCCTTTCTTGCGCGCTTCACACCAGGCGAGTACAGTTCCCTTGGCCGTGACGACAATGCCGGGGATGTGGTAGATCTTAAAGCCGAGGGTGTTTTCGGAGAAGAGGTCTTGCTTCTCAATGAAAGGGGGAGCGGCAGATAGCGGCAGGCAGGAGGCCGTGAGCAAGGCCAGGGCGAGAGGGCGAAGAGTGCGAAGCATGGCGGAGGATGTGAGTGGTAATTGCGTGATTAGTTAGTGGTGAGGGAACGGGCGGCGGGAAGTCTGGCTAGCTGGTTACTTGCATTTACCAGCGGTTCCGTCATGCTGATGTGGTCGCAAGAACTCTTACAACATGAGTGAATCCGCATCTCCGCACAACACGCCGCGCATACAGCGCTTTTCTCTGGTCAATGAAGCGGCCAATGCTCTGCGGAAAGCGATTCGCAATGGCACATGGGAAGAGTATCTGCCGGGGGAGAGGTCCTTGTGTGCGCAGTGGCAAATCAGCCGGCCAACGCTGCGCGCAGCTCTGAATGTGTTGCACCGCGAAAAGGTGATCGCGATCAATCAAGGGAAGCGGACGCGCATCCTGGAGAAGGGAGCAAAAGCGGGGGCGCAGGTTTTTACGGTAGGATTGCTTAGCCCGGAAACGATGGAGGCCATGCCGCCCTTTGTTCTTGTGTGGGTCGATGAGTTGAGGGGTCAACTTGCGGCCGCAGGACACTTTCTGCATGTGCAAGTGGGTGGGGCGGCCTTTAGCAAAAGCAAACCGGAGAATGCGCTGGCAGCACTGGTGGACAGTGTGCCTGCGGCGGCGTGGATTCTTTATCAAACGACCGAGACGATGCAGCGCTGGTTCATGGAGCGGAACATCCCGTGCATGGTGGTGGGATCCCTCATGGATGGAGTCGATTTGCCTTCGGTGGATCGGGATTATCGGGCGGTGTGCCGTCACGCGGTAGGGGTGCTGACGAATCGGGGGCATCGGAAGATCGCGCTGCTGATCCAGAATCAGCGCTTTGGGGGAGATCGCGAAAGTGAACAGGGCTTTCAAGAGGGACTGAATGCAGCGACGGCGCGCGGTGTGATGGGCATGGTGGCGCGGCATGACAGCACGCGGCGCGGCATCATGGTCCGCCTGGACGAGCTGCTGGCGGCGCGGCCACGGCCGACGGCGCTGCTGGTGGCGAGGTCTGCCCATGCGCTGACCGCGCTGACTTATCTGCTGCAACGAGGGGTGCGGGTGCCCCAGGACATGGCGATTCTCTGCCGGGATGAAGATAGCTTTTTGGAACATACAGCGCCGCCGGTGGCGCGCTATACTGTGAGCCCGGCGTCATTTGCCAACAGGGTCTTTCGTCTGGTGCTGCACCTGGTGCAGGACGGGCATGTGAAGGCGGAAGCGGTGCGTATCATGCCGCAGTTCGCGCCGAGGGAATCGCTAAATGAAGCAAAAGCGCGATGATGTGTTTGATTTGGCATCGCGCCGTCAGGGACGTAAGTAGATAGACACATGGAACTGGATCTAGAGAACGAGCACGCCGACCGCGCTTATGCGCTGCTGGCATCATTGGTGACACCGCGGCCCATTGCATGGGTGACGACCCTGGGGCCGGATGGGGTGGTGAATGCCGCGCCATTTAGCTTTTTTAACGTGCTGGGATCTGACCCGCCGATTGTGGGATTTTGCCCGGGTGACCGCGAGGATGGGACGCCGAAGGACACCGCCAGAAATGTGCGGCTGCATCATGAGTTCGTGGTGAACCTGGTGGACGAGGGACTGGCTCAGGCCATGAATGGCACGGCGGCGACATTGCCGTATGGCACGAGTGAACTGGAGGCCGTGGGACTGACGACGGCTGAATCGTCAGTGATCAAGACGCCGCGCATTGCCGAAGCTCCGGCCAGCCTGGAGTGTGTGGAATGGGGGACTTTGCAAATTGGAGACAACCGGCTCATCATCGGTCTGGTGAAGCGGGTGCATGTGCGAGATGAACTGCTTGATGTGGAGACCCTGCGGGTGCGCAGTGAGAAGTTTCAAGTGATCGGACGCATGGCCAGTCCGCATTGGTATTGCCACACAGGGGACCGGTTTGAGATGCAGCGGCCGAAGTGAGGTTTCGGGGCTTTGCGGTGGATTTCTCCCTGGAGCCGGGGCAAAGACCTTGAACAGAATCCGGCGATTCGTTACAAATCCTATGTGCGCCCCTTCCGCTTCCCTACTTTGGTTGGCTTTGCCTTGGTGATGGCTTTTTTGCTGACACCCTGTGTGGGTCAGCAGCGTCAGAGTCACCAACTGGATCTGAATTTCGACTCGGTGATCGCTTTGCATGGGCTGTGGGATTTGTCCCAGGATGAGATGGCAGAGCGGTGCCCGGGGGAGGGATTCAGCACGAATCCTTTTTTCTTCTGGCTGGGGAAGACGAGCGAGCAGCGGGACCGGGCGGTCTTCACGAGGGAGCCGTTTCAGAACGTGAAAGTGAACACCACGGTCTTTGGTGGAGCGGTGCCGGTGGCGGAAGCGATGGTGGATTTCCGTGAAGGCAAGGCTGCGCGAGTACGGGTGGTGGTGAGCGGCGAGGATAAAGCGGTGCGCATGGATGCGGGAGTTCTGGAGAAATCCCGCAAGGCGACGGAGCAAGCGCTCAGCCAGATGTTGAAAGCTGCGCCGGCACCGAGGACGCGCTTTTACGGGAGCAAAGGGGACCAGCAGGCCTACACGATGACGTGGAGTGGGGCGGAGGGTGTTGCGTGCCTGACGAGCAGCAGCGCGGACCAGTCGCTGAGTTTCGTGCTGGCGCCGCCAGGGACTGATCCGGACGTGCTGGCTAATGGCTCATCCAGCAGTGGCACGGGCATGAACGCGAATAAGACGGAGCTGTTTTGCAATTTCGATGCGCTGCTGAAGCTGCCGCAACTCTGGGACATGACGCCGGATGCGCTGGAGAAAGTGTTTGGTATCGCGGAGGAGATGGAGTCGCCTTACTTCCGGTGGCTGACAACGGGGAAGGACACCGCACGATTCTCGCGCAGGCCCTTTTCCAATGTGGAAGTGGATCTGACTCTGTTTCAGCGGCGGGTGCCGGTGGATGAGGCTCTCATTGATTTTAAAGATGGCAAGGTATCGCAAGTGACGCTGTCTTTGTATAATCGGGGTGACAGCGGGGAGATATCGCCGCAGGATTTTGATGCGCGCTACAAGCTGGCGGGGCAGTCACTCATTGGCTTGTTAGGCGTGAAGCCGGCGGAGAGGCGTCCATCCGCGCAGACGGCGGTGAAGACAACTGGCTGGTTCTGGTCGGCGCCGGCGGCTTTGGCCTTGCTGGAGTATAATGCAGACGCGATGAGCAAACGGGGTGGGGCGGAATTTCTGCGGCTGAAGATCGCGCCGGTGGCAGGGCGGGAGAAGCTGCTGAATATCGCGGCGATTGGTCAGAGCAGCACGGCGTTAACCCGATCGGCGTTGCCGAAGTTTGTGAAGAAGGAGGCCAATGGGGATGTGTATGTGAGCGGCGTGCCCATGGTGGATCAGGGGGACAAGGGGTATTGCGTGGTGGCTTCCTGTCAGCGGCTGTTCGGCTATCTGCATATTCCGGTGGATCAGTATGAACTGGCGCAGGTGGCGGCCAGTGATGCCGACCGAGGGACGAGTTCGGGAGACTTCTTCGAAGCGATGAACAAGATCGACAGCAAATTCAACGTGCGCTTCAAGCCGCTGCTGGAGAAATCACCCATGTCTGCCTCGGGTGACCGCAATGCGCGCCCGGACCGCTTTGCGAAGATGATCCAGGAGGAGATCGACAAAGGCATGCCGCTGCTGTGGGCTTTGGAGTTGGGATTGTTTCCTGAGGAGCCCTCCATTGCGATGCAGGCCGGGGGTGGCCACATGCGGCTGATCATTGGCTACAATCTGGCTAAGCAGGAATTGCTATTCACGGACTCATGGGGAGCGGGGCATGAGCTTAAACGCATGAAGATGGCGGATGCGGTGCGGGCGAGTTTTGGTGTCTACCTGATCGAGCCTAAGGCGAGGTAGCCGATTTCGTGAGTTATTCACTTGGCAGGGGATGCGCTTGTTTTAGGATGGCGACTTTATCTCGCCATGATCCAACTGCTCGCCGCCAGTTCTAACGCCGGAAATCCTGTCGGATTTGGGTTCTTTGCCATCATCATTGTCGTCGCTGTTTTGTTAGTCTGGGGCATGTCGACTCTACAGAAGAGGGCCGATCAGAAGCGCCGGCGGGAGCTGGACGACATCCTCACGCGTGAGGGGTTTCACCAAGTCACCCAAGATCGCCTTAATCTGACGCACTTCATGCAGAGTGTGCATTTCGCTGACCGACGTCGAAACACGAATGTGTGGAACCACTATGAGCGTGCGGCGAGCGATGGATGGAAGACGCAGATCATCGATTATTCTTATGTGACAGGTACGGGGAAGAGCCAGCGCACGGTTAAGCAGACGATCGCGATTTTTGATCGGGAGGGAGCGACGCTGCCTGCGTTCGTGCTTGCACCCGAGGGTTTCTTCTCACGGGTGGCAGAGCGGTTCGGCAGACAGGACATCGATTTCGAGACACATCCCAAGTTCAGCAAAATGTTCAACATGCAGGCCGATGATGAAGCCGGGGTGAGGCAGGCTTTTACGGATTCTGTTCTGGAGGAACTGGAGCGTCATGAAGGCGTCACCGTGCAATGCCTGGGTGGGTCACGTCTGGTGGTGCGCCGGAATGGCAAACTGGTGAAGCCGGAGAACCTGCCGGCGTTCATTGAGGAAGCCGGTGCAATTTGCCGGGTTTTCCGGACGGCTTAGCTGTTGATCCGGAGTATGCGCTTCCTACGCGAAGAAGCGTACGCTGTCGGAAATCTGGGTGAAGCTGGGTCTGGCAGCTGTGTTAGCCTGACTGCATGTAGATTGGAGTTCGAGCAGAGCGTTTTGGAGCGTCTGGTCCTGATCGGAGAATGGGGTGCGGGAGAGCAATTCTTCCAGGAGAATGCCAAAAGCGTGGACGTCGAGGCGTTGCAGAGCGGACTTTTCTGCTGGCGCCAAGCCATCTAAAAAGGCGGCTGCGCCGAAGTCACCGAGCAGAGGTGGAGCG